>JAMLIQ010000108.1 GCA_023954095.1 Burkholderiaceae bacterium | reverse complement strand
CGCAGCGGCATGGATTTCAAGCAGGCCATCGTCAACTCGGCCATCACGCGCGCGCAGCCCATCGTGCTGACCGGGCTGGCCGCCATGCTGGGCGCCTTCTTCATCCTGGACGACCCGATCTTCAACGGGCTGGCGATCTCGCTGATCTTTGGCATCGCCGTCTCCACCGTGCTCACGCTGGTGGTCATCCCCACCCTGTACTACGCGGCCTACCGCAAGCGCCTGGGCGCACTGACACGGGATGAAGAACTATCAACTTCATAGCTATCAGCGCTTACTCCATAAGCCATTGATGCCATTTTTATTGATAACACCATGACCACCAGCTACCTCACCCTGACGCAAGAAACCTCGGCCCAGCTCGCACAGCTGCGTGCGGACATCCCCGACACCCTGCGCGGCTTCTCCGCCATGGCCCAGGCGGCCGGCAAGGACGGCGTGCTCGACAAGAAAACCAAGGAACTGATTGCCCTCGCCCTCTCGGTGGGCGCGCGCTGCGACCCCTGCGTGGGCTACCACGCCCAGGCGCTCGTCAAGTTCGGCGCCACCCGCGAAGAAGTCGCAGAAACGCTGGGCATGGCGGTCTACATGGGTGGCGGGCCGTCGCTGATGTACGCCGCCAAGGCATCGGCCGCCTTTGAAGAATTCAGCACCCTGGCGGTCAAGGCCACAGCATGAGCTGCAACAGGGCAATGCTGAACAAGTCAGCCACGCATCGCGCATCCGTGGATCGGGCGGTCTGCGGCGTTGCAACGCCTCGCCATAGCGCTGGCTGCAATCCCTGCTGACCCGTGGGAGATAACACCATGCACCACTACATTCGCCCTCTCGTCCTCGCCGCCGCCTGCGCCACACCCGCCGCCTGGGCCACCGACCTGCTGCAGGCCTGGCAGGCCGCGCAGCAGAACGACCGCGAGCTGGCCGTGGCCCGCGCCGCACACGGCACGGCGCAGCCGCAGCGCGACCAGGCTGCTGCGCTGTGGCGCCCCGGCGTCGCGTTGACCGCATCGGCAGGCCTGGCGACCAACGAGAACGAGATGCGCGGTGCGCAGTTTTCGGCACCGGGCCTGGGAACCTCGAACGGGGTGAACTTTGCCACCTCGGTCACGGGCGGCACGGCCACCCGCTGGGCATTGCAGGCCAGCCAGCCCCTCATCAACCCGGTGCGCAGCGCACAGCAGCAGCAACTGGGCCTGCAGGCCGACATGACCGACCTGCAATGGCAGGCTGCCGAGCAGGCCGCCATGCTGCGCACCGCACAGCGCTATTTCGACGTGGCCGTCGCGCAAGAGGCCTTGCAGGTGCTCGACCGCCAGCTGCAAGCCGTGCAAAAGGCCAGCACCGAGGCCCAGGACCGCTACGAACTGGGCAGCCTGCCCATCACCGACACCCACGAAGCCCGCGCACGCCTGGCGGGCCTGCGCGCCCAGCGCCTGGCCGCCCAAACCGACCTCGACGTGAAACGCCGCCTGCTGGCCGACAGCACCGGCCTGCCCGCCAGCAGTCTGGCCGTGCAGCTGCCGAGCCAGGTACAGGCTCCGGCGCCCCGCGACCTGACGGCCTGGCAAAGCGATGCCGAGGCCAGCAACCCGTCCCTGCGCATGCAGGCCCTGGCGCTGGACATTGCCAGGGCCGAGGCCCACAAGCACAGCCTGCGCGCCGCCGCCACCGTGGATTTGGTGGCCCAGGCGGGGCAGGACCGCCTGCACGGCAGCGGTGATTTCGGCAGCGCCCGCAACAAGAGCGTGAACGCCATGGTGGGCGTGCAGATCAATGTGCCGCTCTACACCGGCGGCTGGCGCAGTGCCAAACAGGACGAAGCCCTGGCGCTGCAGGCCAAGGCCGAGGCGCAGGTGCAAAGCACGCGCGAGCAGGTGGCGCAGCAGGTGCATGGCGCCTGGCTGGGACTGTCGGTCGGCGCCAGCCGGGTGCAGGCCCTGGGCGAGGCGCTGACCGCCAGCGAAGCGCGCCTGGACGCCACCCGGCTCGGCCATGAGGTGGGCCACCGCACCCTGCTCGACGTGCTGAGCGCCGAAAACGATGCCGCCGCCGCACGCCTGGCCCTGGCACAGGCGCGCACCGGTCTGCTGCTCGACCATCTGCGCCTGGCCGCGCTGGCCGGGCAGCTCGATGAAGACACGCTGCGCAGCGCCAACCAGACACTGACGCGTGCACCATAAAAAGCAGAAAGACCCCCCCGTTTTCAGCCCCCGCCGGAACCACCGGCACCAACCCAGGAGACAAGCATGGCCCATATCGTGATTCTCGGCGCAGGCACCGGCGGCATGCCGGCAGCCTATGAGCTGCGCGCCAAACTCGACAAATCGCACCAGATCACCGTGGTGAACGCGGTCGACTACTTCCAGTTCGTGCCGTCCAACCCCTGGGTGGCCGTGGGCTGGCGAGAACGCGGGGACACCACCATTCCGATCCGCCCCTACCTCGAGAAAAAGGGCATCGACTTCATCGCCCAGCGCGTGGACCGCATCGACGCCGAGGGCAGCCAGCTGGTGCTGGCCGACGGCGCGCAGGTGACCTACGACTACCTCATCATCACCACCGGCCCCAAGCTGGCGTTTGACGAAATCCCCGGCGCCGGCCCCGACGGCTCCACGCACTCCATCTGCACCATCGACCACGCCGAGAAAACCTGGGCCGACTACCAGGAATTCATCAAGGACCCCGGCCCGGCCATCATCGGCGCCATGCCCGCAGCCTCGTGCTTTGGCCCGGCCTACGAGTTCGCCTTCATCTTCAACAAGGACCTGCAGCGCCGCAAACTGCGCAACAAGGTGCCGCTGACCTTCATCACGGCCGAGCCCTACATCGGCCACATGGGCCTGGGCGGCGTGGGCGACTCCAAGGGCATGCTGGAAAGCGACCTGCGCAACAACGACATCAAGTGGATCTGCAACGCCAAGGTCACCAAGGTGGAGCCTGGCAAGATGTTCGTCACCGAACTGGGCGAGGACGGCCAGGTCAAGAAGGAGCACGAGCTGCCCTTCAAGTTCAGCATGATGCTGCCCGCCTTCAAGGGCGTGGACGCCGTGGCCCAGGTCGAAGGCCTGTGCAACCCGCGCGGCTTTGTGCTGATCGACGAATTCCAGCGCAGCAAGAAGTACCGCAACATTTTCTCGGCCGGCGTGTGTGTGGCCATCCCGCCCGTGGAAGTGACGCCCGTGCCCACCGGCGCGCCCAAGACCGGCTACATGATCGAAAGCATGATCACCGCCATCGTGCACAACATCGCCGCCGAACTCGAAGGCAAGCCGGCCGACGCCAAAGGCACCTGGAACGCCATCTGCCTGGCCGACATGGGCGACACCGGCGCCGCCTTCGTCGCCCTGCCGCAGATTCCGCCGCGCAACGTCAACTGGTTCAAGAAGGGCAAGTGGGTGCACTTGGCCAAGGTAGCGTTTGAGAAGTACTTCATGTACAAGATGCGCAACGGCACGTCTGAGCCGATTTACGAGAAGCATGTGCTCAAGGCGCTGGGCATTGAGCGGCTGGAGAAGTAACGCACAACCGCGCATACTCTTAAATCAATAGCTGCCAGCGTTTACTGGATAAGCGCTGGAGGCTATTTTTACCTTGAAATTGGAGATCCCCATGAACCCGCCCTACGCCTTCGCCATCACCATCGCCCAGCCCCTTGCGCAGGCGGTGGAAACGCTGCGCGCAGCGCTGGCCGCCGAGCAAATGGGCATCGTCAGCGAAGTGGACATGCAGGCCACGCTCAAAGCCAAGCTGGGCATCGACAGCGCGCCCCAGCGCATCCTGGGCGTGTGCGCGCCCAAGGTGGCGCACGCGCTGGTCACCGCCGAGCCCGACATCGCCGCCCTGCTGCCCTGCGGCGCCAGCGCGCTGGAGGCCACCCCCGGCCAGACGCGCGTGCTGCTGCAAGACCCGCGCGTCATCCTCGCCGCCAGCCACAGTCGCGACCCTGCCGTCATCGCCGTACTGGAAGACGCCCGCCTCGCCGTGCTGCGCGTGGTGGCAGCCTTGGGCGGCTGAAATGAGCACCCCCCTGAGCCGCTTCGCGGCTTCCCCCCTCTCTCGAATCGCTGCGCGATTCGGGAAGGGAGACGCTCCCAGCGCGGCGGGGCGGCCCTTGCGCGGGAGCCCTGGCCTGGACTGCGCGCGTTGCATGCGCCGCGGCTACCGTACTCGCGGAATGGATCATTGACATGGCAGGCCAGCGCATCACCATCCTGGGCAGCGGCTTTGGCGCGCTCTCTGCGGTGCGCGAACTGCGCGCCCGAGGCTGCCAGGACGCCATCACGCTGATCTCGCCCCGCGCCGAACTCCACTACCTGCCCGGCACCATCTGGATCCCCAGCGGCCTGCGCACGCGCGAGCAGCTCATCGTGCCGCTGGCGCCCTTTTTTGCGCGCATGAAGGTGCAGCATCTGGCCGCCGAAGTCACCGGCCTCTCCCCCGATGGCCGCAGCGTGCAGACCACGGCCGGCGAGGTGGCGAACGACGCCCTGGTGATTGCCACCGGCGGGCGCTTTATCAAAAAGCTCCCCGGCATAGAACACGCCATCACGCCCTGCGAAGGCATTGCAGCCGCCGAAAAGATTCGCGACCGCCTGCGCGCCATGCAGGGCGGCACCATCGCCGTCGGCTTTGCCGGCAACCCCAAGGAACCCACGGCGGTGCGCGGCGGGCCGATGTTCGAGTTCCTCTTCGGCATCGACGCGCAACTGCGCCGCGAGGGCCGGCGCGAGCAGTTCGAGCTGGTGTTCTTCAACCCCTCCAAAGAACCCGGCGCCCGCCTGGGCGCCAAGGCCGTGGCGCACCTGCTGGCCGAAATGGCGCGCCGCAACGTCACCACGCACCTGGGCCACAAGATGGTGCGCTTCGAGGCCGACAAGGTCGTCACCGAAGGCGCCGAATTTGCCGCCGATTTGATTTTGTTCATGCCCGGCATGACCGGCAACGCCTGGTTCGACCAAACCACCCTGCCGCGCTCACCCGGTGGCCTGCTGCAGGCCGATGCCCAGTGCCGCGTACCGGGGTTTGAGCTTGTTTACGTGGCGGGCGACTCCGGCAGCTTCCCCGGCCCCGACTGGATGCCCAAGCAGGCCCACATGGCGGACCTGCAGGCCGCTGCTGCGGCGCAAAACCTTATCGACGGCTTGGCCGGACGGCCGCAGACTGCGGGCTTCAAGGCGGAACTGGCCTGCATCATCGATGCGCTGGGGACTGGGACGCTGGTGTGGCGTACTGAGGAGCGCAATGTGTTGCTGCCGCCTCTGCGGTTGATGCACTGGGCGAAGCGGGGGTTTGAGGGGCGGTACCTCGCAAAGTACCGGTAAGGCACTGCTGAAGAGTCCTCTATCAGTGCTGGAATGCGCTTTGAGATGTATTTTTTCGGTTGGAACCTGGCAGTTTCGACCGACTGAAGCCGACCCAACAGAGACGATCGCGCACATTCCACAGAGTGGTCGCGCAACCCACCCGCATCATCCATGCAGATGAGGCAAGGCGCCAGCGAGGCAATCCGTTCGAGCAGCGTGCCGCGAGGCTCGCTGGGGCGCACCAGTGCCGGCTGCCCGGTAGCACCCACGCCCTGAAAAACAAAGACGTTCTGGGCGAGATCGATTCCAATGGCGACAATGGCAGACATTGACTTCCCTCCCCACAAAAACGAATGATTTGATGAGAGCTTGCACTTCCCATCGTGGCATTTTGGTGCCCTGCCCCGCAATTGCGCGGATCACTCGGGACGGGGAAGTCCTTTTCATTAGTTATGAGGTGCTATAAATGGATTCCGCGAAAAATCAGATCTACATAGACGCCTACTACAAGACCAATCAAAACCATGTGAAGTGGAGTTTCTGGGCAAGTCTCACCGCACTTGCGTTCGGTCTGATAGTCTTAGTAGTGGGTATTGGACTAGCGCTTGCTGGCAGTAACACTGCCATTTCTACAACTACTGCTGCAGCTGGAGTGCTTACACAGTTCATCAGCGCTGGATTTTTCTTTATATACAGTAAGAATTTAAAACAGCTCAATCTTTTCTACGAGAAGTTAATTCGTAATCAGGAAACACTGTTTGCATTCGGACTCGTTGGCCACATATCTGAGGCTGAGCGCCCAGGTGTTATTCAAGCCATCATTGGCGCACTTCTCTCTCGCAACGGCCCTTCCATCGAAATCACGCCTGCGCTAATAAATGCCCTCGCCAATGCCAAACAATCGGGTGGACGTCCCTAAGAGCAACATGATCGGGCAGAACAAGTGATTAGTTTCGTTTCAAAGATCTTAGGGAAACGCTGATCAATCACCGCTTCGCGCAGGCCAACATGTGATGGCTTTTGGATTTCACGATGCGATCTGATTGAAGTCTGTTTTTGTCGATTTCAAGGGCCAGAAGGCCCGGTTTTCTCCCCTATCGGGGCCGATCTCCCGTTCAAGACGCTCCTTGGGCTTGCAACGCCAGCAATCGTTTCTTGGCGATCACCAAATTGGCCAGGCCAAATAAGCTGAACATCTGCGCGCCGTTCTTGGCCAAGCCTTTGTAGCGGCTCTTCTGGTGCTTGAACAAGTTCTTCACTACATGGAACGGGTGCTCGACCCGCGCCCTGATTTGCGCCTTGACGCGCTCCAGCGCTTGCGTGAGTTCCTTGAGCGCGCCCTCGGCCATACCCTTGAGTTTGGCCCGCCCCATGGCCACGTTCCACTTCACGTCCGATTGGATGTCTCCGGCCTCCTGGGCCTTGATGATCTCTTCGCGCTTTTCCACACTCACGTAGCCCGCATCGGCAAACACTTCACTCTCTTGTCCGTGCAGCAACTCATGCGTGTGGGCCACATCGGATTCGTTGGCCGACGTGACATGCACGCTATGCACCAGGCCCGAGTCAGCATCCGCGCCGATGTGCGCCTTCATGCCGAAGTACCACTGGTTGCGCTTCTTGGTTTGGTGCATTTCGGGGTCACGCTCCTTGCGTTCGTTCTTGGTCGAACTCGGCGCATTGATGATGGTGGCGTCCACCATCGTGCCCTCGCGCATCATCAGACCGCGCTCGCTCAGGTGGGCGTTGATCTGGGCAAACATCACCTCGGTGAGCCGGTTGTCCTCCAGCCGGCGGCGGAACTTCAACACCGTTGTGGCATCGGGCGCCTCTTCGCGCCCCAGGTCAATGCCTACAAAGCTGCGGATCGCAGCGCTGTCGCTGACAGCGTCTTCCAGCGCTTCATCGGCCAAGCCGTACCACTGCTGCACAAAGTACAAGCGCAGCATGCGCTCGAGCCCAATGGGCGGGCGACCGCGCTTGCCCGTGGGGTAGTACGGCTCAACGGCTGCGATCAACCGGGCCCACGGCACCACTTGGTTCATCTCCGCGAGAAACTTCTCGCGTCGCGTCACCCGCTTCTTCGTCTGGTGTTCGGCTGTCGCAAAGCTGATCTGCTTCATGATGTTTCGTCTCGGGTCGCCCTGTGACTATCAACGCTTCAGTTCGCTTCGCCGTAGACGCGCTGCGTCGAATAAATCAGCGTTTCCTTAGCAACAATCACGTTATTTTTAGGTTGCTCTCTTTTTGCGTTGGCGGACTACAAAACGGCCGTAAATGCGCATAATCGCGGAGACTACGCAACGGCGCTTAGAGAATTCAAAGCACTGGCTGATAAAGGCGACCCAAACTCCCAATTCAATTTAGGCCAGATGTACGCATCCGGTAAGGGTGTCCCTATTAGTTATGAGGCAGCGGCCAGTTGGTTTCTAAAAGCCGCTACGCAGGGTGACGCAGGAGCACAATCCTTTCTCGGTCAGATGTATTTTTCCGGTCAGGGAGTGCCACAAAATTATCAATCCGAAGCAATGTTCTGGCGCAAAGCTGCCGAGCAGGACGATACGCCTGCCCAGTTCAATCTCGGCAGCTTGTACCTAAATGGTCAAGGCGTGACGCAGTCTTACAAAGAGGCTTTGGTTTGGTTTGACAAAGCAGCAAGAAAGGGATTTGCCATGGCTCAAAACAATCTTGGCTTTATGTATGCCAATGGATACGGCGTTTCCCAAAATTATGTCCAAGCGTATGTGTGGGCGAGTCGGGCCGCAACGCAGGGGCTTAACCAAGCAATTCAGCTTCGAAACGACGTAGTCGCAAGAATGACCCCCGTTCAAATTGCTGAAGTGAAACGCCTACTAAACAACTGACTAAACGAAGCAGAAAAAGGATGATCCGTGGCAACGAAGACATTCGCGCTAGCCGTTTTGGTAAGCATGATTTCTATTCCATCTAAACTGGCTTTGTGCTTCAAACGATGCCCAACCCTGCAAGCGGGACTGAGAAAAAACGAGCAGCCCCTTACTTTTACGTTGCATGGCCGCTTTCAAAACGGGGCTCTGGCAGTTTCTGGCCGACAGCAACCGCGCATCGTCTGAGACCTTATCGCGCCGCTTCAGGCATGAAAAGCAGAAAACATCCGTGGCGCCCTTCATTCCGGGATTGGGGTCGGAGCACGAGTTTCGCTGCGCGAAATCGTGATCCGACCCCAATGCCTGCGCTGCACTGAATCCGGCCCCGCTGCCTGCGCCGCGCGCGGTG
>JAMLIQ010000107.1 GCA_023954095.1 Burkholderiaceae bacterium | reverse complement strand
CCCTGCTCCGGGGTGTGCTGATGCGCTGAGATGCCGGGGGTCTGGAAACAGATCTCCTGGCGAACCCGACGAACTTGATCCGGTTCATACCGGCGGAAGAAGAGCCGACCCTCCCAGTTTGCGTGCCTGCCCATCCGGCAGAAACGCCGCACCGCAGGCGCGATCCGTGCCCGCGGCGGGCGCAGGTCCAGTCCGGAGCATCCCACCATCCGGACCTTGGAGACCTGACCATGAACGCCCACGACCCCCTTGCCCGTGAATCCTTCGCCGCCCAGCTGGCGCGCGCCCGCGAGCCTTTTCCGGCCTCGCGCAAGGCCTACCTGCCGGGCCAGCTGCATCCGGGCCTGCAGGTGCCGGTGCGCGACATCCAGCTCACCAACGGCGAGGTGGTCAGCGTGTACGACACCTCCGGCCCCTACACCGACCCGCAGGCCGTGATCGACGTGCGGCGCGGCTTGCCCAGCGTGCGCGGCGCCTGGATCGGCGCGCGTGGCGATACCGAGGCCTACGCCGGTCGCCCTCCCGTGGCGTTGGACGATGGCCAGAAGAGCGAGGACGCCGCGCGTCTGGCGCAGTTGCGTGCCGAGGCCGCCGCGCTGCAGCGCCGGCCCCTGCGTGCCAAGAGCGGCGCCAACGTCACGCAGATGCACTACGCGCGCTTGGGGCTCATCACGCCCGAGATGGAATACGTGGCCATCCGCGAGAACGGCCGTCGCGAGTGGGTGGCGCAGTACATGCAGGATGCAGGCCGCGAGCAGCGCCTGATGGGCAACCCGCTGGGCGCGAGCATTCCGAAGATCATCACGCCCGAGTTCGTGCGCGACGAGGTGGCGCGCGGCCGCGCCATCATCCCGGCCAACATCAACCACCCCGAGGTGGAACCGATGGCGATTGGCCGCAACTTTCTGGTGAAGATCAACGCCAACATCGGCAACTCGGCCGTCACGTCCAGCATTGAAGAAGAAGTGGAAAAGCTCGTGTGGGCGATCCGCTGGGGCGCCGACAACGTGATGGACCTGTCCACGGGCAAGAACATCCACACCACGCGCGACTGGATCGTGCGCAACTCGCCCGTGCCCATCGGCACCGTGCCGATCTACCAGGCGCTGGAGAAGGTGGGCGGCATCGCCGAGGACCTGACCTGGGAGATCTTCCGCGACACCCTGGTCGAGCAGGCCGAGCAGGGCGTGGACTATTTCACCATCCATGCGGGCGTGCGCCTGGCCTACATCCACCTCACGGCGGCGCGGCGCACCGGCATCGTCTCGCGCGGCGGCTCCATCATGGCCAAGTGGTGCATGGCGCACCACCGCGAGAGCTTCCTGTACGAGCATTTCGAGGACATCTGCGACATCATGAAGAGCTACGACGTGGCCTTCAGCCTGGGCGACGGCCTGCGCCCAGGCTGCGCGTCCGACGCCAACGACGAGGCCCAGTTCGCCGAGCTGCACACCCTGGGCGAACTCACGCAGGTCGCCTGGAAGCACGACGTGCAGACCATGATCGAAGGCCCCGGCCATGTGCCCCTGCACATGATCCAGGCCAACATGACCGAGCAGCTCAAGACCTGCCACGAAGCGCCGTTCTACACCCTGGGCCCGCTGACCATCGACATCGCCCCCGGCTACGACCACATCGCCTCGGCCATCGGCGCCGCCATGATCGGCTGGATGGGCACAGCCATGCTGTGCTACGTGACGCCCAAGGAGCACCTGGGCCTGCCCGACCGCGACGACGTGAAGCAGGGCATCATCGCCTACAAGATCGCCGCGCACGCCGCCGATGTGGCCAAGGGCCACCCGGGGGCGCGTGCGCGCGACGACGCCCTCAGCCAGGCGCGCTTCGACTTCCGCTGGCAGGACCAGTTCAACCTGGGCCTGGACCCGGAGACCGCGCAGGAATACCACGACGAGACGCTCCCGAAGGACAGTGCCAAGGTGGCGCACTTCTGCTCCATGTGCGGCCCCAAGTTCTGTTCCATGAAGATCACGCAGGAAGTGCGCGAGTTCGCCGCACAGAAAGGCGTGGCAGAGGGCGAGGCGCTGACGCAGGGCATGGCGGCCAAGGCCGAGGAGTTCCAGAAAGCAGGAGGGCACTTGTACGTCCCGTTGCACCCGGTGGTGTAACGCAGTGGCTGCCAGCGGCAGCGGCGTGCCAATGTTCCGCAGCCCCAGGCGGTGAATACCCTGTGAGTGCCCAGTAACAGCCTGGCTTATATTCATCGCCAATGCAGCCCACAAGGCTGCGAGCGGGGCATGGCCACAAGGCTGAGCCCGTGAATACATTTTCTGGAAGGGGAGCCATGAACGCTCTGGGCCGTCTGTCGATTCGCGCACGTCTGTACTTCAGCACGATTTTTTCTTTGGTTCTGCTGGTGGTGCTCGGGGGCATGGGCTACGTGGCGCTGGACCGCACCCGCGATACGGTGCAGGAACTGTTCGCGCACCGCGTACAGACCCTGACCGACATGTCCGATCTGCGCACCACGCTGGGCGACCTGCGCCGCATCGAGAAGGACATCATCATCAACTTCAACAACAGCGTCGAGGTCTCGACGCTGCGCGAGCGCTGGGCGGCCACGCTGGCCACGCTGCGCAAGAGTCTGGACGCCGTGCGGCAGGTGCAGGCGGCCGATGCGGAGTTTGTCGGCGTGATCGACAAGGTGCTGGACGAGGTCAAGCAGTACGAGACCGGTATCAACCCGATCTTCGAGCAGATCGAGGGCGCCATGCTCGATGGGGCCGGTGGCGGCGCCTATGCCAACCGCCTGCGCAGTCACATGGAGACGGCCGACAAACTCATGAGCGACCTGGCCGCCAGTGCGCGCACCCGCATGGACGAGGCTCGCCAGGGGGTGGAGTCTCGCACGGCCTCCATGTCCGTACTGATCGGCGTGGCGTTGTTGCTGGGGCTGGCGGTTCTCATTCCCATCACCTTTTTCAGCGTGCGCTCCATTACCCGGTCGCTGGAACTGGCGCGCAGGTTGGCAGAGCGCATTGCCGGTGGCGACCTCTCGCGCGATGTGCAGGTCCAGCAGCAGGATGAGGTGGGCCAACTGGTAATGGCCATGGGCCGCATGCAGGAGTCACTGCGCGACCTGGTACGCCAGGTGCAGGATGCGGCAGGCAACATCTCCACCGCCAGCGGTGAAATCGCCAGCGGAAACCACGATCTGAGCCACCGTACCGAACAGACAGCGGCCAACCTGGAGGAAACCTCGTCCTCCATGGAACTGCTCACCAATACAGTGCAGCAAAGCGCCGAGTCTTCGCGCCATGCCAATGATTTTGCCAACTCGGCAGCCGAAGTGGCCGGGCGAGGCGGTGCCGTGGTGGCCCAGGTCGTGAGCACCATGGAGCAGATCACCACCAGTTCGCGCAAGATTGCCGATATCACGGGGGTGATCGATGGCATTGCCTTCCAGACCAACATCCTGGCCCTGAATGCCGCCGTGGAAGCCGCCCGCGCAGGCGAGCAGGGACGGGGCTTTGCCGTGGTGGCCAGCGAGGTGCGCAGCCTGGCCGGGCGCAGCGCCGAGGCTGCCAAGGAAATCAAGGCCTTGATTGGAGCCTCGGTCGAACGGGTGGAAGACGGTGCCCGCCTGGTGGGCCAGGCCGGGGAGACCATGACCGAGATTGTCGGCAGCGTGCGCCGTGTGACGGACATCATTGGCGAGATCACCGCCTCGACTGCCGAGCAGCGTGACAACATCGGTCAGATCAGCCAGGCGGTGCGCCAGCTGGACCAGATGACGCAGCAGAACGCGGCGCTGGTGGAGCAATCCACCGCCGCATCCGAATCGCTGCGCGAGCAGGCGCGTGGCCTGACCAGCGCGGTCAGCCAATTCAAGCTCAGCGACAGGGGCCAGGGCAGTGCGCCTGCGGCGTCTGTGCCGGCGCCCGCGCAGCCTGCGGCGTCCCTGGCGCATTCTGCGGGGTCATCGCTGCGTCTCAGGTAAGCGCGTAGCAAGCCCATTGCCCTGGCGCAGGGGCCTGCAGAGGCCACTGTGCCGAGGTCGGGTACTTCCCCTGTCGGCCGGGCTGCTCCAGCAGCCATTGCACGCAGCGTGCCACGCCGGCATGGCTGATCCAGAGGGTATCGCTTTGCAGCTGCCGCACGTCCTGGAGGGCTGCGCTCACGCGATCGAGCATCTGGGCCAGGCAGTCGCCGCCACCGGGGCGGTGGTCTGCAAAGTGGGTGCTCCAGGCATCGATCTCGGTGCGGGCGATGGCGGCCCAGGCCAGGCCCTCCCAGGATCCAAAATCCATTTCAATGAGGCGCTCGTCCGGGGTTGCCGCAATATCCGGGCGCAACATCTGCAACTGCCGGGCCAGCAGGGCACAGCGCTGCAGGGGCGAATGGCGTGCCGATATGCCCCGGGGCAGCCGCTCGGCCAGGCGTTGGGCGCTGGCAGCGCTGACGACCGGGTCCGCCGGAGCGTCCAACTGGCCGTAGCAGGTTCCAGGGGGCAGCAGCACGGGCGCGTGCCGTGCAATCCACAGCCGGTGCGGTGTCATGCGCCGAACCCGCGGCCCAGTGCCAGGGCTGCGCCCAGGTAAAAGCCGATTTCACTGACCTGCTGCGTTGCTCCCAGGCAGTCGCCGGTAAAGCCCTGCAGGCGCCGTGCAAACCAGCGGGCCATCCCACCTGCAGCCAGTGCGCTGCAGGTGATGGATGCTATTAAAAATAGAGCTGATTGCGCTTGCCACACAAGCGCCAGAGGCAAAAAACACCATAAAAATGCGGCGATGAGTGCATGTCCCGAAATCTGGTCCGCCAGTGGTTTGCTTTTGGAGCGGGCCGTATCGCCCACATGCTCCAGCTGGCGTACCAGCAGCAGCGGCCAGAAGCGCGACAGCACATGCCCGCCCACCAGCGCTGCCAGGGCGGCTGCCAAACTGTGTGTGCCCAGCACGGCCAGCAGGCTGAGCTTGGCCAACAGGGCCAGCACCAGCGCCATGGCACCAAAGGCACCGATGCGCGAGTCTTTCATGATGTCCAGCGCCCGTTCGCGGTCCTGGCTGCCGCCCAGGCCATCGGCTACGTCGGCCAGGCCATCCTCATGAAACCCCCCGGTGACCAGCACCGTGGTGATGGTGCAGAACACTGCCGCCACCAGCGGGGCCATGAGGTTGGGGGCCAACGCGGTTTGCAATGCAGCATGGACACCTGCGGCCACCGCCGCCACCAGCCAGCCCACACCTGGAAAGTGCGCGCTGCTGGCGCGCAACATGGCCGGGCTGTAGCCCACCCACTGCGCCAGCCGCCCGGTGACGGGGATGCGCGTGAAGAACTGCACGGCCAGCAGATAGTGGCGCAGGGCTTGCATGGATGCTATTAAAATAGGAGCTAATGGCGCTTGCTGGATAATATCCAGAGGGCATTTTGACGACTATTTTTGTGCCGCATGTCCGGATGTCTGCAGAAACAAGCGGTAGGCCGGGTTCTGGGTTTCCTCGACATACGGGTAGCCCAGCGTGGCGAGGAAGGCGTCAAAGGCGGGTGCGTCGCCGGGCGGCACCTGCAGCCCCACCAGAATGCGGCCATAGTCAGCGCCCTGGTTGCGGTAGTGGAACAGGCTGATGTTCCAGGTGGGCTCCATCAGGCTCAGAAACTTGAGCAGCGCGCCAGGCCGCTCGGGAAAGACGAAGCGCAGCAGGCGTTCGTCGCGCGCCAGGGCCGAGTGCCCGCCGACCAGGTGGCGCAGGTGTTCCTTGGCCAGTTCGTCGTGCGTCAGGTCCAGCGCTTCAAAACCGTGGCGGCTGAAGTTGCGCGCCAGCTTCTCGGATTCGCCCTTGCCATGGGTGGTGAGGCCCACGAAGACATGGGCGTTTGCGGCGTCGCTGATGCGGTAATTGAACTCGGTCACGTTGCGCGGGCCACCCGGCAGGTCGCCAATCACCTCGCAAAAGCGGCGGAAACTCCCGCGCTCCTCGGGGATGGTGACGGCCAGCAGCGCTTCGCGCTCCTCACCCACCTCGGCGCGCTCGGCCACGAAGCGCAGGCGGTCGAAATTCATGTTGGCGCCGCACAGGATGGCGGCGTAGGTCTCGCCCCGCGTCTTGTGCGTGGCCACATACTGCTTGATGGCGGCCACTGCCAGCGCGCCTGCGGGCTCGACGATGCTGCGGGTGTCCACGAACACATCCTTGATCGCCGCGCACACGGCATCGGTATCCACGGTGATATAGCTATCGACCAGGCCGCTGGCGATGCGGAAGGTTTCCTCGCCGACCAGCTTCACCGCCGTGCCATCCGAAAACAGGCCCACATCGGCGAGCTGGACCCGCCCGCCCGCCTGAACCGACTGGATCATGGCGTCCGAGTCGTTCATCTGCACACCGATGACCTTGATTTCCGGGCGTACAGCCTTGATGTAGTTGGCCACGCCCGAAATCAGGCCGCCCCCGCCGATGGCGACAAACACGGCATCGAGCCGGGTGCTGCCGAGTTTTTGCAGCTGGCGCAGAATTTCCATGGCAATGGTGCCTTGGCCCGCAATCACATCGGGGTCGTCAAACGGGTGCACAAAACTCAGCCCCTGCTCTTGCTGCAAGCGGACGGCATGACCATAGGCGTCGGAATAGCTGTCGCCGTGCAGAACCACCTCGCCCCCCAGGGCGCGCACGGCATCCACCTTGAGCGCTGGCGTGGTCGTGGGCATGACCACCACGGCGCGCGTGCCCAGCTTATGCGCGCTCATCGCCACGCCCTGGGCGTGGTTGCCGGCCGAGGCGCAGATCACGCCGCGCTGGAGCTGCTCGGGCGTGAGGTGCGCCATCTTGTTGTAGGCGCCGCGCAGCTTGAAGCTGAACACGGGCTGCTGGTCTTCGCGCTTGAGCAGTACCCTGTTGTGCAGGCGGCGGCTCAGGTTGCGGGCGGGCTCCAGGTCGGATTCGACGGCGACGTCGTACACGCGCGCGGTCAGGATCTTTTTCAGGTAATCGGCCGGGGTGAGGTGCTGGGTCATGGGATACGAATGCTGCGCCGCCGCAAGAAGGGCGGCGGGCCCACATCATAGGGCGTGTGTCCGCACACACGCAGACGGCCACCCCGGGTAAAAAAAAGCCCCGGGCCGTGAGGCCTGGGGCGTAATCCACCAGGGGAGGTGGAGGAGACAATCGGTGCGTGGCAAAACCCGTTCGGGGCTGCCGCCATCTTGCTCCGGGGGAGCCAGGATGCGCATGAGCCCAGTGTAGCGCATGGCGTGTTGCGGCGCAGCAAGGGTAGGTATTTGTACGTTACAGTCTGTCCGAAAAAAACCACGCACCAACGGGAGAAGAAGCATGGAATGCACAGTGAGCTGGACGGGCGGCGCAGGCACGCGCTCTGGCATGGGGTTTATCGCGGAAACCGGCAGCGGCCATGTCCTGGCCATGGACGGCGCTCCAGACGCCGCCCATCCCGCCAACGGCGGGCAAAACCTGGCGCCGCGCCCGATGGAGGCTGTGCTGGCAGGCACGGGCGGCTGCACGGCCTACGATGTGGTACTCATCCTCAAACGGGGACGGCACGACGTGCGGGGGTGCAGCGTCAAGCTCACTTCCGAGCGCGCAGACACCGAGCCCAAGGTTTTTACCCGCATCCACATGCATTTCACCGTGACCGGCAAGGCGCTGCCGCCAGCGGCTGTGGAGCGGGCCATCGCCATGAGCCACGAGAAGTACTGTTCAGCCAGCATCATGCTGGGCAAGACCGCCGAGATCACCACAGGCTTCGATGTGATCGAAGCTTGAACTCCATGGCCAAGGCCACGGTGTCAAAAGTGGTGGGCCGTGCCAGTCATGACCCGCGCAGCGGCGCGCATGAGTGCGCGCGCCGCAAAGGGCAGCTCCAGCGCCCCGGCAGCGCGTGCCTGTGCCGCATGGCGCTCCTCATCGGCCTTCATCCGGCCCACCACGGCGCGAGACGCAAGGTCATCGGCGGGCAGTCGCTGCAAGTGACTGCCCAAGTGGGCTGAAACCTGGTTCTCGGTCTCCACTACAAAGCCCAGGCTGACGCGGTCGCTCACGCTGGCCGTGACTGCGCCCAGGGCAAAAGCGCCGGCATACCACAACGGATTGAACACACTGGGGCGGGCGCCCAGGGCGTCCAGGCGCGCACGCGTCCAGGCCAGATGATCGGTTTCCTCACGGGCGGCTTCCCGCAAGTGTTCGCGCAGTCCGGTGTCGCGCGTGACCGTGGCCTGGGCTGTATACAGCGCCTGGGCGCAGACTTCGCCCACGTGGTTCACCCGCATCAGCGCTCCGGACAAACGACGCTCTTCGGGTTGCAGCGCCCCCTCGGTCACCGCAGCGGCCGGAGATGCCTCGGCCGCGAGCGGGGTGGCGAAGAGGGTGCGCAAGGCCACATCCGCTGCACTGAGCCAGGGATCCAGGGGGTGGTTTTTTCGAATCAACAACCGCGACACACAAATTTCATTTTGAAACAAAAAACAACAGTGGGCGTTCGGGAGCGCCCCGTCAGACGGGTGCATTCTGCATGGGTGCTCGGAGTGTTGCAACACGACAACGAATTCTGGCTTTGCAGCCGGTTGTGGGTGAATTCCTTTGCGAAACAAGCCGACGTCTGGTGCAATAGCAACAACTTCCCCACCAGGAGGTTGGCCCGGGGAACCGGCGGGACTGTGCAGGTGCA
>JAMLIQ010000106.1 GCA_023954095.1 Burkholderiaceae bacterium | reverse complement strand
GACCTCGGCGACTGGCATCGCCTGCTGGAGCGGCAGCCGTGGGATCGGCCCCTCAGTCCAATGGACGCGTAAGGTACACCGCCTCGCGCCCCACGATGGGCTCGCGGGTGGGCATGAAGACGGTACAGGCATCGCAGGGCGCGCGCAGCTCCTGCGGGCCATCGGTGGCGATGAGATCGCCCTGGGCAAACACTTCAAAACCCACCAGGGGCTGCACAAACCGGAAGTCTGCCGTGCGCACCATGCAGGTCTCCAGCAACTCGAACCGGCGTTGTGCCAGCGGCGCGGGCGGCGGCACAGCACGCTCGACCAGACCGAAATGCGCCAGAAAATCCAGGGCCGCCTGTGTTGCCACATCGGCCGCGCTCTGGCGGAAATGCTGGCCGCATTCCACCACCAGGGCCACGCCCTGCCCCTCGGCCTGGCCATGGCGCCCGTGCTGGATCAGCGGCGTCCCTGAGCCCAGGCCCCGGGGCATGACCAGATGCACCGGCGGGCGCCCCAGGGCCAGGGCGGCGGCGGCGTTGCGCGCATAGCCGGGGTAGACCCAGAAGGGCTCCACATCCTGGCTGGTGGAGTGGATGTCCAGGATATGGTCGGCCGCAGCCACCACGGGCCGCAGTTCGCGCGCACGGCGCAGTTCCGGGCTGTCCTGCACGCCCTCAAGTTCGTCGATGGACCAGACGCGGTTGAGGTTGTGCACCAGCTGGCGGCTCTCGAACGGGCGGGCCGGGTCAAACGATTCATAGGCTGCCACATTGGCAAAGCTGATGGTCAAGGTCCCCACCAGCGGGCGTATGCCGGTGTCGAGCAGATGCGTTGCCGCCACCATGCCGCAGATTTCGTTGCCATGGGTCAGCGCATTGATGAGCACGTGGGGGCCGGGCTTGCCGGATGCGAAACGGTGCACATAGTCCACGCCTGCATTGCCCTGGCGGTAGGCACCGAGGTCACGCGGCAAAACTTCAAAGACGGGCGGGTTGTGTGTCATGCAGTGGGGTTTCCATGAAAAATGTTCCGGTGACAAAGGCGCGCCCAATGCGGCCGAGGCGGCATCCCGGCGGCGCCACTCAGGATTCCCGGATGCCGCTGCCTTTCTTCTTGCGATTCTCGCGGGCCTGTTTTTTCGCATCACGCTCGATGTCGCGCAGCGCGCCCGCCGCCCGCCAGGCCTCGAAATCCTCCGGTGTCTCCAGTGTGATGCGGCCCAGAATGGCCGTGCGGAAATCGGTCATCACGATCTCGGCGGCCTTTTGCAGGTTGACCCGTCCCCCTGCCATGACCGCGCCCCGCTTGCGGCCAATGGCCTTCAGCAACTCATCATCAGGCATGCCCGCCATGGCGCCGCTCGGCAGTCCCAGCTTGTAGCGCGCTTCCAGCAGCGGCGCATAGTGCTGCTGCAGGCGGCGCAGCAGTTCCAGCGCAACCAGTTCCTCGTCGTAGGCATTGCGGCCCACGGCGCCGCTGGCGGCGAGGTTGTAACCGCTCTCCACCACGGAGATGCGCGGCCACAGCATGCCGGGCGTATCCCACAGGTAAAAGTCATCGGCCAGCGTAATGCGCTGCTCCAGCTTGGTGATGCCGGCCTCGTCGCCCGTCTTGGCCTGGCGCTTGTTCGTCAGGGTGTTGATGAGGGTGGACTTGCCCACATTGGGCACACCGCAGATCAGCACGCGCATGGGCTTGGCCATGCCACCGCGGTTGGGCGCCAGCAGGTGGCAGCCGTCGATGAGCTTGCGGGCGGGCGCGGCCTCGGAGGCATCCAGCGCCACGGCGCGCGTACCCGGCAGGGCGTTGTACCACTCCAGCCACAGCACAGTGCGCGCGGGGTCGGCCACGTCCTGCTTGTTCAGCACCTTGAGCGTGGGCTTATGGCCTGTGAGTTCGGCCAGCAACGGGTTGGCGCTGGAACCGGGAAGGCGGGCATCGAGCACCTCGATCACGACATCGATGTCCTTGACGCGCTCGGTGATCGCCTTTCTGGTCAGGTGCATATGACCGGGGAACCACTGGATGGACATGTTCTTTTTCTTTCAAGTTCAGTTGTAGCACGGCCCTGCGCACGCGCCCTTCATGCCCGCAGCAAGCCTGCAGCCAAACCCAGCCCGTGCGCTACAGCCGCAGCAATGCCCAGCACCAGCGCCGGGCGCAATTGCGCGGGGCGGCGCGCCCGGCGCAGCAGCAGCACGGCCGCTGCCAGAGACAGCGGCAACGACGCCAGCGCCCACAGCGCAGGGGTGGGCAACACCTGCCGGTCCACCGCCACAACCAGCAGGCCATGGGCCAGAAGAACCAGCGCTAGATACAGCCAGGCGGCGCGCCCGGGACCCAGGCGCACCACCAGTGTACGTTTGCCCACCTGCGCATCGGGCACGGCATCCGGAAAACCATTGGCCACCAGGATATTGGCAATCAACACCGCATAGCTGGCCGCCGCCGCCAGGGGCGCGGCCGCGAAGTAGCCACGCTGCACATAGTCGGCCCCCAGCACCACCAGCCCCCAGGCCAGGCCCACCGCCAGTTCACCCAGACCGCGCGACATCAGCGCCAGCGGCGGCATGGAATAGGCCCAGCCCAGCCACACGCCCGCCAGCCCCACCAGCACCAGCGCCGGGCCGCTGTACCACGCCAGCCACAAACCACCCACCGCCACCAGCGCCAGCAGCGCCTGCGCCAGGCTGCGCATGGCGCCCGCTTGCACCGCACCGCTTTGCACCAGGCGCGAGCCGCCGGTGAACGGGAACAGCCCCTGCGCATTGGCGGCATCGGCACCGTTCAAGGCATCGGCATGGTCGTTGAGCATGTTCGCCGCCGCATGGGCCATCAGCGCCAATGCCAGCGTGGCCAGCGCCCGCGGCCCGGACAGCACGGCTCCCGCAGAGGCCGCCGAGGCCACCCCGATCAGGCAGCCCACAAGAGTGATCACGAGAAAACCGGGGCGCGCCATGCGCAGCGCCAAGGCAAGCCCATGGGTCAGCGAGTGCCGAGAATCAGAGAACCACATGCCATTCCAGAAACAACGATATCCCCCAATATGCTCTCTATTCAATAGCTATCAGCGCTTTGCTGATGGGCGCGAAATGCCTTTTTGATACAAAAATCAGGCAACCCGCCCAGACCGTATTGTCCCCCACCAGCCACTGGCGTCTTGACTACCATCAACGCATGGCTTCGGACCCCGGGTTAGTGTCACACGCCATGGACTATGACATCTTGATCAGCGGCGCCGGCCCTGCGGGCCTGTGCCTGGCACGTGCGCTTTGCGGCCACGGGCTGCGCATCGCCGTGGTGGAGCAGCAGCCCCTGAGCGCCATTGAAAACCCGGCCTATGACGGGCGCGAAATCGCGCTGACCCAGCATTCCGCGCAGGTCTTGCGCGATCTGGGATTGTGGGACCGCATCGCGGCAGACGAGCCCGGCGCGTTCGCACCGCTGCGCGATGCCCAGGTACTCAACGGCCCCTCGCCTTTTGCCATGGTCATCGACCACCAGCTCTCGCAGCACAGCGAACTGGGCTGGCTGGTATCCAACCACCTGATCCGGCGCGCCGCTTTTCGGGAACTGCGCGCCGCACAGCAAAAGCACGACGACATCACCTTGCTGGCAGGTGAGCAAGTGGCCCGCGCCCATACCGACGCCAGCGCAGCGCATGTCGCCCTGGCCAGCGGCAAAACCTTGAGCGCGCGCCTGCTGGTGGCGGCCGACAGCCGCTTCTCGGCCACACGCCGCGCCCTGGGCATTGGCGCCGACATGCACGACTTTGGCCGCTCGATGCTGCTGTGCACCATGGCGCACGCACTGCCGCACCACCATGTGGCCTGGGAGTGGTTTGGCTATGGCCAGACGCTGGCCCTGCTGCCCATGAATGATGACCCCGTGACCGGAGCCCACCGCTCCTGCGTGGTGCTCACCTTGCCGCACCACACGCTGGAATCGCTGACCGACATGGACGAGACCGCCTTTGGCCAGGACCTCACACGCCGCTTCGACCAGCGCCTGGGCGCCATGCAGCTGGCCAGCACACGCCACCTGTACCCGCTGGTGGGCGTTCGCCCCCACCGCCTGGTGGCGCAGCGCTTTGCCTGCGTGGGCGACGCAGCCGTGGGCATGCATCCGGTCACGGCACACGGCTTCAACTTTGGCCTGCGGGGCATTGCCACGCTGGCGGGTGAGCTGCGCGCTGCGCACGCTGCGGGGCAGGACATTGCCGCGCCGCAATTGCTGGCACGCTACGAACGCGCGCACCGCCGTGCCACGCTGCCGCTGTACCTGGCCACCACCTTCATTGCCCGCCTGTACACCACGGACAACGCACCCGCCAGGCTGGTGCGCGACGCTGCGCTGCGCCTGGCGCAAAACTTCCCGCCCTTCAAGCGGATGGTGGCTGCCACCCTGTCCGGGCGGCACTGAGACGTTCAGACGCCCAGGCCTTCCACGGCCATGTACTGCGCGCGCCAGGCCTCGAACGGCAGGCTGTCGGCAGCTTCGATCGCTTTCTGCGCGGCCAGCGATGTGCGGGCCATGTCCTCGTAGCGCGCCTGCTGCCCGGCAGACCAGGGGGCCTGCAACAAGGTATCGCGCGCCAGGCGCGACTGCTGGCAGGCAAACGCGGAAAAGCCCTGGTCATGCTGCTGTGCCATGCGGTCCAGCACCCGGGCCGAGGGGGTGTCCTGCGGCGCCGCCATCAGCGCCTGGGCGCTGCGCAGGGCGTCGCCGTAGTCGCTGACGCCATGGGTCGCATCGAGCGCCGCGGCCAGGGGCGCGCACTGCGCCAGCACCTCGGCGCCCCATTCCACCAGCACCGCGCTGCGGCCCTGGCGCTGCAGACACAGGCCCGGCTCGCGCCCGCGCTCGGCGGTCAGGTGCTGGTTGTGCTTGAGTTCGGCAATCTCCTCCGGCGTATCGGGCGGGCTGTCCTGCAGCAGGCAGTGCAGCAGGAACACATCGAGCAGCCGCATGGTGGACGCCGCGATGCCCACGGGCACGAACGGGTCCAGGTCCATCAGCCGCACCTCGACGTATTCCACCCCGCGCTCGCGCAGCGCATGCAGGGGGCGCTCGCCCGAGTGCACGGTGCGCTTGGGGCGAATGGTGCCGTAGAACTCGTTCTCGATCTGCAGCAGGCTGGTGCCCAGCTGGTTGTAGTCGCCGCCAGGGTTGCGCACCCCCACGGTTTCGTAGGCCGGATAGGGCTGCGTGAGCGCGGCATGCAGTGAATTGGCATAGCCCTCCAGCCCGTTGTAGCTGACGGCCAGCGTGGCCTGGGCGTCGCTCTGGTAGCCCAGGCGCCCCATGCGCAGCGAGGTGGCGTGCGGCAGATAGAGCGAATGCCCGGCATCGTCCAGCGGCTGCAAACCGTGCTCGCGCCCTTGCACGAAGCAGGAACACAGCGCCGGGGACGCGCCAAACAGGTACAGCAGCACAAAGGCATGGCGGCGGAAGTTGCGGATCAGCGCGAAATACTCATCGCTTCCCAGGCCCGGCATCGACCAGTTGTAGTGGATGCCCGAGATGGTCTGCATGCGCCGCCCATAGCGGTGGCCCAGGCCCATGCGGTAAATGCTCTTGGCACGGCCGATGTTGGAGCTGCCGTAGCGCGCCAGCGGAATGGTCTCATCCGTCGGCAGGTTGCAGGGCATGCTGGAGACCCAGAGCATTTCCCCGGCCTGCGCCTGCAGCACGCGGTAGACGAACTGGTGGATTTCGGTCAGTTCGTCCAGGCAGTCCTGCACCCCCAGGTGCGCCTGCGTGATCAGCTCGATCTGCGACTCGCTGTAGTCGGTGGTGATGCGCGGGTGCGTGAGGGCCGAGCCCAGCGCCAGCGGGTGCGGCGTCAGGGCCAGGCCGCACGTGGGCAGCACGCGCAGTCCCTCTTTCTCGATGCCGCGGCGGATACCCGCCAGGCGCGCGGGGGTGTGGGCGCTGATTTTTTCCTGCAATGTGCTCATGGATCGGTACCGTTTCTTTGCGTCGGCCCGGAACTTAGCATGCCCTGCACAGCCGCGCCCGGTGCGGGACAAGTAGGGGCGCACCCGCCAAAACCAAGGGCCGGGAGTGCGCCTGCCGCCAGCAGGCGGCATCAGCCTCGGGCGGCCATGGCCTTCTGCACCTCGGCAGCCCCTTGGGCTGCGCCGCTTTGCGGCACCTGCTCGTCGGCGCGGTGGGTTACCTCGGCCAGGCGGGCCGCCAGCTGCTCGGGGGCATCGGCCCCCAGGCCGACGTGCACGCCCTGCGTGAGCGTGATGTGCGCCGCCTCGAACGAACCGCCGCCTGCGCAGAGGATGGTGCGTGTGGGCGCGCTTTCGTGCGCCAGCACCAGCATGGCGGGCACCACGGCTTCGGGCTGGAGCGCATCCAGGATTTGCGGCGGAAACAGGGACTCGGTCATGCGCGTGGCCGCCGTGGGCGCCAGCGCGTTCACGCAGATGTTGTATTTGGCGCCTTCGATGGCCAGCGTCTGCATCAGACCAACCTGGGCCAGCTTGGCCGCGCCATAGTTGCTCTGGCCAAAGTTGCCGTACAGGCCGGTGGACGAGGTGGTCATCACGATCCGGCCATAGTTCTGCGCCACCATGTGGGGCCACACGGCCTTGCAGCAGTGGGCTGCGCCCATGAGGTGCACATCCACCACCAGGCGAAAATCTGCCATGTCCATCTTGGCAAAGGACTTGTCGCGCAGGATGCCTGCGTTGTTCACCAGAATGTCCACACGGCCCCAGGCATCCACGGCCTGCTGCACCATGGCCTGCACAGCCTCGAAGTCAGTGACCGAAGCCCCGTTGGCCAGCGCCTCGCCACCCGCCGCGCGGATTTCGTCCACCACGGCCTGCGCCGCCGAAACCGACCCGCCGCTGCCATCCACCGCGCCGCCCAGGTCGTTCACCAGCACCTTGGCGCCCCGCTTGGCCAGCGCCAATGCATGCTGCCGGCCCAGGCCGCCGCCGGCGCCCGTCACAATGGCCACGCGGCCTTTGAAATCAATTTCCATGGAATGCACCCACCTTGTTGTCGTGAAAATCCAGTCGCCTACCCGACAGGGCAGGCTGCTGCGCGCCACACTTTACGCTACAGAATGATACGTACGAGTATCTTTCGTGACTGATCCACGCCTCTTCCCCCTGAAAGCCGCCATGCAGCCCGCCCTTCCCGCCGCCCCAGAAACGCCCCGTGATTCCGCCACCGTGGTGCTGCTGCGCGATGCCCCGGAGGGCATGGAGGTGCTGCTGCTGCGCCGCCATGCGCAGGCATCGACCATGGCGGGCATCTACGTGTTTCCGGGCGGCAAGCTCGACGAGGCCGACCGCATCCAGCACAGCGCCGAGTGGCTCGACCAGCCCTGCGCTGCGCTGCACGCCCGCCTGGGCGAACCCGGCACCGACACTGCCACCGCCACCGGCCTGCACGTGGCGGCGCTGCGTGAAGCCCTGGAGGAATGCGGCCTGCTGCTGGCCGAACCCACAGGGGCCAACCAGGCCTTCGATGTCCTGCGGGCCCGCGCCATGCTGCGCGAGGGCATGCCCTTTGCCGACATGCTGGCCGCGCTGCAACTGCGCCTGCAAACCCGCCAGCTCGCGCCCTGGTCGCGCTGGATCACGCCGCTGTCGCCCACGGTGAGCTCCCGGCGCTTTGACACCCGCTTTTTCGTGGCCCAGGCGCCCGCAGGCCAGACCGCCCTGCACGACAACGAGGAAACCACCGAGAGCGTCTGGGTGGCGCCCCGCGCGGCGCTGGAACAGTACCGCGACGGCCGGATCGACCTGGCGCCGCCGCAGATCATGAGCCTGGCGCACCTGGCACGCCATGCCAGCGCGGCCAGCGTACTGCACGCGGCGCGCTGCCAGCGCCCGCCCACCATCCTGCCCGAGGCCTTTGAGCAAGACGGCCTGCGCACCATCTGCTACCCCGGTGACCCGCTGCACTCGGTGCCCGAACGCGCCCTGCCCGGCCCCACGCGGCTGTGCTACCAGGCACGGCGCTTTGCGCCCGAGGAGGGGTTCGACGCCCTGTTCTGCTGAAGAATCCGTACCCGTCACACCAGGCGTACTGCTATTATTACAATAGCTGCAAGCGCTTTTGCTGAGGGCGGTACAGCCCCATTTGATTCATCACTTCTTTCACCCAAGGAAATCCCCATGAAAGCCATCTGGAACGGCGTGGTCGTTGCCGAGAGCGATGACACCGTCGTGGTCGAAGGAAACCACTACTTTCCCGAAAGCGCGCTCCGGCGCGAGTTCTTCACCTTCAGCAACCACAAGACCATGTGCCCCTGGAAGGGCCAGGCCACGTATTACTCGCTGCTGGTCGATGGGGAGATGAATCCCGAAGCTGCCTGGACCTATGCAGACCCCAAGCCCGAAGCCGAGATGGTGCGTGGCCGCGTGGCCTTCTGGAAAGGCGTGACCGTCGTGGCCTGACGGCGGTCCCGGGTTATCCCTGCCCGCACTGGACAATCATGTGGATAAGTTCTGGCAAGCCCTGTATGGGGAATGCAAGCGATTGATTCACAAGGGGTTCTTGCAGATCGCCCGTTTTTTGGGCAGCCCGGCAAGCCAGGCGCGCCAGTTATCCCGGAGCCTGCTGGACAATGCTGTGGATAAATCTGGACAAGTCTTGTATGGCCGCGCCAAGTGCTTGATTTGCCTGGAATCTCACTGCGCTGCCTTTTTTTTGCGCAGCCTCGCCCTTCTTCTTCCTGATCCCGCAGACCCGCCAGGATGCTACTAAATCAATAGCTTAAAGCGCTTGCTCCACAAGCGTGAAAGCCAATTTTATGCCCCAGCCATCGCACAGCCCTGCAGCCGAACGCAACCGCCAGCCCATCCTGCAGGTGCTGCAGGCCCTGCTGCCCGCCACCGGCCACGCGCTGGAGGTGGCCAGCGGCACAGGCCAGCACGT
>JAMLIQ010000105.1 GCA_023954095.1 Burkholderiaceae bacterium | reverse complement strand
ACAGCTGGCCAAGGAGCGGGAGGAACGCAGCCTGCGCAGCGCGCAAGGCACGGGCTACCCCGGCTATGGGGAGGACAGGGGCGCGATGAATCCGGAGGACGAGCAGCCGCTCAAAAATTCAAACAAAATTGGCCTCTAACGCTTGACAGACAAGCGCTTGCAGCTATGTTTTTGGAAGCAATCTCCCACCCGACCACGGTCGTGCGCAGGGGATGGACAGGCGATCACACCCGCTCCAGCAGCAGCGCAATCCCCTGTCCCACGCCAATGCACATGGTGCACAACGCATAGCGCCCGCCAGTGGCGTGCAGGCGGTTGACGGCCGTGGTCGCCAGGCGCGCGCCGCTGGCCCCCAGCGGATGGCCCAGCGCAATGGCCCCGCCCCAGGCGTTGACGCGCGGGTCGTCGTCCTGCAGGCCCAGCAGGCGCAGCACGGCCAGTCCTTGCGCGGCAAAGGCTTCGTTGAGTTCAATCACATCGATCTGTTCCAGCGCCATGCCGGTTTGCGCCAGCAGCTTCTGCGTGGCCGGGGCCGGACCGATACCCATGGTGCGCGGTGCCACACCGGCCACCGCCATGCCCACCACCCGCGCGCGCGGCGTCAGGCCGTGGCTCCGGGCTGCGTCTTCGCTGGCCAGCAGCAGCGCGCAGGCGCCATCATTCACGCCGCTGGCGTTGCCTGCGGTTACCGTGCCACCCGGGCGCACGATGGGTTGAAGGCGTGCCAGGACCTCCAGGCTGGTCGCGCGGGGATGTTCATCCTGGCTGAAAGTGACGGCATCGCCCTTTTTCTGCACCAGGGTGACCGGCGTGATTTCGCGTGCGAAGTGACCAGCCTGCTGGGCCGCCACGGCTTTTTGCTGGCTGGCCAGGGCCATGCTGTCCTGGGCCTCGCGCCCGATGCGGTGTTCAGCGGCCACGTTTTCAGCGGTTTCGGGCATGGAATCCACGCCCCATTTTTCCTTCATCAGCGGGTTGATGAAACGCCAGCCAATGGTGGTGTCGTACACGGCATTGTTGCGTGCGAAGGCCGCATCCATCTTGGGCATGACGAAGGGCGCGCGGCTCATGCTCTCCACGCCGCCCGCAATCATCAGCCCCGCCTCACCCGCCTTGATGGCGCGTGCCGCCGTGCCCACGGCGTCCAGCCCCGAGCCGCACAGGCGGTTGATGGTCGCGCCCGGCACCTGCAGCGGCAAGCCTGCCAGCAGGCTGGCCATGCGGGCCACGTTGCGGTTGTCTTCACCCGCCTGGTTGGCGCAGCCCAGCAGAACGTCGGCCACGGCGGCCCAGTCCACACGGGGGTTGCGGGCCATCAGGGCCTTGAGGGGGATGGCACCGAGGTCATCGGCGCGCACCCCGGAGAGCGCACCGCCGTACCGGCCAAACGGTGTGCGCATGGCGTCGCAAATGAAAGCGTGAATCATCCAAAATCTCCTGGGCTGGGCGTCCACTGTAGCCAGACGGCAGGCGCGGCCATGCCGCATACGCGACAATCGGCCCCATGTTCAATCCCTCCCAGGCGGATGTCCGCCGCTTCTTCTGCGCCGCGCATGCCAAGGCAGGGGCCCAACAGCCCATGGAGGCCATCGAGACGCTGGCCGGCCTGTGGATTGCAGAGCACCCCGAGTTCCACGCCGATCTGCAGGACGTGGACGCGGCCCTGGCACGCAACTACGACGAGACGCCCGAGCACACCAACCCCTTTCTGCACCTGTCCATGCACCTGTCGATCAGCGAGCAGTGCAGCATCGACCAGCCGCGCGGCATCCGCCAGGCCGTCGAGCTGCTGAGCAGGCGCCTGGACTCGCTGCACGACGCACACCACGCGGCAATGGAATGCCTGGGCGAGATGCTGTGGGAGAGCCAGCGCTCGGGCCGCCCGCCCGATGGCGACGCCTATGTGGCCAGCGTGCAGCGGCGGGCGACGCGGGACTGACCGAGCGGCCCCGCCCGATTCAGGCCTGCAGCCTGGACGCCAGGCCACGCTGGCGCACCACCGCCCGCGCCACCACGGGCGAGTCATGCGGCAGCAGCAACAGGTCGCAGCCCAGGCCCAGTCCCAGCAGCTTGCGCGCCACGCTGCCCCACAGCACATCCACCCAGGGCGCACGGCGTGGCTGCCCCACCACCAGCAGGTCGGCGGACACGCATTCCTGCTGCACTTCCAGATGGCGCGCCAGGCACCCCCGGCCCACCAGCGTGCCCACACGGTTCCTGCGCGTATCAAACGAGTCCGAGAGGCTGAACATCTGGTCTTGCGCCTGCGCCTGCACTTCGCGCCGGTAGGCCTGCACGGTGGGCGCGTCGGCCTGCACCCTGCGCATCCAGGCTTCCGTCCCGGTGTCGATGGCGTGGAACACGTCCAGGGCCGCCCCGGGCGCAAAACTGCTGGCGTAGCGCACCTGTGGGCGGGAGGTGGCCGAAAAGTCCACCGCCACCAGCACCTGCGCGTAGGCCGCCTGGGCGGGCTGGCGCACCACCAGCACCGGGCAGGGGCTGCGCTGCAGCAGCCGCGACAGTGTGGAACGGCGCCAGAACGGCCCGCAGTGCATGTTGTGGTGCACCACCAGCAGATCGGCACGATCGATCTCGGCCATGGCATCGGCCATGGGCTGGCCCGAGCCACTGACGGCGGTCACCGGCACGCTATGGCGCCGTGCCAGCTGGCGCGCACGCTGCTCCAGGCGGGCATAGGGGTCGGCCAGCTGCAGCGGCGGAGTGCCGGACACATACAGAATGCGCAGCCGGGCCTGGTGTGTAACGGCCAGAAGCGCGGCGCGGTCGAGGGCTTGTTCGGCCTGGATGGAAAAATCGGTGAGGGCCAGAATGGTGTGAAGAGGCACGGGCAGTCTCCTGGTCGGCAGTCGATAAGCGGCGGGCGGCGCCGGCGGCGGCGTCATCGGGTGCGCTGCGCAGGCGGTCCCACCTGGGCACAGCGAGCGCGGCCATGGGCGACGGAACACACCAGCATGCGCGCAGCATGGCAAAAAAGCCCGGCGGCCTGGATGACGCTGAAGGAGGAGGAGGTGCTTACCGCCGGGCCCGGGAATGTGCGGCCCGCGCGGCTGGTGTCAGATCACCCATCCTTTGCAGCACGCGGGCCGTCAGGGCTGCCTGTGCAGGCAGCACGGCGGGCGTGCGGAGGGTGAAAACCAGGAAAGTCATAGGGGCATGTTAGAAGAGGACAGCCTCCAGGGCAAGCATACCCCCCCGCACCGTGCCAATATCGGGCGGCGCGCACTATCAGGCACCTGGAAAGAACCTGTTCACGGCCGGCAAACAGCTTGGGCCTGCGCATACAGGATCTCGCCGTCGTAGACGCCCAGGACCTCTTCACGCGCGCACTTGACCTCCATCAACACTTCGCCCTGGTGGGTCAGGGTCGTAGCGGTTTCATACTTCACCGTGGCCCGGGTGCTGTCGGGGTTGAGGGTGATGGCCAGTTTCCCCAAGCGGACCGAAGCCCTCAACTGCATGGCATCCACGGCCTGGGCCGATTCGCGCTGCGCTGCACAGATTTCGCGCCGACCGCCCGAGTGCACCGAGGCCGGTGATGTGCTGTGGTCGGTGATCTTGAACGTCAACTCGGGCCCGGCCAATGCACACTGGCTGCGGTAGTCGAACCGCTCGGCCATGTCTGCTGCCTGCCGCACCACCCGTTCGGCGGCGGCTGCCGTGAGTTTGCCGTCGGCAAAAGGTTTGACCACCGCTGCACCCGGCTTCTTGGGCGGGGCGGCTTCGACCGGCGCGGGCGGGGGCGCCGGTTTGGGGCCCAGCGCACAGGCGCGATCGGAATAGATGGAGCGCCCTTGCGCATCGGTGCACTTGTACATGGCCGCCCAGGCCTGAGGAACGGCAGCGACCAGCGCCAAGGCCACGAAAAAGTGATGGGAAAAATGCATGGGTACGGGGCCTGTATGCCAACAAAAGCGAAGAAACCGCTGCTGGCACAAGCCCTCGGCTCCCGCACAGCACTCCCATGAACACACCAGTGCAGCCATCGGATGGGTCGATTCTATGTTCGCCGCTGCAGCATCGGCCACCTCCCAAAAGCAAAACCCGCCAAAGGCGGGTTTGCGAAGGACGCAGTTTTTAGCGGTCAGCGAAAGCGCGGCTGCGGCACCACCTGCAGGTCGCCATCGACCTTGCCGATATAGCCAGCCAGCGCCTTGAGCTCGGCATTGCTGAACTGACCTGCCACACCCGCCATCACGCCGTTGTTGCGGCCCACATGGGGGTTCTTCTCGGTCTTGTACGACTTGAGCGCCACGAACAGATAGTCCGCATGCTGACCGGCGATGTGCGGATACGAAGGGTCGATGGGCTTGGCAAAGTTGTCGCCGTGGCACGACACGCAGGCGCCCTTTTGCAGCAGGGCCGCCACTTGCGTGCTGGGTTCGCGTGCAGGCTTGGCGGGCAGCTCGGCAGTGGTTTTGCCATGCTGTGCGTAGTAGGCCGCCAGATCGGCAATGTCCTGGTCCGTCAGCGAAATGGCAATACCGCGCATGGTGGGGTGCTTGCGATCGCCCTTCTGGTAGGCATGCAGCGCCGAGGCAATGTAGCCCGCGCTCTGGCCCGAAATCTTGGGCACCTTGTGCACCTCGGGGAAGCTCGACTGGTAACCCACGATACCGTGGCAACCAATGCACATGGCCGTCTTCTGTTCCCCGGCCTTCACGTCACCCTGGACTTCCTGAGCGTAAGACACGGCCGTCCCGCAGGCGACAGCCAAGGCAAATAGCGTGGTCAACGTTTTGTTCATTTTGCGCGCACAATCTTGAAGAGTGAAGCCCCAGGGGCCCAGATTTTGTTGGCGATTATAGCCAGCAGCTGTCAAGCCCATTTGTCAACGTTCCCTCAAACTACCCCATGAAATTTCAAGGCTCGGAAAACTACGTCGCCACCCAGGATTTGATGCTGGCCGTCAACGCGGCCATCACGCTGCAGCGCCCCCTGCTCATCAAGGGCGAGCCCGGCACCGGCAAGACCATGCTGGCCGAGGAAGTGGCCCAGGCGCTGGACATGCCGCTGCTGCAGTGGCACATCAAATCGACCACCAAGGCGCAGCAGGGCCTGTACGAATACGACGCCGTGAGCCGCCTGCGCGACAGCCAGCTCAATGACGGCGACAGCGCCGAGCGCGTGAAGAACATCCGCAACTACATCATCCAGGGCGTGCTGTGGCAGGCCTTCACGGCCGACCGCCCCGTGGCGCTGCTGATCGACGAAATCGACAAGGCCGACATCGAATTCCCGAACGATCTGCTGCGCGAAATCGACCGCATGGAGTTCTATTGCTACGAGACACGCGAGCTCATCAAGGCCAAGCACCGGCCCCTGGTGTTCATCACCTCGAACAACGAAAAGGAACTGCCCGACGCCTTCCTGCGCCGCTGCTTCTTCCACTTCATCAAGTTCCCCGAGGCGGACACGATGCGGCAGATCGTGAACGTGCACTTCCCCACGCTCAAGAGCGAACTGCTCGGCGTGGCGATGAAAACGTTTTACGACGTGCGCGGCCTGCCCGGCCTGAAGAAAAAGCCATCGACCAGCGAACTGCTCGACTGGCTCAAGCTGCTGGTGGCCGAAGACATTCCACTGACCGCCCTGCAAAGCGCCGACAACAAGGTGTCGGTGCCGCCGCTGGTCGGCGCGCTGCTGAAGAACGAGCAGGATGTGAGCCTGTTTGAAAAACTCGTCTTCATGAACCAGCGGAACCGTTGATTCCCGGAGTCTGGCCATGAGTTTCGTTCAACCGCTGGTGATGTGCCAAAACGGCGTGCGCCTCGAACCCCTGGCGCTGGAGCACGAAGAGGGCCTGCGCGCCGCAGCCGCCGACGGCGCGCTGTGGAAGCTGCGCATCACCTCGGTGCCCGAGCCGCAGGACACCCGCGCCTATATCGAGAACGCGCTGCAGATGCGTGCAGACGGCAACCGCTTTGCCTTTGCCGTGCTGGACGACGCCACGGGCGACGTGCTGGGCAGCACCAGCTTCCATGACATCCTGCCCGCCGTCAAACGGGTGGAAATTGGCTGGACCTGGTACCGCAAAAGCGTGCAGCGCAGCCACGTCAACACCACCTGCAAACTGCTGATGCTGCAGCACGCCTTCGATCAGCTCGGCTGCAACGTGGTGGGCTGGCGCACCGACATCTTCAACTTTGCCTCGCAACGCGCCATCGAGCGCCTGGGCGCCCGGAAGGACGGCGTGATCCGCGGCCATGCGCTGCGCCGGGACGGCACCATCCGTGACACCGTGATGTACAGCATGCGCGCGGGTGAATGGCCAGAATCACGGGCTCAATTGCTATCATTATTAGAGCTGCACGCGCTTGACAGATAAGCGCCAGAGGCCAAAAACATGCTTGAATCATGCTGATCGACTTCTTCTACACCCTGCGCACGGCCAAGCTGCCGGTGTCGGTCAAGGAATACCTCACCCTGCTCGAAGCGCTGCAGGCCGGGGTGGTGGGGCCCAAATCGGACGACGCCTGGAGCCTGGACGACTTCTACAACATCGCCCGCCTCACGCTGGTCAAGGACGAGAAGCACTACGACAAGTTCGACCGGGCCTTTGGCGCCTACTTCAAGGGCGTGGAGATGGTGGCCGACTTCACCAAGGAAATCCCCGCCGACTGGCTGCGCAAGATTCTGGAGAACGAGCTCACGCCCGAGCAGAAGGCCGCCATCGAGAAGATGGGTTGGGACGAGCTCATGGAGACGCTGAAAAAGCGCCTCGAAGAGCAAAAGGAACGCCACCAGGGCGGCAACAAATGGATCGGCACGGGCGGCACCAGCCCCTTCGGCCACGGCGGCTACAACCCGCAGGGCATCCGCATCGGCGGCGCGGGCAAGAACAAGAGCGCGGTCAAGGTGTGGGAGCAGCGCGCCTACCGCGACTACGACGACCAGCAGGAGCTGGGCACGCGCAACATCAAGGTCGCGCTGCGCCGCCTGCGCAAGTTCGCGCGCGAGGGGCACGAACTGGAGCTGGACCTGCCCGACACCATCCGCAGCACGGCCGCCAACGCCGGGTACCTGGACATCAAGATGGTGCCCGAGCGGCACAACAACGTAAAGGTGCTGCTGCTCATGGATGTGGGCGGCACCATGGACGAACACATCCAGCGGGTGGAAGAACTCTTTTCCGCCGTCAAGACCGAGTTCAAGCACCTGGAGTTCTATTACTTCCACAACTGCGTGTACGACTTCATGTGGAAGAACAACCGCCGCCGCTTTGCCGAGAAGTTCCCCACCTGGGACATCATCCGCAAGTACAACAAGGACTACAAGCTGATCTTTGTGGGCGACGCCACCATGAGCCCCTACGAGATCCTGCAGCCCGGCGGCAGCGTGGAATACAACAACGAGGAAGCTGGCGCCGAGTGGATCCAGCGCCTCACGCACGCCTTCCCCAAGTTTGCCTGGATCAACCCCGAGCCGCAGGGCGTGTGGGAGTACCGCCAGAGCATCAGCATCATCCAGCAGCTGATCGGCAACCGCATGTACCCCTTGTCGCTCAAGGGGCTGGAAGAAACCATGCGGCTGCTGTCCAAATAGCCTTGCGCGGCGTGCGCTGCTGTCCGACACAGGCACGCCGGTTTTCAAGGCATAGTGGCGAGAGTGGGCCGTGCGCCAAACCGTGGCGCCCGCCCCTTTGCATTGCCCACCCTGCCCGCCCCCTGTTGTGCCACACCACGTTTCGCGCCCTACCGCCGCCATGGCGCCAACGGCTTCCTGGTCGGCGTTGCTGCTTGTCAGCGCTCTGTGCCTGCCCGGCTGCGGCCTGCTGCCGCAGGCCAGCGGCGACGGCACCGCCACCGCCCCGGCCATCGCCACCTCGCAAGCCCCTGCCTTCGAGGTCCAGGTACATGCCCCCAAAACCATCCGCAAAACCCTGGAACACCACCTGGAACTGCAGCGCTTTCGCCACCTGCCCGATCTGCAGGACGCCGAACTGCAGCGCCTGCTGGGCGCGGCGCAGGCCAATGCCCGGGAACTGCTGGGCACCCTGGGCTACTTTGCCCCCACCATCACGCTAGCGCTGGACGCGCCGCCGCCCGGGCGCCCGGACGGCCTGCGCACCGTGGTCATCACCGTGGAGCCCGGCCCGCAAACGCACATCGCCGCGGCAGACATTGGCTTTGCCGACACGGCGGATGGCGACCCCGACGCCCGCACCCGCCAGCAACAGCGCGTGCAGCGCGGCTGGTCGCTGCCGCCGGGGCAGGCCTTCACCCAGTCTGCCTGGGATGCCGCCAAGGCCGACGGCCTGCGCCAATTGCAGGTGCGCCGCTACCCCACCGCCCACATTGCCACCAGCCGCGCCGAAGTGGACGCCGACACCCACGAGGCGCGCCTGAGCGTCACCTACGACCCCGGCCCGGTCTACCGTTTCGGTGCGCTGAAGGTCGAGGGCAGCGAGCGCTACGACCCCGACGGCGCGCGCCGCCTGGCCCGCCTGCCCACGGGAGCCGTCTACGATGAAAATGCGCTGCTCGACGCCCAGCTGAACCTGGCCAGCAGCGGGTATTACGACGCCGTTTTCCTCACGCTGGACACCGAGAGCGACAACCCCCAGGCCGCCCCCGTGGTGGCCCATGTGCGCGAGGCCAAGCTGCAAAAGCTGGTGTTCGGCCCCGGCTTCTCCACCGACAGCGGCGCCCGCCTGTCGGTGGAGCACACGCACAACCGGCTGCCCGGCCTGGGCTGGCGTGCGGTGAGCAAGCTGTCGCTGGACCGCGAAACCAAGCTGCTGGACACCGAATGGACCGACCTGCCCGACAGCAACGGCTGGCGCTGGTTTGCCAAGGGCCAGGTGCTGCGCGAAGCAACGGGTGACTTCACTGTCAACAGCGGGCGCCTGCGCTCGGGCCGCAGCAAGACCACCAAGCAGATCGACCGCAACTACTTTCTGCAATACGACTATGCCAACAGCCAGGGCGCC
>JAMLIQ010000104.1 GCA_023954095.1 Burkholderiaceae bacterium | reverse complement strand
GTCATGTCTCTCACGCAGCCTTCTTCGTCATCTGTTCCACCCACTCGCGCGGCGCCATGGGGAAGCCCAGGCGTTCGCGGCTGTCGTAGTAGCTTTGCGCCACGCTGCGCGCCAGGTTGCGGATGCGGCCGATGTAGGCGGCGCGCTCCGTCACGCTGATGGCGCCGCGCGCGTCCAGCAGGTTGAAGCTGTGCGCGGCCTTGAGCACCTGCTCGTAGGCGGGCAGCGCAAGCTGCTGCTCCATCAGGTGCTTGGCCTGCTTTTCGTGCGCGTTGAAGGCGGTGAACAGAAAGTCCGCGTCGCTGTGCTCGAAGTTGTAGGTGGACTGCTCCACCTCGTTCTGCTTGTACACGTCGCCGTAGGTGAGACCGTCCGTCCACTGCAGGTTGTAGACGTTGTCCACGCCCTGCAGGTACATGGCCAGGCGCTCCAGGCCGTAGGTGATCTCGCCCGTGGCGGGCTTGCAGTCGATGCCGCCGACCTGCTGGAAGTAGGTGAACTGCGTCACCTCCATGCCGTTGAGCCAGACCTCCCAGCCCAGGCCCCAGGCGCCCAGCGTGGGGTTCTCCCAGTCGTCCTCGACGAAGCGGATGTCGTTCTTCTTCAAGTCGAACCCCAGGGCTTCGAGGCTGCCCAGGTACAGCTCCAGGATGTTGGCCGGCGCGGGCTTCAGGACCACCTGGTACTGGTAGTAGTGCTGCAGCCGGTTGGGGTTCTCGCCGTAGCGGCCGTCCTTGGGGCGGCGGCTGGGCTGCACGTAGGCGGCCTTCCAGGGCTCGGGGCCGATGGCGCGCAGGAAGGTGGCGGTGTGGCTGGTGCCCGCGCCCACTTCCATGTCGTAGGGCTGGAGCAGCGCGCAGCCCTGGGCGTCCCAGTAGGACTGCAGCTTCAGAATGATTTGCTGGAAGGTCAACATGCGTGTGTCTGGCATGGCGACGAGGCCATGCGCGGTTGGTAAAGGAATACGCCCGGTGCCGCGCGTAAACCCTTGATTTTACGAGCGGCGTCCGTGCCTGGCGATTACAAGCAAAAAGAGCCGCAAGCGCTTACCTGGAAAGCGCATGCAGCTCTCATTTTTGAAGCAGCCAAGAATGAAAGAATCAGGGCTCCCAGCGGCGCAGCACCAGGCTGGCGTTGGTGCCGCCGAAACCGAAGCTGTTGGACAGCGCGGTGCGGATCGGCGCATCGCGCGTCACGGTCACCAGGGGCATGCCTTCGGCAGCGGGCTCCAGCGTCTCGACGTTGGCTGAACCGGCGATAAAGCCTTTTTGCAGCATGATGAGGCAGTAGATGGCTTCCTGCACGCCCGTGGCACCCAGCGAGTGGCCGGTGAGCGACTTGGTGGAGGAGAACGGCGGGATCGTGTCGCCAAACACGGCACGAATGGCGCGCAGTTCGGGGACATCACCCACGGGTGTCGAGGTGCCGTGGGTGTTGATGTAGTCAATAGGGCCGTCCAGCCCCTCGATGGCCTGGCGCATGCAGGCCATGGCGCCTTCGCCCGAGGGGGCCACCATGTCTTCGCCGTCCGAGGTGGCGCCAAAGCCCACCACCTCGCCCAGAATGGTGGCGCCGCGCGCCTGCGCGTGCTCCAGGCTTTCGAGCACCACGGCGCCGCCGCCACCGGCAATCACGAAACCGTCGCGGTTCGCGTCATAGGCACGCGAGGCCTTCTCGGGCGTGTCGTTGTATTTGCTCGACATGGCGCCCATGCCATCGAACAGCAGGGCCATGCCCCAGGACAGTTCTTCGCCGCCACCGGCGAACATCACATCCTGCAGCCCGAAGGCGATCTGCTGCGCTGCCACGCCAATGCAGTGCGCCGAGGTGCTGCACGCCGAAGTGATGGAATAGTTGATGCCCTTGATGCCGAAATTGGTGGACAGGCAGGCCGAGACGGTGGAGCTCATGCAGCGCGTCACCTGGTACGGCCCCACGCGGCGGATGCCCTTGCTGCGCAAGGTGTCGGCCGCCTCGATCTGGTTGGCGGGCGAACCGCCGCCCGAGCCCATGATGAGCCCGGTGCGCGGGTGCGACACCTGCTCCGGTGCAAGGCCTGCCTCGGCAATGGCGTTGGTCAGCGCAATGTGGGCATAGGCCGCCGCGTCGCCCATGAAGCGCAGCTGCTTGCGGTCGATCAGGTCTTCCAGGTTGATGTTCGGAATACCGGCCACCTGGCTGCGCAGGCCCAGTTCGGCAAAGGCCGGCATGGCACGAATCCCCGGGCGGCTTTCGCGCAGCGAGGCCTCGACCTCCGCGTTGCTGTTACCAATGCACGAAACAATGCCCGTGCCTGTGATGACGACGCGCTTTTTCATGCCGCACCTCCCTGGCCGCCTTCCTCGCGCAGGAACAGACCCACACGCAGGTCGTTGGCCACATAGATTTCCTTGCCGTCGGCCAGCAGGCGGGCATCGCCAATGGCCATGTTGAGCTTGCGCTTGATGACGCGCTTGATGTCAATCTCGTAGGTGACCAGTTTCACATCGGGGCCGACTTCGCCCGTGAACTTGACCTCGCCGGCGCCCAGGGCACGGCCCTTGCCGGGGAGCTGCAGCCAGGTCAGGTAGAAACCGATCAGCTGCCACATGGCGTCCAGCCCCAGGCATCCCGGCATGACTGGGTCGCCCTGGAAATGGCAGGCGAAAAACCACAGGTCGGGCTTGACGTCGAGCTCGGCCACAATCTTCCCCAGGCCATGCGCGCCGCCATCGCTGTCGATGTGGGTGATGCGGTCAAACATCAGCATGGGCGGCAGGGGCAGGCGCCCGCTCTCGGGGGTGAACAGCCGTCCTTCGCCCGAGGCAATCAATTGTTCATAGGAAAAGGAATCTGCCATTTTCAGTCGTGCTCCAGATCAGCGGACATGCCGCTGTGATTGACCATCGCGCCTATCGCTTTGTATTGAATTGTAGAAAGCCATTATCCCGTATGGATGTGACTGCCCCGGCGCCGGCGTACCGCTGCCATCGCCAGCACCAGCAGGCCCAGGCCCCACAGCGGCCACAGTCCGAAGCGCGAGACCCAGGCGGCGTACGGCGTGACGGCCCCGCTGCGCCCGTGCACGGCGCCCTTGAGCATGCCGCGCGCGTGGCGCTCGAGCTGGTGCGTCACCACGCCCCGGTGGTCAATGATGGCCGTGGCACCGGTGTTGGTGGCGCGCACCATGGGGCGCTCGAACTCCAGCGCACGCATGCGGCTGATGGACAGATGCTGGTCGATGGCCAGGGTGTTGCCAAACCAGCCAATGTTGCTCAGGTTGACGAACACGGTCGGGGCGCTTTCGGGCCGCGCAAAGTGTGCACCCAGCTCTTCGCCAAACAGGTCTTCGTAACAGATGTTGGGAGCGATGCGTTCACCATGCCATGCAAACGGCGCCTGTGCAAGGCCGCCCCGGCTGAAATCGCCGAGCGGGATGTTCATGCGCTCGGTGAACCAGCGGAAGAACGGCGGGACGAATTCACCAAACGGCACCAGATGGTGCTTGTCGTACCGGTAGGGCGTGGCCTGACCGGGGGCAAAGCCCAGCACCGAATTGGTGTAACCGGCTTCCAGGCTGCCCAGCGGAATGCCCAGCAGCGTGGCCTGGCCCTCCTGCGAAAAGTGCTGCGCGATGGCATCGAGGTAGCCGGGAGTGAGCTGCTGGGGCAGGAGCGGAATCGCGGTTTCAGGCGCAACGACGAGGGCCCCTTCCAGGCTGGTCAGCCGGTCGCCATACCACTGCAGCGCCATCGGCACCCCGCTGCCCGGCTGGAACTTCTCGTCCTGCGGGATATTGCCCTGCAACAAGACCAGCGGGAGTGCGGGCGCGGCAGGCGCGGCGGACGTTTGGCACTGTTCTACCGCGCAGTGGCGCTGCAGGGCAGCACCGCTCCCCAGAACCAGCACGCCCAGCGCCAACGCCCAGGCGCGCGGATTGCGCAGGTCGCTGCGGCGCATCTGTACCAGCAGCATGGCCAGCACAGCCGCAGCCAAGCCGATGCCGTACACGCCCACGCTGCGCGCCAGCGCCGCCAGCGGGCCCTCCACATGGGCATAGCCCCCGGCGCCCCAGGGAAAGCCGGTCCACCATTGGCCCCGTGCCAGTTCGGCCAGCAGCCAAACTGCTCCGAAAAAGAGAGCATCTAACGCACGGCCCTTGGGCGCAAGAGCCTTGTAAAGACCTGAAACAACAGCATAGTAGCTGCCCAGAAAGGCGGCCAGCGCCAGCACTGCGGCTGCCGCCAGCGCCGCCGCCAGGCCGCCGTAGGTGTGCATGGAGATATAGAGCCACCAGAACGTGCCCACCAGCCATGCCGTGGCAAACACCCAGCCCAGGCCGGCCGCGCGGCGCCAGCCCATGGGGCGGCGCAGCAGCCCGGCCAGCACGGCCATGGAGGCCAGTTGCAGCCACCAGACGGGCTGCCCGCTGCCCGGCAAGGCCAGGGAGGCGGCCTGCGCCAGCCCCGCGCACAAAGCCAGCGGCCATTGCCAGGGGGCCGCACGCGGCACTTGCGCGGGGGCCGGGGCCATCAGGAAGCGGCCGCCGTGTCCTGGTCTGCCGGTGTCACCTTGAACCAGCGCACGGCTCCGCCCTTGGTATGCAGCACGACAAAGATCAGGCCCCACAACACCACCTGCTCACCGCGTTTGGGCACATGGCCCATTTCATGTGCAATGAGCCCCCCAATCGTGTCGAAGCTCTCGTCCGGGTCGCTGCAGGTGATCGCGGCGCCAAAGGCCTCGGCCACGCGCTCGACCGGCGAATCGCCGCTCACGCGGTAGGTGCGATCGGCCAGAGCGAAGATGTCGCCCTCGTCTTCGGGGATGTCGAATTCATCCTCGATCTCGCCCACGATTTCTTCCAGCACGTCCTCGATGGTGACCAACCCGGCCACGCGGCCAAACTCGTCGATCACCACGGCCAGATGGTTGCGGTTGCCGCGAAACTCGCGCAGCAGATCATGCAGGCCCTTGGTTTCGGGCACAAAGACCGCCGGGCGCAGCAGGGCGCGTATGTTCAGTGTGGGTGACCGCTGCAGCTTGAGCAGGTCCTTGGCCAGCAGAATGCCGATGATGTTCTCGCGCTCGCCCTGGTACACCGGAAAACGCGAATGCGCGGTGGTGATGATGGTGCGGAGCAGGTCGTCATAGGGCGCCTCAATGTTCACCACATCCATGCGGGGCGCGGCCACCATCACATCGCCCGCAGTGCGGTCGGCCATGCGGATCACGCGCTCGAGCATGACACGCGAATCGGCGCCGATCACATCGTTGCTCTCGGCTTCGGCCAGGGTTTCTATCAGTTCTTCGGGAGAATCCGGGCCAGGGTGGATGAACTCAACCACCTTCTGCAGGAATGTGCGCTTGTCTTCCTTTTCAGGTGCGCGCGCGGGGTGGGGGTCTGACACAGCCTTGGGGTGCAGGACGTGCGGTAGTGAAACAGGCCCCAAGGATAACGGATTGCCATGACGGGACGCTCACCGGCCCACCTGCTGGGCGCTCAGCTGCCTTCCCGCACCCGCTGCACGCCCGCCAGAAAATCCCAGAATTGTTTGGCCTGCCGCTTGAACTGGTAGTCGACCTCGGCGTACTGCTGCTCGACAAGCTCGGTCATGCGGGTATCCAGGCTGGCGGGGGGCAGCTGCAGGAAGGCTTCGGATTCGGTGCCGTCGCGCTGCACCACCGCACCCGCGTTGCGGGCAATCTTGAGCATCGCCGCATTCTCGGACAGGGCGTGGATGAACACCATGCTCACGCCTTCATTGCGCGCATGCATCACGGCCCGCTCGAACAGGCGCGCACCGTAGCCGCGCCCGCGCGCCGACTTGAGCACCGACACACCGAACTCCGCGCAGTTCTGGTGCCCGGGCAGCGTGGTGTACGCCAGGTGCGCCATGGCGATGAGCTCCAGGCGCCGGTTGTAGATGCCGAAAATATCGTCGCGCTCGAAATTGAGCTGCTCGGCATAGCGGCGGATCTGGTCGTCGCTGGCCGCGTAGCCAAAGCGCAGATAGCGATCGGCCGGATCCAGCGCCAGCAGATGGGCCGCAATGCGCTCGCGGTAGCGCGGCCCCAGGGAGCGTATAGGCACCATCAGGGGCGCCCTGCCGTCTCCCGCGATGCGTTCACCCACCGGGCGCAGCAGGCTGGAACCCGCATCCCAGGAAGCCTTGAGCCAGTCTTTGGTTTCAGTCATGGAGCCAATATAGGGGCTTTCCCGAAGTACTCCAAGTGTTTTTTGCTGCACCGCAACAAATTAGAGCGAGCAGACCATTTTCTCAATGAAATCAATCATTTGTTACAAGCAGGCAGGCACAGCCGTCACACCGGAACGGCCGTGGTGGCCTTCACCCGATCGAGCACAAAGCTGGTCTTGCAGTCCTGCACGCTGGGGTGCTTGAGCAGGGTGTCCATGATGAAGCGGCTGTAGTGGCCCATGTCGGCCACCACGACGCGCAGCAGGTAGTCCATCTCGCCGGTCAGCGAGGCGCACTCGACCACCTCGGGCCAGGTCTGCACACTGGCGCGGAACAGGTCCATGGGATTGCGCTTGTGCGTCTCGGTGTGCTTTTCGAGACGCACATTCAAATAGGCCGTCAGGCCCAGCCCCACTGCTTCGGGTTTGACCAGGGCGACATAGCGGTCGATCACGCCACTGTCCTCCAGCCGCTTGACACGGCGCAGCACTGCGCTGGGCGACAGGCCCACCTGCTCGCCGATCACGTCGTAGGTTTCGCGGCCATTGTGCTGTAAACAGCGCAGTATGGCCCGATCCAGCTTATCCAATGCGTCATTGTGTCCCATGGCGCACGATTTTACGGAATAGCATGGGTTGGCGCACACAAATCCTCCCACGCGGGTATGTCCCGATGGCGACAACAAGGACAAAAGCGAAGAATTTCACCTACAAAAACGCACGGTCGTTCGTTTTTGTGCTTATAACAATCCTATCCAGGAGACATTCACATGACCGGTTTCTTTGGCCGCCTGCTGCGCGGTCTGGCATTCGCTGCGACGGCATTCGCCCTGCTCCCTCTGCAAAGCGCCCACGCTGCAGGCACCTACACACAGACGCGCTACCCCATCGTGCTGGTGCACGGCCTGTTCGGCTTTGACTCGGCGCTGGGCGTCGACTACTTCTATGGCATTCCTGGCGCCCTGCGCAGCGACGGCGCCAAGGTGTATGTCGCCCAGGTATCCGCCGCCAACAGCACCGAGGTGCGCGGCGAACAGCTGCTCGCCCAGGTGAAGAACATCCTGGCCCTCACGGGCGCCTCCAAGGTCAACCTGATGGGCCACTCGCATGGCGGCCCCACCGCACGCTACGTGGCGGGCGTGGCACCGCAGCTGGTGGCCTCGGTGACGTCCATTGGCGGCGTCAATCGCGGCTCGCGCGTGGCCGACATCCTGCGCGGCGTGGCCCCGGCAGGCTCCGTCAGCGAGGCCCTGGCCAACAGCGCCGCCTCGGCACTGGTGTCCCTGATCAACATCACCTCGGGCGGCTCCGGTCTGCCGCAAATGCCGGTGGCGGCGCTGGATTCGCTGACGACTGCGGGCTCGGCCAGATTCAACCAGCGCTTCAGTGCCGGCGTGCCCACCAGCGGCTGCGGCAACGGCGCCGAACTGGTGAACGGCGTGCGCTACTACTCCTGGACGGGTACCAAGACGGTCACGAATGTGCTGGATCTGAGCGACGGCGCCCTGGGCGTGCTCGGCCTGGTGTTTGGCGAGGCCAATGACGGCCTGGTCTCGGCCTGCTCCTCGCGCCTGGGCAAGCACCTGGGCGACTACCGCCAGAACCACCTGGACGAAGTGAACCAGCTGCTCGGCCTGCGTGACTGGTTCTCGACCGACCCGGTCACCCTGTACCGCCAGCAGGCCAACCGCCTGAAGACTGCCGGTCTGTGAAGCGCAGCGGTGCATGGGCACTGGCCTTTTGTGCCCTGGTGGGCGCAGGGGCCCTGGGGTGGCTGGCCCTGTCCAGCGGCCAGCCGTCTGCGCAGGAGGCACCCGGCCGCGCCACCCTGGCCCGTGCCCCCGCCGCCCCGGACGGCGCAAGTGCGGCACCGGCGCAGGGCTCAGCCCCCAGCCACGCCCACACTGCGGACGACCCGTTGCTGGCACCCGGGTTGCGCTACGCGCTCGAAGCCCTGCTGGCGGCCGCAGGAGAGGCCCCCGACCCCCAGACGCTCAAGCAACGGCTGGAAGCCCTGGTGGGCCAGCATTTCCCCCCGGACCTGGCCACCCGCGCCCTGGCCCTTGCATACCGCTATGTGGACTACCGCGTCGCGCTCGGGCAATTGCGCCCCCCGGCCGACCAGACCGACCCGCAGGCGCTGCGCACCGTGATGGCCGAGCGCCAGAGGGTGCGACGGCAGTATTTCGACGGCGATGAATTCGACGCCCTGTTTTCCCAGGACCTGGCCCTGGACGAATACATGCTGGCGCGCCTCGAAATCGAGCGCAACAGCGCACTGACCCCGGAACAGAAGCGCAGCGCCTTGCAAGAGGCCGAGCAGGCGCTCAGCCCTGCCGTGCGTGCGCAGCGCGCCGAAGCTGTGGCCCACGAGGGCGTGGCACAGCAGACCGCCGCCTTCAATGCCCAAGGCGTGGATGAGCGCACGCGCTATACACAGCGCAGCGCCCAGTACGGCCCCGAGGCCGCCCAGCGGCTGGCCCGGCTCGACCGCGAACAGGGAGACTGGAACGCCCGACTGGACCAATACCAGCAGGCCCTGGCCAGCACGCAAGACCCGGCACGCCTGCAGCCCTTGCGCGCGCAGCTCTTCTCGCCCGAAGAGCAATTGCGCCTCGATGCCGCACTGGCCGCGCGTTCTTTGCCCGCCCGCTAACACGGCAGCGGCATTCACTGCAATATTCTCAGCGCCGCAAACCTGATACAGCGCAACTTTCCTGCAAAAAAACATTCAACCAGGCCGCCATTCGCCTGAATGCTGAGAGCCGCTTTCCCTACAGTACATGACACAGATCAATCTACTGACGGAGACAGCATGAACGCAGCACTTTCGGGGCAAGCCCTGGCGCCCGCCGATGCCTGGGACAACCCCATGGGCACCGACGGCTTTGAATTCATCGAATACGCCGCACCCGACCCCGCCGCCATGGGCCGTGCCTTCGAAGCCATGGGGTTCAAGCCGGTC
>JAMLIQ010000103.1 GCA_023954095.1 Burkholderiaceae bacterium | reverse complement strand
TGGGTATAGGCAGCCTGGTTGCTCTGCGCCGCAGCCTGCGCCCGGGCCTGCGCCAGGCTCGCCCTGGCGGCCTTGAGGGATGCTTCGCGCCGGTCCAGCTCGGCGCCGCTGATGAAGTTTTGCGCCTTCAGGGCCGCAAACCGCTGGAAGTCGGCCGCCGCCAGATCGTGCTGCGTTTGCGCCGCAGACACCTGGGCCTGCGCCGCAGCCGATGCCAACGCGTAGTCCCGCGGATCGAGCTGGGCCAGCACCTGCCCGGCACGCACGCGCTGCCCCAGTTCGGCCTGGCGCTGCACGATCTTGCCGGCCACCCGAAAGCCCAGGCGCGACTCAGTGCGCGCACGCACTTCCCCCGAGTAATCCTGACGCGCCTGCAAGGCACCCACACCCACCGTCACCAGTTTGACGGCCCGCACCGGATCAGGCGGTGGCGCGGCAGGCGTACAAGCCGCCAACAACAAGGCGGCCGCACCCAGCCCCCCAGCATGGCGCAGAAATCGGAGAGGGCCGAAAAAAAGCCCCTGCTGGGGCCTGTGTGCTTGCGGTAGGCGCATGGAATAGGTCCGGAATATTACTGACTGACTGGTTAGTAATCTATGTGATCGCCCTTTTCTTGTCAAGCGACAATCGGCACCGTGAACACCCCCGCCCCCCTGCCCCCGGCCCAGCCCCAGGCCATCACCCACTACGAGAATTTTCCGGTGGCCTCGTGGCTGTGCCCGCCGCGCCTGCGCGCGCCCATTGCCGCCATTTACGCCTTTGCCCGCACCGCCGACGACCTGGCCGATGAAGGCAGTGCCAGCCCGGCCGAACGCCTGCACGACCTGGCCATCTACCGGGCCGACTTGCATGCCGCCGCCATGGACAGAGCCGCATCGGCCCGCTGGCCCGAGGTGTTTGCCCCCCTGGCGGGCGTGCTGCGCAGCCACCACCTGCCCGTGCCCCTGCTGGACGATCTGCTCAGCGCCTTTGTGCAAGACGTGGAAAAAACCCGCGACAGCGCGGGCTACGCCACCCGTGCCGAGCTGCTGGACTACTGCCGCCGCTCGGCCAACCCGGTGGGCCGCCTGCTGCTGCACCTGTACGGCGTGCACAGTGCGCAGGCCCTGCGCGAGAGCGACGCCATCTGCACCGCGCTGCAGCTCATCAACTTCTGGCAGGACCTGAGCGTGGACATTCCACGGGGGCGCTTCTATCTGCCCGACGACGACTGCGCCGCCCATGGCGTGGACCGTCCGCAGTTGCAGGCGCTGCAGCCGACGCCTCGCACCACCGCGCTCATCACCGAACACGCCCGCTGGGCACGCGCCACCATGCTCGAGGGCGCGCCGCTGGTGCACCGCCTGCCGGGGCGCATTGGCTGGGAATTGCGGCTGGTGGTGCAAGGGGGCTTGCGCATCCTCGACAAGGTGGACGCGCTGCACGGCCACAGCCTGTGCCATCGGCCGCGCCTTCGGGGGTGGGATGCGCCGGTGATGCTGGTGCGGGCGCTGATGATGTGAGGGGCTCTGGCCGGTTTTTGGTGTTTTTGGCACCCGCCGGGGCGAGTCCCGGCCTCCGCCCTCAACCACCCCACCTGGCTCCTCCAAAAGAAAGATTCATGTCCCGCAATCCCTGCTGAAGCAAGTCCTAAATATTTGATACAAAACAGGCTCTAACGCTTATTCATCAAGCGCATTTAGCTATTTATTTCGTAGCAAAAAAATCCGCTTCCCGCACAAACCGCCCCACACGCTCAGGGATAGCGAGCTTGCCGCCCCACTCGCACACACCTACCGTCAGCACCACCGATCCACGGCACCCACGGGGTGCCTTTTTGTTGGCCCTTTTGCGCCCAGCCCCCGCGCACCCCACATACACACCATGACTGTCAGTGTTTTCGACCTCTTCAAGATCGGCATCGGCCCGTCCAGCTCCCACACCGTGGGCCCTATGATCGCGGCGCGCCATTTCGCCTGCCAGCTGCAACAGATGCCGGGGCTGGCCGCCGTGCATGGCGTACGCGTGGAGCTGTTCGGCTCGCTGGCCGCCACGGGCATTGGCCACGGCACCGACCGCGCCGTGCTGCTGGGCCTGGCCGGGCACGAGCCCGACCGCATTGACCCAGAGCACATCAACCCCGCCATCGACACCATTCGCAGCCAGCAGCGACTGGAACTTCTGGGCACGCACCCGGTGCGCTTTGTGGAAAAAGAGCACCTGCTCTACCGCCGCAAAAGCCTGTCGCGCCACCCCAACGGCATGCGCTTCGCCGCGCTGGATGCGCAGGGTGCCGACATCCTCAGTGCTGAATACTTCTCGGTGGGCGGCGGCTTCGTGGTGAATGCCGCGGGCGAGCGCGTGCTCAGCGGCGCGGCCACCACCCGCACGGACACGCCGCCGCCCTACCCTTTCACCAGCGGCGCCGAGCTGCTGGCGCAATGCCAGGCCAGCGGCCTGAGCATTGCGCAGCTGATGCGCGCCAACGAGGCGCAGTGGCGCAACCCCGAAGAGGTGCAGGCGCAACTGCTGGCCATCTGGCAGACCATGGCGGGCTCGGTGCGGCGCGGCTGCGCAGGGGCAGGCACCCTGCCCGGCCCGCTGCACATCCGGCGCCGGGCCGCCGAGCTGCAACGCAGCCTGAGCAGCAACCCCGAGGCCGCGCTGCGGGACCCGCTCTCCATGCTCGACTGGGTGAACCTCTACGCCATGGCCGTGAACGAGGAAAACGCCGCCGGGGGCCGCGTGGTGACGGCGCCCACCAACGGCGCAGCGGGCGTGATCCCGGCCGTGCTGCACTATTACGTCAACTTCGTGCCGGGCGCCAATGAGGCGGGCATCTTCGATTTCCTGCTCACGGCGGGCGCCATTGGCCGCATCTACAAGCTCAACGCCTCGCTCTCGGGCGCCGAAGTAGGCTGCCAGGGCGAAGTCGGCGTGGCCTGCTCCATGGCAGCCGGGGCACTGGCCGCCGCACTGGGCGGCACGCCCGCACAGGCAGAGAATGCGGCCGAGATCGGCATGGAGCACAACCTGGGCATGACCTGCGACCCCGTGGGCGGGCAGGTGCAGATCCCGTGCATCGAACGCAACGCCATGGGCGCCATCAAGGCCATCAACGCCGCACGCCTGGCGCTGCGCGGCGACGGCACACACGTGGTGTCGCTGGACCAGGTCATCCGCACCATGGTGCAGACGGGCAAGGACATGATGTCCAAGTACAAGGAAACGTCCCGCGGCGGCCTGGCCGTGAACGTGGTCGAGTGCTGAAGCAAGCGCCAGTTCCAAACTGGCGCCCGAGCGCGCTATCAGAAGTTGAATCGGGAAATCGGGATCTGAGTGCCATTCGGCAGAGTCAATGTGCCGGTAGTGCTGTTTGAAAAATTCAACTGGATTACTCCAACATTACCATTTTGAACTCTGGGAGCAGCATAACCCCTGCCGATCGCCTGACCGTCACCATACAGCAACAATCCCCCTTGGTACGCATTATTGTCACCCAGGAGAGAGTTATATGTTGAATACCAAACAGGCAAACCATCATCCCGGTACATATACGTGGCGATAAAGGCCAAATTTCGCTGCACCTCGATAAAATAACCACGCCCAGATTCAATGGAACTCCACCACCAGCCCGTTTGGGGCGCTCCACTTGCAGCACCAGCGTTCAAACTTCCAGGCTCAAATTCAAATCGGCGAATCGCCACAGCCATGCCAGGATGAGTTGCATCTCCCATAATTGTCAGCAATGCACGGTCTTCCTGCACGACCTCCAACCTCACACCCTGACCATACCTTGTAGCAACAGGCACCCGATAACTTCCCAACAAGCTCTGGCCATTGGAATATTCATATAACTCTCCAGAATAGAGTCCCGATGAAGAACTCGCCATTCCGGACGAGTACCACATTGCAGCGCCAGACTGAGCATAAAGATAAGTGGCCAAAAAAACATTTCCAGTGCCCGCATTTCTCTCAATGCTATATCCACGGCCACCTTCATTCGGATTCCACCACCAGCCATTCTGAATCACTGCGGAAGATACCCAAGAAACATTATCGGTTGGTGCACGATAGCCCATCAAGGTTGCCGTCTGAAGCGCCGCAGCAGCAAGTTGACCCTCGCTTGGTTCTGCAGAAAATGAAGGAACGCCTAAAGCGTACAGCGTGAAGACATACCGATGAGACCCACTCGGCGGACAAGGACCGCCCCATCCATGACTTCCATACTGATTCGCAGATTGGGGAAAATCCATGGTTGCAGAGTAATTTTGAGGAAAAACATCTACTGTCGCGGCAACATTCCAGACCTTCCAATGCAACCAATTTCCACCGTCCAAATCCCGTACAACAAGCGCAAAGCTTTGCACACCATCTGGTACATCGCCAAAAACCAAGGGAGGTGATTGATTTCCACCGGAGCATCCGCCCTGATTAAAACCAAAATTATTTGGAATAACCCCGCCGCCAGCAAATGCAGGAGACGCCAGCGTCAATGCATTTGAAACGCCACTTAATAAAAAGCCAAAAAACAATATGGCCATTTTAAGAAAATAAATTCTGCTCATAAATTAACCCTCGCTAATTTCAGAAACAAACGCCCCCTGGTTCGAATGCCCCCAGGGAGCCTGCTTCGGGAAAAACTCCTGATGCATCCAAGCGCCTCCATACTAAGCCAGCGCAGCGCATTAAACAAGTTTTGTTTATCCGCACCTTCTTCCCGCCAGCCATCACCAGCGGTCCGAACGCATGCGCAGCTCCCAGCTGCCACGGCGCAGTTCGTACACGCCCACGGCAGCGTAGCGCTGCTCGCCCTTGTCGTCCCAGGTCATGGTGCCGGTGACAGGCGCATAGCCGTTGATGGCATGCATGGCAGCCGTCACGTCCTTGGGCTTGGCCGACTTGGCCTTCTGCAGCGCCGCCGACAGCACGTACATGCTGTCGTAGCTGTAATGGCCGCCATAGGCTGGGGGCTTCTTGAAAGCGTCGAGGTATTTTTCAAGAAACTGGCGCCCGGTCACGAATTCCTTGGCCTCCAGCACGGGCGACGTGGCATAGATGCCTTCGATGATGCCGGCCGCCTTGCCCATGTCGGTGGTCTTGACCGTGTCACCGCCGAGCAGGCGCACGCGGGTGTAGTCGATTTTCTTGAGGGCCTCGATCAAGGCAATGGCCTGAAAGTCGTTCAGCGTGGAAACGATCACCTCCACATTTGCCGCCTTGATCTCCTGCGCCAGCTTGTCGAAGGCCACCGTCTTGTCGTCAAACGACTGGCGCAGCACCACCTCGCGCTTCTCAGCCTTGAGCTGCTCGACGGCGCCATCGGTCAGACCCTTGCCATAGGGCGTGCCATCGTCCAGCGCGGCATAGCGCGCAGCGCCAAACTGCGACGCAGCAAACGAACCAATGGCACGCGCCTGCAGATTGTCGTTGGCCACCATGCGAAATGTAGTCGCCAGGCCCAGTTGCGTGAACTTGGGGTTGGTGGAAATGGCGATCTGCGCAATGTCCTTGGCACCATAAATGGGCGCGACATCAATACTCACGCCCGAATTGAGGTGTCCGATCACCGCCACTACCCCAGCGTCCACCAACTGCTGCGCCACGGTCTTGCCGGTGGCCGAATCGGCGCGGTCGTCCACAGCCACCACCTCGAGCGTGACGCGCTTGCCGTCGATCGAGAAGTTGTTCTTGTTCAGCTCGCTCACGGCCAGATTCACGCCATTGAGCAAGTCCTGCCCGAGCGCAGCCAGCGGCCCGCTCAGCGGCTGCGCCACCCCGATCTTGATGGTGTCGGGAATATTGCTGCACCCCGCCAGCAAGCCGCTGGCCGCCAGGGGGACAAGCGCCAGCCCGGCCGTGAAATGGCGCCGTTTCAAAGAAGTGGTCATACGGGAAACTCCGTCCAATAAAAATGTTTGTGACTGGGTGTATACCGGGGACGGCACCAGCGGCGTGACCGGGAAAGCCCTTCCATTAGTAAGTTTCAGGTAGGGAAAGGCCACCCAATAGATATTTCGGCACGGAAATTGCGTTTGTATGGCCATGAATGAAGCCCTACGCATCGTGGTGGTAGCCCCTGACCTGGCCGTACCCGACCCACACGACGAGCACGCCCGGCGGCTGGCCGAGCGTTCGCGCATGCTGCGCATCGGCCTGCTGGAAAACAACCTCAACCTTGTGGCGGTGCTCCCGGCCGATAGCTTTCTGGGCGAACGCCTGGCCCAGCTCCAGCCCGATCTGGTCATCGTCGACGCCGAAAGCGAGGCCCGCGACGCACTCGAACATGTCGTGGTGGCCACGCGCGATGCGCGCCGCCCCATCGTGCTGTTCACCAACGACGAAGACACCACCCATGTGCGCGACGCCGTGGCCGCCGGGGTGTGTGCCTACATCGTGGCAGGTCTGGCGCCGCAGCGTATCCGCCCCATCCTCGACGTAGCCATGGCCCGCTTTGCGCATGAGCAAGCCCTGCGCTCCGCACTGGCCGACGCCCAGACCGAGCTGCAGGACCGCAAGTCCATCGACCGCGCCAAGAATCTGCTCATGCAGCGCCAGGGCCTGACCGAACAGACCGCCTACGAGAAGCTGCGCAAGACCGCCATGGACAAGGGGCTGAAGCTGGGCGAGGTAGCGCGGCGCATGCTGGAGATGGTGGATTTGCTGGGGTGAAACAAGGTGCCACAACGCTGAAGGGCTGGCGCCAGCCCCATTACGGCGGGTTAATCAACGGCCGTAGCACCATCAGGAGCACGACACCCAGAAAACGCAGGCGGGCATGCGCCGCATCTGCTCCAGAGCGGCTACACAACGCGTTCAACTCGGCCTGTGCTCAGGTGGTATAGGCCGCCAATCACCTTGACCTTTTCCGCTTGAACCGCCTTGCTCAATATGGGCGTAGCTTCTTGCAACCGTTGAACATTCAGCTTGATATTTTGAATGGTCGCTGCTTGAACCAAGGCCCCTTTGTGGGTGTCGGCTGCAGCGGCGCGCACCGCAGGCATCAAAGCAGTCACGATACTTTGAATATGTCCAGGAAATTCAGCCTGCTTCTCGAGTGCACTGACCGTCGCACTAATGGCGCCACAACTGGTATGTCCGAGCACCATAATGAGCGGCGTATTAAGGACCGCGACACCATATTCCAAGCTTGCCAGAATATCAGTCGTGACATAGTTTCCTGCCACGCGCGTCACGAACAAGTCCCCTCTTTCTTCGTCAAAACACAACTCCGGACTGACGCGCGAATCAGCACAACTCAAAACGGCAGCGTAGGGATTCTGCCCACCAACCAGTGCTTCACGCGTTGCGGCAAATTTCCTGTTTTGGGATTTGCCCGACAGATATCGCTCGTTGCCTTCCATCAAACGCTTGATGGCTTGATCTGGAGAAAGTACGTTATCCGGTTTAGGGGGTGGTTTTGCGTGAGCCACCCCAGCCACCGCAGAAATTCCGAGAAGGGAGAAAGCACCCATTCTTCCAAGGGCAGCGCGCCTGGAAGGAGTCACCACCGTATTGATCAGTTCGGCTTTCGCCACGCAAACTTCACACATCTCTTCGCTCCTTTATGCAATATTTGATTTTGCAGGTTACACCCCGAAACCTTTATCAGCAACCAAAAAAATTGAACGAAGGCTCGTGGAGAAAAAACGATGCATCGCCACTCTCTGCGCGCGCTTGCCTTTCGCAGTACGCCGTTTTGGCCAAGGCAAACTGCCGGACGTGCGTGAAAGTTCAATAACCGAGTACCGTTCGTGCTTGCCGCGCTGTCTCGTAGAGCATCATGGCCTCGGTCATGAGGTTGTCGGCATCCAGCACGGTCGCGAAGACAACGATGGTCACGTCGGTCGCGGTGTCATGGCGTGCAGTGGTCATGTAGCCGGTGATCCCGCCGTTGTGCCCTACACCGAGATCAACCGGGTCGCATCCAAGGCCGAGGCCGTAGGAAACGTGGATTTCGTTGGTCGGCTCGCACGCGCGCATGCTGGCGATGGTCTGCGTGGTCAATCCTGCATCACCCTTGATCAGTCGGCGAAACCACCGGGCCAGATTCGACGGTGTCGTGACCACGTTACCCTCGCCAATGCCCCACGAGACGTTGCGGTGGGTTGTTGGATACAGAACACCGCCCACCCGCGTCGTTCCCTCAAAGAACGGCACGGGCAGGTTTTGGGTCCGGCCGTCGTCGGGAAAGGTCGTCTTTTCGAGGCCGTTGGGCACGAGGAACTCGTCGTGGACAAACTGCGCAAACGTCTTTCCAGAGACCTGCTCGACGATTTTTGCAAGGAGTGAATAGCCCGTATTCGAATAGCGAAAAGCATCCCCGGGCAGGCCACCGACAAGATCGTTTCTGGCGACAACGCCAACCATTTCGTCCAGCGTGTAGCTGTGCATTTCGCCCTGGGTATCTTCGACCCAGTCAACATATCTCTGACCGGCGTAAGGTGCGGTGGCGCTCGTCGGGACATCCGTATTGCCCACATCAAAGACACCAGCGCGGTGGCGCAACAGTTGCTCGATCGTGATGCGGTCTTTGTATGGAATCGCGAAATCCGGTGTGGCGGGCACATAGGGGCGCGTTGTCCCGGGAATATGCGCAGTCAACACCTGCTTGATGTCGAGCATCCCACGCTGCTGGAGCAGCATGACCGCAGCGGCCGTAAACGTCTTGGTCGTGCTCGCGCCGCGAAAGTATGTGTCGGCTGTCGCGCCGTCGAGCGTGCTCGCGAAGTACTCGCCATTCGGCGTAATGACCGCTATCGAGAGCCCGCCAGGCAAAGAGGATGCAAACTTCCCCCATTGGCTGTCCACCACACGTGTGAGCTTGGCTTCGGCGGACTCCGCCGGTATGTGGCCGCCGCCGCAACTCGCGAGCATGCCCGCGCAAGCGATTGCAGCGATGAAGACGAGGAATGAGAGTGGGTTTGTGTAGTGTTTCATGCGTTTTCGCGTTTCATGGCAGCTACATCGGCGCAGTTGACAGCTTTGACTATAGCCTCGGCACCACGCAGACACCTGTTTCTGGAAATTCAACCCCTCATCCAATGGCAAGACGACATGCGTCATCCTCACCCTGCGCTTGTATGGTGCGCCGCACAATGTCAGTGCATTCCTGCAGACATCGTTTTTAAATAAAACATGGTCATGGCGACCTGAAATAGGGCATATACAGCTCTATATTTCATAGCAACCCCGGTTTGCAAAAGCTGGCACAAGCCTTGCATTGATGGTTGCAGACCCCTCGGGGTCACCACGGCAGCACCACCCAACGGCGGGTGGTGGCAGCCGCTCAA
>JAMLIQ010000102.1 GCA_023954095.1 Burkholderiaceae bacterium | reverse complement strand
TCAAGGAGACCAGCGCAGGGTGGGTGCGGCCCGCAGGCGCAGCCGAGGACACGGCCCTGCGCGCCTTGACGGCACCCGGCCGCGGGCTACAGTCGCGAGCAAGGTGATGGATTCAGGAAAGATGGCTGGACAGGCAACGGCCCGCTCTTCACGCCGACCCCACGCAAGCGAAGCGCGCAGCGCCGCAGGCGCGAAGGCCGATCCGGCACGGCCGGTTCGGCGGTATCGCAGGGGCGCCAAGCCCAGCGCGGCGGGGATGGGCTGCAAGCCGATCCCCTGGAGGCAAGCGCAGCGCGCAGGCCCGGGTCACCGAGCCGGGCCGAAGGCGTCAGCCGAGCGAAGCGAGGGAACGATGGAGGCCCGAAGGGGCGAGACGCCAAGGGTGGCTCGATGCGCACGCACCACAGCGCGGTCGGCCATGCCAATGGCCGGAGACGCACAGACCACGCGTCCGACTCCTACGGCATGGGGCCATAACCCGATGAGAGCGACTTGCTCTGCGCCTAGGCACAATCGCACCTGCAATGGAAATCCAAGAACTACAGGACGAAGAACTGATGGCCCAGGCCCGTGAATGGCGGCTGCGGGCGCTGCGCGGTGAAAAGGAAGCACGTGGCATGGCGCACGAGCTGGAACGCGAAGTGCGCAGGCGGTTTGGAAATCCTAAGACCGATGCGCAGCACGTCCTTAAAGAGGTACGGGTGCTGGGAGAACTACTGCGGCACTAATTGCACCTGGCACACCAGAAAGGCAGTTTAGAGTGGCCAGGAGATGTGCTGCGAACTTAGGCTGGCAAACATTCAGATAAAAAAACAGCGCCTCTCGGGCGCCACTTTAGTTTCCGTACTTTTTCCGTACGGACAAACAAAAATGCCCGCTTGTTAGCGGGCACTTCTGCTGCAAGCCCTGGTTTAGCTTGCAATATTTGGTAGGCGCGATTGGACTCGAACCAACGACCCCCACCATGTCAAGGTGGTGCTCTAACCAGCTGAGCTACGCGCCTGTGTATTCGAGAAAGCGATTGTAGCAGTAAAAATTTGGCCTTTTCGGCTCAGTCGCCGAAAAAACGCCAATGTCCGGTTCAGCGTCTGCGTGCAGAGCGCACGCCCAGAACCGTCGCCACGACGCCCAGCACCTTGTTCAGGCGCCCAGAATCGGCGACTTCGACGGTGAAGGTCATCCACGCCGTCCCCTTGACCGACTGCGTCTGCACACCAATCACATTCATCTTCTCCTTGGCGAAGACTTCCGAGATGTCACGCAACAGGCCTTGGCGGTCGGCGGCCTCGATGGCCACGTCCACCGGATACACCGATGCCGTGGCCGCCGCCTTGGGCGCGCCCCATTCCACCTCGATCACGCGCTCGGCATTGCGCACCGCCATTTCCCGGAAGTTGCTGCAATCGGCACGGTGGATGCTGACACCCTTGCCGCGCGTCACAAAGCCGCCAATGCGATCGGGCGGCGCCGGCTTGCAGCACTTGGCCAGTTGCGTCAGCAGCGATTCCACGCCCACCACCAGCACGCCTCCCTTGGGGGATTTGTCGTTGCTGCGCGGCTTCTTCAGCAGCAGGTAGTCGTCGGGCTGCAGAACGGGCTCGGGCGGCCGCAGCACGGTTTCAATATTGCGCAGCGAGAACTCGTCCTTGCCCACTACTTCGAACAAGGCATCGGCCGACTTGAAGCCCAATTGACTGGCCAGATCTTCCAGCCGCATGGCAGTCTTGCCCTCACGCTGCAGCAGCTTTTCAACGGATTCGCGCCCACGCGCCACCGTTTCATGCTGTGCCAGCGCATTGAACCAGGCGCGCACCTTGGCCCGTGCCCGGTGGCTGGTGAGATAGCCCAGTTCGGCGTTGAGCCAGTCACGCGATGGTCCGCCTTCCTTGACCGTCGTGACCTCCACGGTCTGGCCATTCTGCAAAGGCGTATTGAGCGGAACCATCACGCCATCGACCCGCGCACCCCGGCAGCGGTGGCCCACATTGGTATGCACGGTATAGGCAAAGTCCACGGGCGTGGCCCCCTGGGGCAGTTCCACGATGGCGGCATGGGGTGTCAACACGTAGATGCGGTCATCAAACAGGCTGGCATGCTGGGGCGCCCCGGCAAGATCGCGCTCCCAGGCCAGCAACTGCCGCAGCACCGCAATCTTGGCGTCATAGTCGCCGCTGGCAGACACCCCGGCGTAGCCCTTGTGGCCCGCTTCCTTGTAGGCCCAGTGCGCAGCTACGCCATGCTCGGCATGGTCGTGCATGGCCTGGGTGCGGATCTGGATCTCGGTGGCCTTGCCGCTGTCGTCGCGCACGATGGTGTGCAGCGATTGGTAACCGTTGGGCTTGGGCTTGGCAATGTAGTCGTCGAACTCCTCCACCACCGGGGTGAACTGGGAGTGCACCCAGCTCAGTGCGGCATAGCAGTCCTTGACGTTGGGAACGATGACGCGCAGCGCACGGATGTCCAGCACCTGGTCGAAATTGAGCGACTTGCCGCGCATCTTCTTGACGATGCTGTAGATGTGCTTGGGCCGCCCGGTCACCGTGGCGCTGATGCTCTGGGCGCGCAGCTGCGACTCCACGCGTTCGCGCAGTTGCGCCATGTTCACTTCGCGCTCACCGCGCTTTTCATCGAGCAGTCCGGCGATCTCACGGTAAGTCTCGGGTTCCAGGAAGCGAAAGGCCAGGTCCTCCATTTCCCACTTGATCTGCCAGATACCCAGGCGGTTGGCCAGCGGCGCAAACACGTGCAAAGCCTCGCGGGCAATGCCGGGCGAGACCGGCTGCTTGCTCGCTGCGTAGTAGCGCAGTGTCTGCAAACGCGACGCCAGGCGCAGCATGACCACGCGCAGGTCGCGCGAGAAAGCCAGCAGCATCTTGCGCACGTTTTCCGTCTGAACCACCGGGTCGTCCACCATTTGCCCCGAGGTCTGCGCCGCGCGGGCCTGCTGCTGCACGCGCATCAGCTGGGTCGTCTCCACGGCCAGGGTGGCAAAGTTGTCGCCAAATGCCTTGGCAATCACCTCCTGGGGCTTGCTCAGGTGGATGCAGGCGTGCACCAGGTAGCTGGCTGCCTGCATGGCCTCCGACCCGCCAATGGTTTTGAGAATCGCAGCTACTGCATCGGCGTGGTCCAGCGCGTTCTCGCCAGTATCCAGGTGTTCCCCGGCAATCAGGGGTTCTGCAAAGTTGCGTGCGCGCACCAGCGCGTCCACCTGTTCAGGCAAGGTCTGGGCCGTGGCCGCAAGCAGTTCAGGCACCCCTGTGGTGCTGTGCGCTGTGGCGCCGTCCGCCACCGATCGCGCCGAATGGTTTTTCATGCAGGTCTCTTGTCGGACAGGTCCAGAAGAAACGACACCACGGCATCGACCTGGTCTGGCGCAACCAGCGTAGGGGCATGGCCCACCCCCGCAAACTCCACCAGCCGGGCCTGGGGTCCACGCTGGCGCATGGCCTGCGCTGTCGCGGGCGACAGCAGGTCAGACTGCGCACCGCGCAGCAGCAGGGTCTGCGCTTCAACGTGGTCGTACAGCTGCCACAGGGCGGCTTCGCCCGCCGCCGCAGCCTGCGCATCAATGGCGCGGAAAGGCACGGCAATAGCCGGGTCGTAGTGCAGGCCCAGACCGCCTTCGGGCAGCGGGCGCACCATGGCGCGGGACAGTTCCAGCCACTCCTCTGGCGTGTGCGGCCCGAACGTTGTGGACAGGCTCCAGAGCATATCGGCCGCCTGCTGCAGGGACGCGAAGCGCACCGGCCGGCCCAGGTATTGGCCGATGCGCTGCAGGGCCTGCCATTCGATCACCGGTCCCACGTCATTGAGCACCAGGCGGCGCACCGGCACAGGCAGCGGCAGCCCGGGCTGGCCGCACACGGCCATGCCGATCAGCCCCCCCATGCTGGTGCCCACCCAGTCCAGCGTCTGCAGGGGCGATTGCTGGTGCAGGTGGCCCAGCAGCGCCAGCATGTCGCCCGCGTACTGGCCCAGCTGGTAGGCCATGGGGTCGGCCAGCCAGTCGCTTTGCCCCCGGCCCACCACATCGGGGCACACCACGCGCACCCTGTGGCACAGCGCCCGCGCCAGGGTATCGAAGTCGCGCCCCTGGCGCGAGAGGCCGTGCACGCACACCACCACATGCGGGTGATGGGGGTTGCCGGTGGCATTCCACTCCCACCAGGCCATGCGGTGCTGCTGCGCGGCAGCGCCTTCCTGCGGGTGGGCGGCAGGGCCGGGGCAGGATACGTAGTTCAGCCTAGGTTCAATCATGGATGCGGATTCCAAAAGCACTGTTCGATAATTCTTTCATTGCATCGTAATTGATTTGTTTCGGAGAAAAATTCATGCTCAAAGGCAAGACTGCCCTCGTCACCGGCTCCACCAGCGGCATTGGCCTGGGTATCGCCATCGGCCTGGCGCGCCAGGGCGCCAACATCGTGCTCAACGGTTTCGGCGATGCGGAAGGCCCCCGTGCCCAGGTGCAGGCGGCGGGCCAGCACGCCAGCGTGCGCGTGGCGTACCACGGCGCGGACATGAGCCGCGTGGCCGACATCGAAGACATGATGGCTTTTGGGGCCCGCGAGTTCGGCCAGGTGGACATCCTGGTCAACAATGCCGGCATCCAGCATGTGGCCAACGTCGAGGATTTCCCGGTCGAGCGCTGGGATTCCGTCATCGCCATCAACCTGACCAGCGCCTTCCACACCACGCGCCTGGCCCTGCCCGCCATGAAGGCGGCCAACTGGGGCCGCATCATCAACGTGGCCTCGGTGCACGGCCTGGTAGGTTCGGCACAAAAGTCGGCCTATGTGGCAGCCAAGCACGGCATCGTGGGCCTGACCAAGGTGACGGCGCTGGAGAACGCCACCACGGGCGTGACCTGCAACGCCATCTGCCCCGGCTGGGTGCTGACCCCCCTGGTGCAAAAGCAGGTGGATGCCAAGGCCGCCGCCCTGGGCGTGTCGAACGAAGAGGCCAAGAAAGTGCTGCTGGGCGAGAAAGAACCCTCGATGCAGTTCACCACCCCCGAAGAGCTGGCGGAACTGGCTGTGTTCTTCTGCTCCAGCGCCGCCAACAACGTGCGCGGTGTGGCCTGGAACATGGATGGCGGTTGGGCAGCCCAATAATGCTTCTCTATTGATAGCTATTTGCGCTTACCCAGTAAGCGCTAGAAGCGTATCTAACCAATAAATTCAGCGCATCTGCACCGACCCGGACACGGTGACTTCCACCGTGCTTTTTCCCGCCTCCACCGGCACGGGCGCGTCGGCGCCGCCGAACTTGGCCTCCATGGCCATCATGCGGGGGCGGGGGCCGGGAGCGCTGTCGCTGCTGTTCACCACCACCTCGCGCAGGCTGTAGCCGGCAAAGCCGAAAGCCTGCGCCAGGGCGCTGGCCTGGCCCTTGAAATTCTCGATCGCCTGGGACTGGGCTTGGCGCTCGACGCGGGAGCGCTCGGCTTTGCTCAATCCAAAGCCGGTCTGGGCGATGGCCATGGTCGACATGCGCGCCGCGGTCGCCGTGATGCGTGCAAAGTCCAGTCCTTCGAGCACCACCTCGGCGCGGCCCTGCCAGCCGACGATCTCGCCGCTCTTTCCGTGGCGCGGGTACAGGCTGAATTGGCCGGTGCGCACGTCCATCTTGCCGGGTTCGGCGCTGCGGCGCGCCTCCTGCAGGGCCGTCTCCAGCGCCTGGCGCAGTTGGGACTGCACGGCCCCGGCCTCCTTGCCATCGCGCGAAGTGCCGAGCGTGAGCACCAGCAGATCCTGCTGCACCTCCACCGAACCCGAGGCCGACAGCTGCAGCACATTCTGCGGCGGCATGTTCGATTCATGAGAAAAAACCGCTCCAGCGCTTGCAATCAAAGCGCAAGCAGCTATTGTTCTAATAGCAATGTTCATGTTTTTAGGTCCAGACAAAAAAAGGGCTGCACCGCAACATACCGGAGATGGATGGCCCCCGATGTCAGCCGATGCCGCATTCTCGAAAAACTCTGTGCGCGCCCGGCAAAACTTGTAACCGTTGGTCAGGCCCACGCCGTCCCCCCGGTTTTTCGCCCACAAACTGGTAACAATGGCCGCTGTTACAAATTGGACCGAGGTACACCATGGCCACAACAACAACCCGCCCCGACAAAATCCTGGTGGTGGACGACGATGCCCGCATCCGCGACCTGCTGCGGCGCTACCTGACCCAGGAAGGGCTGGAAGTGATCCTGGCCGAGGATGGCAAGGCACTGAACCGCATTTTGCTGCGCGACACGGTGGATCTGATCGTGCTCGACCTGATGATGCCGGGGGAAGACGGCCTGTCGATCTGCCGCCGCCTGCGCGCCGCCAACGACCGCACGCCCATCGTCATGCTCACCGCCAAAGGAGAAGACGTGGACCGCATCGTGGGCCTGGAGGTGGGTGCCGACGACTACCTGGGCAAGCCCTTCAACCCACGTGAGCTGCTCGCCCGCATCCACGCCGTGCTGCGCCGCCGTCCGCCCCAGGAGGCCCCGGGCGCCCCGTCGGGCGACAACGAAGTCGTCACCTTCGGTCCGTTCAGCTTTGACATGGGCACCCGCGCCCTGCAAAAGAACGGCGAGGAACTGCCGCTGACCACGGGCGAGTTCGCCATGCTCAAGGCCCTGGTGCGCCACCCGCGCCAACCGCTCTCGCGCGAGAAGCTGGCCCTGTTGGCGCGCGGCCGCGAGTTCGAGCCCTTCGACCGCAGCCTGGACGTACAGATCTCCCGCCTGCGCAAGCTCATCGAAGACGACGCCGCCGCACCGCGCTACATCCAGACGGTGTGGGGCGTAGGCTATGTCTTTGTTCCGGACGGCACCAGCTGACCCCCTGCCCGCCCCTATGAAACGACCCCGCCCGATCGACAGCGAAGCCACCAGCCCCGCGCCCCTGGAGTACACCGAGCGGCGCAAGGAGGTGCGCGCACGGGTCGGCCTGAACCTGTTCTGGCGTACCTTCTTCCTGCTCAGCGTGCTGCTGGTGGGCAGCATCCTGGCCTGGCTGCAGACGCTGCGTGCGCTGGAATTCGAGCCGCGCGCACTGCAAACGGCCCAGCAGATCGCCTCGCTCGTCAACCTGAGCCGCGCTGCGCTGGTGCACGCCGACGCCATTGCGCGCGTCTCGCTCATCAAGACCATGGCCGACCAGGAAAGCGTGCGCATTCTTCCGCGCGAACCCGGTGACCGCTTCGAGGCCCTGGACGACTCGGCCCTGGGCCAGCGCCTGACCGAGCAACTCACCCACCGCCTGGGCCCGGACACCATCGTGGCCCGGAGCGTCAACAACGAAGCGGGCCTGTGGGTGGGCTTCACCATCAACGGTGACCCGAACTGGCTGCTGATGGACCGCTCGCGCTTCAGCCCGGCTGGCGGGCGCACCTGGATGATCTGGCTGGTCACTGCTGCTGCACTGTCGCTGGCCGGCGCAGCCGCCATCGCACGGCTCATCAACCAGCCGCTCAAGCAACTGTCCTATGCCGCCAACCGCGTGCGCGACGGCGATTTTGCCGCCAGCCACCTCGACGAGGAGGCAGTGACCAGCGAGATTCGCGAAGTCAACATCGGCTTCAACCGCATGGCGCAAAAACTGGCCAAGCTGGAGCAGGACCGCGCCGTCATGCTGGCCGGCATTTCACACGATCTGCGCACCCCCCTGGCGCGCCTGCGGCTCGAAACAGAAATGAGTGTGGACGATGAAGTCGCCCGCGAACACATGGTGGCCGACATCGTGCAGCTCGATGCCACCATCGACAAGTTTCTGGACTACGCGCGGCCCGACCATGTGACACTCACCCCGGTCAATCTGCATGCCGTCGTATCCTCGTGCGTGTATGCCGTGCAGGACCACCGCGAGCTGCAGATCCATACCGCCATTCCCGAAGACCTGAACGTGCTGGCCGACGAGGTGGAACTCGCCCGCATCATCTCCAACCTGCTGGAGAACGCCCGCCGCTACGGCAAATCGACCGATACCGGGATCACGCAGGTGGACATTGCCGCCAAAGGGCGCGAGGACTGGGTGCTGCTCAAGCTGCGCGACCACGGCGCCGGCGTGCCCCCCGAGCAGCTGGCCAGCCTGACCAAGCCCTTTTTCCGCGGCGATGCGGCCCGAACGGCCGCAGCCGGTGCAGGCCTGGGGCTGTCCATCGTGGACAAGACCGTGCAGCGCATGGGCGGCATCTTTGCGCTGGCCAACTCCACTTCGGGGGGGCTGGTCGCGCATGTCCAGTTGCAACGCGCTGGCGACCAGCCTGCGGGCACCGACCCGCACCAGCGCCTGCAACGCCCCCAGGTCAAGCGCAACCTGCCACGCCGCCCGCTGAAGACTTGATCAACAGCACAACAGCCCGCGCCTCGATGGCCAGGCACTGCCCCACCGGCCCCATGCGTTCGGCCGTCTTGGCCTTGACGTTCACCTGATCCGGCGCCAGGCCCAGGGCCCCGGCCATGCGCGCACGCATGGCCGGAATATGCGCCGCCAGGCGCGGCGCCTGCGCTACCACGGTGCTGTCGATGTTGCCGATTTCGTAGCCAAGGGCACGCACACGGCGGGTGGCTTCCTGCAGCAGGACCACCGAGTCCGAGCCCCGAAAAGCGGGGTCCGTGTCAGGAAAATGCGTGCCAATGTCGCCCAGCGCTGCTGCGCCCAGCAAGGCATCGGTGACGGCATGCAGCAACACATCGGCATCGGAATGTCCCAGCAAGCCGGCACTGTGCGCAATATCCACGCCGCCAATCACCAGGCGGCGGCCCGGCACCAATGCGTGGATGTCCCAGCCTTCTCCGATTCTGAAATGCATGTCTGCGCCCTGGCAATGTCAAAAAATGGTTTTCCCCGGCATGTCGCTCACCCGGCCCCGGGTACCGCCGAAACGCTCGAGTGTCGCACCATGCATGCGCTGGGCCAGCACGGCCTGGGCCAGCAAAAAGTCTTCCGGATAGGTCACCTTGAAATTCAGGGCGCTGCCCGGTACCAGGCGCGGGTGCAGTCCCATCGCTTCCATCGCGCTGGCTTCGTCCGTGGCCGACGAACCCACATGCTCCAGCGCGGCGCGCAACGGCCCGATGCGAAACATCTGCGGCGTCTGCGCCAGCCACTTGTCGGTTCGGTCTACGGTGGATGCCACGCGGGTGCCCCCCGGCCCCGAGATCGCCGTCTTGAGCGTATCGGCCAGTTTGTGTGCCAGCAGCCCGCCCACACCATCGTGTGCGCACGCATCAATCAGCGCGTCAATCTGCGCAGAAGTCACCAGGCAACGTGCCGCATCGTGCACCAGCACCCAGTCGTGCGCCTGGGCACCGCGTGCCATCAGCGCCCGCAACCCACCCAGCACCGTATCGGCGCGCGTCGGGCCGCCGCATTCCACGCTGAAAAACGAGGGGTTGGCATACCCCTGCAAAAAATGGTCCCCCGGTGCCACGGCCACCAGCGTGCCACGCAGGCGCGCCACACCGGCAAAGGCGGCCAGCGTGTGCAACACCATCGGCTGGCCTGCCACCGGCTGGTACTGTTTGGGCAGGCCGGGATGGGTGGCCTGCGCCTGGGCCGACACCGCGCGTACGCCCATGCCCGCGCAGGGCAGCAAGGCCCAGAGGTCTCCAGGCACCGAGGGAGAC
>JAMLIQ010000101.1 GCA_023954095.1 Burkholderiaceae bacterium | reverse complement strand
TCCATAGCCACCCAAGGCGCGGAACGCGACTTGGGTGAAACGGGCAATCTCTACGCGCAGCAATACCAAGTAGGCCAGCGTTGATGTGGTTCCGCAGAGCTGGCGGGTAGGTAGCATCGAGCCGTGGTGGCGACACCCGGCCCAGAGTAATGGCGGTCACGCCCGGGCAACCGGGTGCACAGAATCCGGCTTATCGGCATGCTTCACACTTTACAAGCAAAAAATGGCTCCAGCGCTTATGGATTAAGCGCCGACAGCTATATTTTTTGACAATGCGGCGCCTGGCCCCGTTGCAGGGCGCTGGCGCGCTCCACCGTATCGGGATGGCTGCTCAGCAGCGACCAGACCGGGTGCGCCTCGGTGTCTGCACGGGCCTTGCCTTGGTCTGCCCCAGAGGCTGGCGCACCGGGCTTCTTGGCTTCGGCTTCTTCCTCGTGCGCAATGGCCAGCAGCAGTGCGCCCATCGGCGCCGTGGGCAGGGCGGCGTGGCGCATCAGGTCGATGGCGTAGCAGTCGGCCTCGCGCTCGTGGCTGCGGCGGTACGACAGCCCGGTGAGCAGCGCGCTGCCCGTGGACACAATGCCCGACACATCCCCCAGCGCCAGCCCCAGGCCCATCTGCAGCACGCCTTGTTCCACCACCATGCGCGTGGTGTGGCGGTGCACCACATGGCCGATCTCGTGGGCCAGCACGCCCACCAGGGCGTCGTCGGGCAGGCCCTTGTCGGCGGCGGCCTTGACGATGCCATCGGTCATCACGATCTTGCCGCCGGGCAGGGCAAAGGCGTTGGCGCCCATGCCCGCGCGGAACTCCAGCGACAGCGGCGGCCGGTAGCCGCGGTAGCGGTGCAGCGCAGCCGGGGTTTGCTGCACCAGCGCATCGAAGCGCGCCTTGAGCTGGTCTTGCCGCGCACGGGGCAACGCGCTGGGCTTGAGCGTGCCCGCATCCATCTGCTGCAGCGCCTTCTCGGTCACGCTGGTTTCCCAGGACAGCGGGACAAAACGCGTGAGCTGCGCGGCAGCCCAGGGCGTGCCCTCGCGGTAGAACAGGGTGAGACCGGCCACGGCGGCGAGTGCCATGCCCAGCAGCGCGGGCCAGCGCGTCTGCATGCGCTGGGCAATGCCGGGGCGGTTGCCTGCGGCAGCCAGGGCGGCACGCCACGGGGCCACGGCGTCGATCTCCACGCTGCCGTGATCGCGCAGGTCCAGCACCACGCACGGCGGCGGGCGGCGTTCGTTCCAGGCTTCGGGCCAGTCGACCTGCTGGCTGGTGAACACCACCGGCGCAGCGCCCGGCGGCGACAGCGGGTGCAGCACCAGCGAGGGCCCCTGGGGCGTGGGCTGCAGGCCCACCACCACGGGCCGGGCCTTGCTGCTGCGGCCATCAAACCAGCGCCCCGGCAGCAGATCGCCAGGTGCGCCGGTGGATTCTGGAGAGGTGTTCACCGGGTTGTCTCCTCAACAAGGCCAGCGCGCCGACTGCCAAAACTGGCGCGGCGCCATGCCAGGGCTCCCGCGCAAGGGCCGCCCCGCAGCGCTGGGAGCGTCCCCCTGCCCGAATCGCGCAGCGATTCGAGAGCGGGGGGAAGGCGCCGCAGGCGCCACAGGGGGGTGTTCCCCATCACCCGATCAGGTCCAGCCCTGCCGCGTCGGCCAGCGCATCGCCCAGGCCGCCCTGCTGCTGGCGCACCATGCGGCCCGCAACCTGCTCCACGCCGCCCTTGACATACACCGTCACGGATTGCACTTTCATGCGGTATTCACTCACCCGCGCAAAGGGCCGGTACAGGCCCAGCGTGCACAGGGTGAACAGCATGTTCTTGAGGCGCAGCCACACATAGCCCGTGCTGCGCAAATTGCACTTGAAACGCGCGATCTGGCCCGCGCCGATGTTGTTCCACATGAGCTGGAACATGCGGGCCTCGCGGTAGGCGCGGGCCGGGGCGGATGCGAGAAAGAGCACAAAGACGCCCACCACCATGGCCGCCATGAGGATGACGAACATCCACAGCCCCATCTGCTTGCTGGAGGCTGCCGCCAGGGCCATGGAGCCGCCCGCCAGCACGCTGACGATCACGGAGACGAGCACCACGCACACGATGAACACGGCCACGGTGGCCAGCCAGATTTTCACGAAATCCATGTACACGGGTTTCCAGCGGCCATGTTCTGCGCCCAGCTGCGCGCGCAGCACCAGCAGGCTTTTGTAGTTGTATTCGAGGCGGATGAAGCACAGCACCGTGAGCACCAGGCCCAGCAGCAGCAGGCCGCCCATGGCCGGCGTGAACGCGGGCATGCGCGGCTTGCGGGTTTCTTCTTCGGCGGCCTGCAGCACGTCCGAGAGTTCGGGCGAGAGCATCTGCAGGCCAAAGAAAACGCCAAACCACACCAGTGCCAGCGCAAACACGGGCCAGCTGGCGATGTAGACCTCTTTCCAGCGGGCGTTGAACTGCAGGCGCAGGCCGCGCCAGCGCGTGGCTCCCAGGCGAAAGCGCATGGCACTGGCCCAGATGAAGGGTGCCAGCGCGGCACCGGCCAGCAAGAACAGGCCCACGGCCGTGTCCTGCCCGGTGTTGGCGGCGATGTTGTAGGCCAGCGTGATCAGCACCAGCAGCACGAAGCCCTTGACCATCTTGCCCTGGGGGGCGGTGAACTCCAGCGGGCTGTCCGCCACCAGCGTGTGGCTGTAGAAATACTGCGCCGTGCGCCGCCGCGCCCAGGGCGTGTAAAAGCCCAGGGTGATGACGCTGAGCAGCACGTTGACGATCCAGACGCGGAAGTATTCGCCGCCGCTGCCGGTGAATTCCAGGGGATGCGCGTCGATAGGCTGCGAGGCCGGGGCCAGCGGCTGCGCCGGGGCGCCGCTGATGGGTTGTGCTTGCATGAACTCCCTCCGTTGTGGCCGCGCAGTGTAGCAGCGGAGGGGCGATTTTTAAGCCAAAAGTGCCTTCGCGGCGCATACATTCTGCGCAGGCAGCTATGGTTTTTGATGTCTGTGACCCAAGGCACCGCGCATCGCCCGCAACGCATGAACCCGGCGCGGCCCAGGCCAGCGGCCCCCGCGCAGCGCCACAGGGGGGTGTCAGAATTTTTCCCAAGGCTGCAGATAACGCCACTGCCCCTCGGGCACCTTGGCCAGGGGCACGCGGCCGATGCGGATGCGCTTGATCGCCATCACGCGCAGGCCCACGGCCTCGCACATGGCCGGGATCTGCCCGGGGCGGATGCCCTGCAGCGCAAAGCGCAGTTTGGTCTCGTTCTGCCAGCTCACCTTGATGGGGGGCAGCGGCCGGCCGTTGAAGCTCAGGCCGTGGCAGAGCTTCTTCAGCCCGCCTTCCATGATCTGGCCCGCCACCTCCACGATGCATTCCTGCTCCAGCGACTCGATGTCTTCCTGCAGCTTGCGCGCAATGCGCTTGTCCTGCGTGTACACCGCCAGCCCGCTGGCCGGGGTGGGCAGGGGCGTGAAGCATTCGAGCTGTTTGAAGTGGCGCAGCAGCACCTGGATGTCGGACGCATCCCCGGGCATGTGCGATGCGGCGTTCAGCAGGGTCAGGGCGGCAGGCGCGCCCTGGCTGCGGCTGCTGTGGGCGGCGTGGCCTGCCTCCATGCCCAAACCGGCTTCATAGCCCGGCGGCTTGTGCAGCAGCAGGGTGACCGGAACCAGGCCGAACAGGCTGGCGTTCGGTGTCAGCAGCACGCGCTGCTGCGGCGCCACGCGGGCGCCGGGCAGCTCGACGGTTTTGCCATCGACGCTGACGAAACCGCCCTCGATGTACTGCTCGGCGGTGCTGCGCGAGAGGCCCTGTTCTGCGGCCAGGCGCTTGGCCAGGCGGACGGTGGCGTTGGGGGACGTCGGGGAATTTTGCATATCAGCCAATCATCGGGCAATGTTCGCGCGCGGCGCATCCCACAGGCGCGGCCCAGGCCATCGGCGCAGGGCGGTCAATCATTCCCGGGGCCCAGAGCGCGGATGCGTTCCACATGCGCGATCAGCGAGCGCTGGGCCACGGGCCAGATGCGCTGCGGCACGTCGGCGTAGGCATGCGCCACCCAGTCCTCGATGCTGCCGTCCGGCAGGGCCTGCATGGCGGCGATGACCTTGGCCTCGCGGGCCAGGCGGTGCGCCTTGAGCTGGGCGATGGCCTGGCGGGCAAAGCCCAGCACGTAGCCGTGCGCGGGCAGGATGAACTCGACCCCGTGCGTTGCGCACAGCGCATCGAGCGCGTCGAGCGAATCCAGGTAGTCGGCCATGTTGCCGTCGGGCGGGTCGACCACGGTGGTGCTGCCGTTGAGGATGTGGTCGCCGCTGAACAGCAGGGCGTCTTCGACCAGCAGCAGGCACAGGTGGTTGGCGGCATGGCCGGGCGTGTGCACCACCTGCAGGGTATGGGTGATTTTGCCCTCCAGCGCTTGTCCAGTCAGCGTGAGCAGCTCTCCATTTTGTAGCGACCGCTCGGGCGTGAATTCGCTCGCGGCCCGTGCCGTGGGGGCCGAGGGCAGGCCCAGGATGGGGGGCGCTGCACGCCCGGCCTGCACGCACAAGGCCTGCAGCGGTGCTGCGCCGGGCGAATGGTCGGGGTGCGAGTGGGTGCAGACGATCATGCGGATGTCGCCCCCCGCGGCGCGCCACAGGCGTTCGAGGTGCTGTGCGTCCTGCGGGCCGGGGTCGATGGCAATGAAGCCCGTGGCCGGGTCGCCCACCAGGTAGCTGTTGGTGCCGGGGCCGGTCATCACGCCGGGGTTGGGGGCGGTCAGGCGCTGCACGTTCCTGAGCAGCGGCACGGCGCGTTCGCTCTGCCAGTCCAGCGGGTGCACGATCTGCCCGTCGGGGCAGACCAGGGCCAGCTCGCCGAAGGGCATTTCGTCTTCCATGTAGCGCGCTTCCTTGCCGCCCAGCAGGCCTGCGCGCGGGCAGCTGGTCCACAGCGGGGCTTCGCTCACGGCGCAGGCGGCCAGTACCGCCTCTGCGCTGTCAAAGCGGGCCAGGCGCTGCAGCGTGCGGATGGTCGGGAAGATCATGAAGAACTGGCCGGCCGCATGCCGCTCCAGCGCCTCGTGCGGCCGCACCCAGACGGGCTCGAACTGTTCCTTTTCGTCGGCCACCGGTGTCTGGCCTGCGGGCATGCGCGCCACCAGAAAGGGCACGTCGAAACGCTTGGGCAGGTCGCGGTCGGCCGTCCAGCGTGCCAGCACGTACACGCTGTCGGCCGCCAGCTGCAGGCCGCGGGCCTGGCATTGCGCGGCCAGGGGGCTGTGGCGCTCCAGCGCGGCGATATCGTCGGCATCGGCCATGCGGCCGTCGGCGTGGCGCGCCAGCAGCACGCCCAGTTCCTCAAAGCTCTCGCGGATGGCGGCGATGGCCTGGGTGAGGTGTTCGTCGCTTTGGGTGGGGCGGCGCGCTGCCGCGCCGTGCGTGGCAGGGTCGGCGTCGAGCGCTTCGATGCCCCCGCCGGGGAAGACGTAGGCGCCGGGGGCAAAGCTGGCCTGGCCCGAGCGCCGGGTCATCAGCACTTCAAGCCCGCCGTGGTCTGGCGCATCGCGCAGCAGCAGCACGGTGGCGGCGGACAGGGGGCGGACGGGTTCGCGCTGCGGGTGCAGCTGCTGGCTGGGTCGTGTCATGCGGCCATTATCGGCACTGCGGGGCGGGCCGTCAGTCGCGCGGCGGAATGTTCAGTCCGCGCGCCACGGCCGGGCGGGCCACAAAAGCGGCCAGCGCACGCTGCACCTGCGGGAACTGGTCAAACCCCACCAGCGCACCGGCTTCGTAGAACCCGACCAGGTTGCGCACCCACGGGAAGGTGGCGATGTCGGCAATGGTGTAGTCCTGGCCCATGATCCAGTCGCGGCCCGCCAGGCGCTGCTCCAGCACGCCCAGCAGGCGTTTTGACTCGGCCACGTAGCGGCCCAGCGGGCGCTTGTCTTCCCAGTCCTTGCCGGCAAACTTGTTGAAGAACCCCAGTTGGCCAAACATCGGGCCCAGGCCCCCCATTTGCCACATCAACCACTGCAGCGTGTGGTAGCGCGCGGCGGGGTCCTTGGGCATGAAGCGTCCGCTCTTGTCGGCCAGATAGACCAGGATGGCGCCCGACTCGAACAGCGCCAGCGGCTGGCCGCCGGGGCCTTCGGGGTCGATGAGGGCGGGGATCTTGTTGTTCGGGTTGAGCGACAGAAACTCCGGCGACATCTGGTCGTTGCTGTCAAAGCGCACCAGGTGGGGCTCGTAGGGCAGGCCGGTTTCCTCCAGCATGATCGAGGCCTTCACGCCATTGGGCGTGGGCAGCGAATAGAGCTGGATGCGGTCCGGGTGCCGGGCGGGCCATTTGCGGGTGATGGGAAAGGCGGAGAGATCGTGCATGGCAGGTTCCTTCAGGGAGTAGCGTTCAAGCTACGATAATCCAGACCATGAAGATTCGCTTCACCAAAATGCAGGGCGCGGGCAACGATTTCGTCGTGCTCGACGAAACCCAGGGCCCGCTGGGCCTGACGGCGGCCCAATACCGTTTTCTGGCCGACCGGCACTTTGGCGTCGGGGCCGACCAGATTCTCTCGGTGCGGCCCTCGCCGGGCGAGGGTGTCGATTTTGAATACGCCATCCACAACGCCGATGGCGGCGAGGTGGAGCAGTGCGGCAACGGCGCGCGCTGCTTTGCCCGCTATGTGCGCGACAAGGGGTTGACCACCCGCGACACCATCCGGGTGCAGACGCTCTCGGGCGTGATCGCCCCGCAGCTCACGCCCGATGGCCGTGTGACGGTGGACATGGGCCGCCCCGCGTTCGACCCGGCGCGCATCCCGTTTGATGCCTCGGGCCTGGCGCCCCTGCCCCAGGGTTCAGGGCAAAAATGGCCTCTAACGCTTGATGGTCAAGCGCAACAAGCTACTGTTTTAGTAGCGGTTGTGTCCATGGGCAACCCGCACGCCGTGCAGCTGGTGCAGGATGTGGACACCGCCCCGGTGCTGCAGACCGGCCCGCTCATCGAGGGCCATGCGCGCTTTGCTCAGCGGGCCAATGCAGGCTTCTTGCAGGTGCTCGATCGTGAACATGTGCGCCTGCGCGTGTACGAGCGCGGGGCTGGTGAAACCCTGGCCTGCGGCACGGGCGCCTGCGCCGCCGTGGCGGCGGGCATCCGCCTGGGGCTGCTCGGCACGCGTGTGCATGTGCAAATGCGCGGCGGGCTGCTGACCATCGCCTGGAGCGGCCAGGAGGCCGATTCCGTTTTCATGACCGGCCCGGCCACCACCGTGTTTGAAGGCCAGATCGACATCCCTGACGCACCATGAACCCCATCCCACCCATCACCGAAGAAGACATCGCCAACTTTCTGCTGAGCACGCCCGGCTTCTTCGAGCGCCACGCCGAGGTGCTGGCCAGCGTGCAGTTCACCAGCCCGCACGGCCAGCGCGCCGTGAGCCTGCAGGAGCGCCAGGCCGAAATGCTGCGCGAGAAGATCAAGGGGCTGGAGCAGCGTGTGATGGAGATGGTGCGCAACAGCCACGAGAACGAAGCCATTGCCCAGAAGGTGCACCAGTGGACCGGCAGCCTGCTGCAGGTGCGCGATCCCATCGACCTGCCGCCTGCCGTGGTGGAGGGCGTGCGCGCCCTGTTCGACGTGCCCCAGGCTGCCGTGCGCGTGTGGGGGGTGTCGGGCGCCTACATCGACTGCGACTTTGCCCTGGGCGCGAGTGACGATGCCCAGGCCTTTGCCTCGTCGCTCACCATGCCGTTCTGCGGTCCCAACCTGGGGTTCGAGCCGGCTGGTTGGCTGGCGCCGGGGGCGGCAGAGCCAGCGCAATCCATTGCCCTGCTGCCGCTGCGCGTGGGCGCCATCGACAGCGCCACGCCAGCGTTTGGCCTCTTGGTGCTGGGCTCGCCCGATCCGCAGCGCTTTGACGCCACCATGGGCACCGACTTCCTCTCCCGCATGTCCGAGCTGGCCAGTGCTGCGCTGCAGCGGCTGAAATAGGGGCCGCAGGCGCCTTGCCATGGCCAGCGCCCTGCACATTCCGGCTTCTGCGCCCGACCCGCTGGTGCTGCGCTACCTGGAGCATGTGCGCGTCGAAAAGCGGCTGGCCGCGCGCACGCACACCCTCTACACCCTTGACCTTGAAAGGCTCTCGCAGTTTGCAGCCGGGGTCAACGTGCCGCTATTGCAATTGCAGACCGCCCACATCCGCCGCTTTGTGGCGCAGATGCACAGTGGCGGGCGCAGCGGGCGCGGCATTGCGCTCATCCTCTCGGGCTGGCGCGGTTTCTTCGTCTGGGCCACCCGCCAGGGGCTGACCGGGCACAACCCTGTGCAGGATGTGCGCGCCCCCAAAGCTCCCAAGCCTCTGCCCAAGGCCCTGGGCGTGGACGACGCAGTGCGCCTGGCCAACCATGCCGAGGGCGGCGCAGACCCCTGGCTGGAGGCGCGGGACGCGGCCATGGTCGAGCTGCTTTACGGGTGCGGCCTGCGCGTGGGCGAACTGGTGGGGCTGGACGCTGTCCCCGGCCCCGATACCGAACGCCTGGGCCGGGGCTGGATCGACCTGCAGGGCGCCGAGGCCCATGTGCTGGGCAAGGGCAGCAAACGCCGCAGCCTGCCCGTGGGCGCTGCGGCCCTGCAGGCGCTGCAGGCCTGGCTCCAGCTGCGCGCCACGCCCTTTGCGCCCGGCGCGCTGGACGCGGCCTTGTTCGTGGGCCAGCGCGGCAAGCGGCTGTCGGCACAGTCGGTCTGGCTGCGCCTGCGCCAGCGCAGCGGGCAGGCGGGCCTCACCACGCCGGTGCACCCGCACATGCTGCGCCACTCGTTCGCCAGCCATCTGCTGCAATCGAGCGGGGACCTGCGCGCCGTGCAGGAGCTGCTGGGGCACGCCAGCATCACCACCACGCAGGTGTACACCCGGCTGGACTACCAGCACCTGGCCAAGGTGTACGACCAGGCGCACCCCCGGGCGCGGCGCAAGTAGTTTCAGGCTGCTGCGGTGGCCGCCCGGGGGGCGGGGCGCAGTGCGCGGTCCGAGGGCACCGCGAAAGTGAAGGTGGCGCCCTTTCCCAGGGCGGATTCGACGGAGATGGTGCCGCCCAGGAGCCCGGCCAGCTCGCGCGAGAGGGCCAGTCCCAGCCCCGTGCCGCCATGCTGGTAGCTCACGCGGGCGTCGGCCTGGCGGAATTTCTCGAAGATCAGCGCGTGCTGTGCGGGGTCGATGCCCGGGCCGGTGTCCGACACCTTGAAAAGCACATGGCGCCCTTCGTCGCTGGGGGCTACCGACAAGGCCACCGCGCCGGTGGCCGTGAACTTGATGGCGTTGGACAGCAGGTTGCTCAGCACCTGCTTGAGCTTGAGGCGGTCCGTCTGCAGCATGGTTGGCGTGGCCGGGTCGATGGTGACGGTCAGCGACAAGGACTTGGCCAGCGCACTGACGCGGAACAGGTCGGCCACTTCGTGGACCACCGCGTGCGGCCGCACGGCTTCGGTGTGGGCCTGCATGGCGCCTGCCTCGATCTTGGCGAGGTCGAGGACTTCGTTCAACAGGGTGCCCAGGTGTTCTGCCCCCTGGCGGATGTGCGCCGACTGCTCGCGCACCAGCGGGTCCTTGCTGCGCAGCTCCATCAACTCGGCAAAGCCCCGGATGCTGGTCAAGGGCGTGCGCAGCTCGTGCGACATGGC
>JAMLIQ010000100.1 GCA_023954095.1 Burkholderiaceae bacterium | reverse complement strand
CACCTGCAGGTTGATGAAGTCCACCAGCAGGATGGAGTTGCGCACGATGATGCCGGCCAGCGCAATCATGCCGATCATGCTGGTGGCGGTGTACTGCGCGCCCAGCAGCGCGTGGCCGGGCATCACGCCGATGATGGTCAGCGGAATCGGCGCCATGATGATGAGCGGCGTGAGGTAGCTGCCAAACTGCGCCACCACCAGCAGGTAGATCAGGACCAGGCCCACGGCATAGGCGGCGCCCATGTCGCGGAAGGTCTCGTAGGTGATCTGCCACTCGCCGTCCCACTTGAGCGCGTAGCCGCGCCAGGCGTCCTGCGGCTGGTGGATGAAGTATTCGTCCAGCGTGCCGCCGTCGGGCATGGGCAATTGGGCGATGTCGCCGCGCATGGCAAACATGCCGTAGAGCGGGCTGTCGACCTTGCCTGCCATGTCGGCGACCACGTAGTTCACGGGCAGCAGGTCCTTGTGGTACACGGGCTGCTCACGCAGCGTGTCGCTCACGGTGACCAGTTCACGGATCGGCACCAGCGCCCCCGAGGCCGAGCGCACCGTGAGCTGCAGCAGCGCGGCCAGGTTGCCCTGCTGCTCCGGCGGCAGCTGCAGTGTGGCGGCGGCGGGGTATTTGCTCTGGTCGTGCACATAGGCCGTGGCTTCACCGGCCAGTCCGGCGCGCAGGGTGGTCACGATGGCCTGCTGCGGCACGCCCAGCATGGCGGCCTTGCGCCGGTCGACCAGCAGCACGGTGCGCGGGGCGTCGGCAATGCTGCTGTCGTCCACGTCCACCAGGCCTGCGGTCTTGTCGAACACGCCGCGCACCGCCTTGGCCACCTGGCGGCGGCCTTCGGCCTCAGGTCCATAGATTTCGGCCACGATGGGCGAGAGCACGGGCGGGCCGGGCGGCACTTCCACCACCTTCACGTTGCCGCCAAAGCGTTTGGCAATTTCCTGCAGCGGCGCTCGCACGCGCGTGGCAATGGCGTGGCTCTGGTCGTGTCGGTCGTGCTTGTCCACCAGGTTGACCTGGATGTCGCCCACCTCGCCCCCGGCACGCAGGTAGTACTGGCGCACCAGGCCGTTGAAGTTGATCGGTGCCGCCGTGCCGGCGTAGGCCTGGTAGTCGGTCACTTCGGGCACCGTCGCAAGGTAGGCGCCCAGCTCGTGCATCAGCGCCGCGGTGCGCTCCACGGGCGTGCCCGCAGGCATGTCCACCACCACCTGGAATTCCGATTTGTTGTCGAAGGGCAGCATCTTGAGCAGCACCAGCCCGGTGGCAGGCAGTGCCACAGAGAGGGCAATCAACAGCGCCACGCCCAGGCCCAGCAGGCCCCGGTTGCGTCCGCCGCGCTTTTCATCGAGCAGGGGCGTGAAGATGCGCGTGAACAGCGGCGTGATGCGCCGCGCCATGCCCGAGGGTTGGGCGTGGCCTTGCTCGGCTTCGCCGTGGTGCGCCTTCATCCACAGGCGCGCCAGCCAGGGCGTCACGACAAAGGCAATCGCCAGCGACAGCAGCATGCCCATGCTGGCGTTGATCGGGATGGGGCTCATGTACGGGCCCATCAGCCCCGAGACAAAGGCCATGGGCAGCAGCGCGGCGATCACGGTGAGGGTGGCGAGGATGGTTGGGCCGCCCACCTCATCGACTGCGCCGGGAATGAGTTGCGCCAGCGTCTTGTCGGGCTCTAACTTCTGGTGGCGGTGGATGTTCTCGACCACCACGATGGCGTCGTCCACCAGGATGCCGATGGAGAAAATGAGTGCAAACAGCGACACCCGGTTGAGCGTGAAGCCCCAGGCCCAGGACGCAAACAGCGTGGCGGTGAGCGTGAGCACCACGGCTGTGCCGACGATGGCCGCCTCGCGCCGTCCCAGGGCGATGAACACCAGCGCCACGACCGAAGCGGTGGCGAACAGCAGCTTCTGGATCAGCTTTTGCGCCTTGTCGTTGGCTGTTGAGCCGTAGTTGCGCGTTTCGGCTACTTGTACTGCGGCGGGAATCACGGTGTTCTTCAGGGTCTCGACCCGTGCCATGACTGCGTTGGCGACGTCGATGGCGTTTTCGCCCGGCTTCTTGGTGATGGCGATGGTGACGGCCGGGTACTCTGCCGCCTTCTCGCCCGCCGTGCCATGCCACACATAGCGGCTGGCGGGCGGCGCGCCATCGCGCACCTGGGCGACTTCGCGCAGGAACACCGGTTTGCCGCTGCGTACGCCCACCACCAGGTCGGCCACATCCTGGGCGCCCTGCAGGAAGGGGCCGGACTCGATGGCCACGGAGCGGTTGCCGCCCAGCAGCTCGCCCACGGGCAGGCCCAGGTTGGCCGATTGCAGCGCCATGCGCAGGTCGGCCACGGTGACGCCCAGACCCGCCATGCGGGCGGGGTCCAGTTCCACCATCACGGCGCGGCCGGGGCCGCCGATGGTGGTGACTTCGCGCGTGCCGGGCACGCGCTTCAGATCGGCTTCCACGCTGTGCGCCACGCGCTCGAGATCAAAGGCGCCGGTGTCCGGCTGGCCGCTGAACAGGGTGAGCGAGACGATGGGCACATCGTCAATGCCCTTGGGCTTGATGATGGGGGCCAGCACGCCCAGGCCCTGGGGCAGCCAGTCGGCGTTGGAGTGGACCGTGTCGTACAGGCGCACCAGCGCTTCGGTGCGCGGCACGCCCACCTTGAACTGCACCGTGAGAATGGCCACGCCAGGGCGCGAGAGCGACATCACGTGCTCGGCGCCGGTGATCTGCGAGAGCACCTGCTCGGCCGGAATGGCCACCATCTGCTCCACGTCGCGCACGCTGGCGCCGGGGAACGGAATCAGCACGTTGGCCATGGTGACGTTGATCTGCGGCTCTTCCTCGCGCGGCGTCACCAGCACGGCAAACGCGCCAAGCAAAAAGGCCACCAGTGCCAGCAGCGGGGTGATCTGCGCCCCCTGGAAAAAAGCTGCAATGCGCCCCGAAATGCCCATGCCCTTGTGTTTCTGTTCTTGCATGGCGGGCCTTTCAGCGTGCGCGGGTGGCAGACAGCGGGTCGAGCACTATGGCATCACCGGGGGCCACGCCACTGAGCACCTCGACGCGATCACCTTCCACACGGCCCAGGCGGACCTGGCGCAGCAGCGGCCTGCCGCTCCCGTCCTGCACATACAGACCGGTCATTTCGGCACGGCGCACGATGGCGGAAACCGGCACCGTCACCCGCTGGCCCTGGTCCGCAGCCCCTGCCGTCGGCAGCCACAGGCGGGCGAACATGCCGGGCACCACTCCCTGCACGTCGGCGGGCAGCTCGGCGCGTACCTGCACGGTGTGCGTCGCGGCGTCGACGGTGGGCAGCACCTGCACGCGCGCGGCCTGCGGCCATTGCTGCCCGGCCGGCAGGCCGGGCAGTTCCACGCGCACGGCGTCTGCCTGCACGCGCGGCGCCAGCGACTGCGGCACGGCGGCCGTTACGCGCAGGCTGCCGGGGTCGTAGAGCGAGAGCAGGGTGCGACCCGGCATGGCCATGTCGCCCAGTTGTACCGGCACATCGGCCACCACGCCGCCATAGGGCGCACGCACGGCACTGAGTGCGGCGCCCGTGCGGGCCGCCCCGGCCTGCGCTGCCTGGGCTGCAACCTGGGCGCGGGCCGCCTTGAAGTGGGACTCGGCCTGGTCCAGTGCAGCTTGGCTGATGTATTTCTTCTGGAAAAGCTGCTTCTGGCGCTCGAATTCGCGCGTGGCCACGTCCAGCGCGGCGCGGGCGGCCAGCACCTGGGCATCACTGGCAGCGGCGCTTTGGTCGGCGGCGCGGGCATCGATGCGCAGCAGCAGCTGCCCGGCCTTGACATGGTCTCCCGCCTTCACGTTCAGCTCGACCACGGCGCCGGGTGTCTGTGCGGCCACCACCGTCTGGCGCACGGCCTCGACCACGCCGTCAAAGCCGGTGCGGCCCTGCAGGGTGGCCGCCTGTGCGGGAGCGGTTTGCAGATCCGCTGCCTGGGCTGTGCCGGTCAAGGCCAGCGCGACCGCCAGTGCTTTCATGAAGGGGTGAATTTTCAGCATGGTTTTTCTTTCGCGCCCCCCGCATTGCAAGGCAGGGGCTGGTCAATCAGAAGGTGTTAGGCTATTATTTGCGCAAACAACTAAATAGTCAATAAGTTGATTAAACCCTTGGCCCTCTTAAGATGAAGCCTATTCCAGCGCCCGTCCACTGCGATCGCCTGGACCAGCTGCCTGATGCCGCACTGGGCCAGGTGGCTGCGTACTTTCGCGTGCTGGGCGAGCCCATGCGCCTGCAATTGCTGCAGTGGCTGGGCGAGGGCGAGCACACGGTCGGGGAACTGGCGGCGTTGTGCGGATGCAGCATGGCCAATGTCTCGCGCCACCTCGCGCTACTCACGCGCCATGGTCTGCTGCAGCGGGAGATGCGTGGCCACAACGTCTGGTACCGGCGCACCGATGCCTCGGTGGATGTGCTGTGCGATGGTGTCTGCGGCCACATCAGCCGCCATTTCGAGCGGCTGAGCACCGAGCGCAGCTTTCCCCCGGCGGACGTTACATAGCGCCGCGCCAGCCCGCGCCCACGGCCTGAAACAATGCCGCGCTGTCGGCCAGTCGCTGCGCCTGTGCGGCCGCCAGGCTGCTGCGTAGCTGCAGGGCCTGCTGCTGGGCGACCAGCCATTGCAGATCGCTGGCGGCGCCGAGCTTGAGCTGGTGCTGCGTGGACTGCAGGCTGGCCTGTGCAGCGGTGTCGGCCCGCTCCAGCGTGGCGAGCACCTGCGCGTCGGCCTCGGCGGCACGCAGGGCATCGGTCACGCTGCGCAGGGCGTCGAGCACCACCGCCTGGTATTGCGCGGCAGCGGCATCCAGTGCGGCCAGTGCAGCGCGTTGCTGCGCGGGCAAGGCCGGGTCGAACAAGGGCTGGGTCAGCTGGGCCAGCAGGCCCCATACGGCCGAGCCGCCACCAAACAGGGCGCCCGTGGTCAGCGCCTGGCTGCCCAGGCTGGCGCTGAGCCGAACTTGCGGGTACAGGCGCGCCACGGCCACACCATGCTCTGCGCTGGCCACGCGCACCAGTGCTTCGGCGGCCTGGATGTCGGGGCGCTGGCGCACCAGTTCGGACGGCAGCACCCGCGGCAGTTCGGCGGGCAGCGTGAAATCTTCCAGGCTGAACGCGGGCAGCGGCCCGGCGCCCGGTGCGCGCCCGGCCAGCACGGCCAGCAGGTGGGCGTTCTGCTGCGCCTGCTTGCGCAGCAGCAGCGCGGAGGCGCGGGTCTGCTCCAGTGCCGCCTGCAGGGCCTGCACATCGGCCGGCATGGCCTGGCCCAGGCGCAGGCGTTCCTGGGCGAGGGCAGTTTGCGCCGCCTGGTTGTGGGTGATCGCCTCCAGGGCTTCGGCCTGGGCTGCAATGCGGGCCTGGGTGATGGCCGTGCTGGCGATGCGTGCGGCCAGGTCGAGGCGGGCCCCGGCGAGCTGGTAGCGGCGGTAGTCGGTGCGTGCCGCCAGGGCCTGCAGCGCCTGGCGGTTGCCGCCCGACAGATCGAGCTGGTATTGGACATTGACGCTGGCGCTGTGCAGGCTGAACGTGCGCCCATCGCCGGACAAGCCCTGCGCGCTGGGCGAGATGTGCTGGCGCGCGCTGCCTGCGCCCAGGTCGGCGCGCGGCCATTGGTTGGTGCCCTCCTGCGCCGCCTGCAGTTCTTCGGCCTGGCGCAGTTGCGCCTGCGCGGCCGCCAGCGTCGGGCTGGCGCGCAGGGCTTGGTCGATCAGGGTGTCCAGGCCGGGGGAGCCGAGCTGCTGCCACCAGGGCGCTTCCAGGTCCATGTCGGCACGCCAGGCCTGCGCTGCGCCAAAGGCGCTGCTGGTGCTGCCCGGCACTGTGATTGCTGGTTGCGGCAGGGCGCTGTCGGCCAACACGGCCGGCGGCTGGTAGTCGGGGCCCGCCGCGCAGCCCGCGAGCAGGGCGGTCAGCAGCAAGGCAAGCGCAGAGCGCCTGCCGGGCAGCGTGTGCAACAAAGGGGGGGTCATGGCGTCGTGTCCTGTGGATCCGTCGGGCTGCGCCGCATGCGCCAGGCCAGGGTACCGATGCCCAGCCATACGGCGGTGCGCAAGGCCATGGCGGCCACGGTGCGAACTTCGAACGCGCCGCCGGTCAGGATATGCATCCCGAAGGCCGCGAACACCAGCGCCGTGGCCAGGCCGATGCCGAGCGCCAGCCACGCCGCCCAGCCCAGGCGCCGCCACAGCGCCATGCCCGCCGCCACGTAGGCAAAACCGGCGAGAAAGTTGAACCAGAGCACAAAGGGCACGTAGGCTCCGGCTGCGCTGCGCGCGGCTTCGCCGCCGAACAGCACCGTACCGCCTTCTTTCAGGGTGAGCAGGCCAAAGAGCACAGCGAACACGCTGGCGCCGCGCAGCCAGCGATTGCGTTGCAGCAAGGGATTCATGGCGTGGCTTCCTCTGGAATCTGTGGCGCCCAGGGCGTCTGCCCTTCACCCACTTCTTCGTGCGTGATGCCGTCGCGGATGTGGTAAATCCGTTTGAAGGTGGGAATGATCTTTTCGTCGTGCGTGACCACGATCACCGCCGTCTCGAAGCGCTGCGCCATGTCGTTCAGGATGCGGATCACGGCCAGCGCGCGCTCGCTGTCGAGCGGCGCCGTGGGTTCGTCGGCCAGCACCACCGGCGGGCGGTTCACCAGCCCGCGCGCGATCGCCACGCGCTGCTGCTCGCCGCCCGAGAGGGCCGAGGGCATGGCGCGGGCGCGGTGGCCCACGTCCAGCGCTTCCAGCAAATCACGGGCCCGCTTGCGCGCCTCAGCGTTCGGCACCCCGGCCAGCATGGGCAGCAGGGCGACGTTGTCGGTCACGTCGAGAAAGGGAATCAGGTAAGGCGCCTGGAACACGAAGCCGATGCGGTCGCGCCGCAGCGCGCGCAGGTCGCGAATTTTCCAGCCGTTGTCGTAGATGACCTCGTCGCCCAGCGTCATGCGCCCGGCGCTGGGTTCGATCACGGCGCCCAGGCATTTGAGCAGCGTGCTCTTGCCCGAGCCTGAGGGCCCGATGAGCCCCACCACCTCACCCGGCGCCACCACCATGTTGACGTCCTTGAGCGCGTCCACGGCGGTGTCGCCGTGACCGTAGCGCTTGCGCACGCCTTCGATGCGTATTCCGTTGCCTGCCATGTCAGCCTCCTACCGCTTCGGCGGGATCGACCTTGAGTGCAGCACGAATCGCTACTCCGCTGGCCAAAACGCAAATGGCGAGGATGGCCGCCAGCCCCATCGCCGTGTCTTGCGGCACCAGCAGCACGTATTTGGGGAAGGCTGGTGCCATCAGCGTGGCCGAGATCTTGCCCACCACGAAGCCGATGATTCCGAGGCCCAGCGCCTGCTGCACGATCATGCCGGCGATGGTGCGGTTCTTGGTGCCGATGAGCTTGAGCACCGCGATCTCGCGGATCTTGCCCAGCGTCAGTGTGTAGATGATGAAGGCGACGATGGCCGCGCTGACCAGCGCCAGAATGGCCAGGAACATGCCGATCTGCCGGGCCGATGTGGCGATGAGCTTGCCGATCAGAATGCCCTCCATCTGCGTGCGCGTAGTGGCCGTGAGACGCTGCCAGCGCTGGATCGACGCGGCCACTTCCTCAGCGTCGTGTCCTGGCCGAACGCGCACCAGCACGGCGTTGACCGAAGGGTTGCTGCTTTGCGAAGCGATCACGGCGTCCAGCAGGCCGGGCACGCCAGGGCGGTTGAAAGCGGGGTTGGCGGCGGTGCGGCGGCGGCTTTGCCAGAGCGCATCGTTGTCGCGCAGAAACTGCGCCGCTTGCGCATCCTTGAGCGGTATGAACACCATCGGGTCGCCCCCCGAAGACACCATGCGCCGCGTGAGCCCGACCACGGTGTACACATTGCGACGGATCTGGATGCGCTCGCCCAGCGCCAGGCCGCTGGCGATGTCGGCCACGGCCTCGTAGTGGCTGCGCGTGAGCTGCCGCCCGGCCACCAGATAGGGCGGCCAGCCGGGTGTGCCGCTGCCGCCGGGCGCGATGCCGACCACCATGGCGCGCACGTCGCTGGCGGCACGGGCCGTACCGGCTGCGTCCGCCGCGCTGCCGGTGCCTGCCAGGCGCTGCACCTGCATCGTCAGATAAGTGACGCTGGCCGCATCCTGCACACCCGGCAGCGTGCGCAGGCTGCGCCAGGTGCTGTCGTTCAGGCTCGATGGCTCGGCGTACGGTCCGAGCGTGTCCTGCTGCACCACCCAGATGTCGGCGCCGCTGTTGTCCAGCAGGGCGCGACCGTCGTCCACCATGCCGCGGTACACCCCGGCCATGGTGAGCGTGACGCCGATCAGCAGTCCCAGGCCAATGCCCGTGAAGACAAACTTGCCCCAGGCATGGAGGATGTCGCGGCCAGCCAGGCTGATCACGGCGTCCCCTTGACGATGCGGTCCACCACATGGGTGTTGCTGCGGGCGGTCAGCTCCTTTTCGCTGTAGACAACGATGCGCGCGCCTTCTGTCAGGCCGCTGTGCACCTGCACCTGGCCGTCCAGGTCGGCCCGACCCAGCACCAGGGGGGCAAAGCGCAGGCCGTCGGCGCCCAGCTCCCACACGCCCATCTTTCCATCCATGCGCCGCAGGGCGGCGTTGGGGATGGTGGGGGCAGCGGCGAGTTCGGGCAGGTGAATGGTGACTTCCGCCAGGGTGCCCAGCGGCGGCAAGGGTGCGGGCAGGGAGGCCAGCACCACCTTGGCCAGGGTTTCTTCGGTCACGGCATCGGCCAGGGGTTCGACGCGCAGCACGCGCGCGGCCAGTGGCGCCCCAACGTCCGAACGCAGCAGCACCTGCGCGGGCAAACCGGCGGCGAGGCCAGCCGCACTGGTCTGGTCGAAGCGCACATTGACCCACAGGCTGTTCGGATCCACCAGGTCCACCACCGCCTGTCCGGGCACTACGGTGCTGCCGGGCTCGGCCAGGCGCGCCGTCACCAGCGCGTCGGCCGGGGCGCGCAGGCGCAGCTGGCCGCGCTGCGTGCGCAGGGCTTCCTGCTCGGCGCGCAGGCGTGCCACTTCGGCCTGGCTGCCCGCCAGCGCGGCGTTGGCCGAGAGCAGGTCCTGCTGGCGCGCCGTGGCGGTCTCTTCGCTGGTGGCGCGCACGGCCAGCAACTCGGCGTAGCGCGTAGCCTGGGTCTGTGCCTGCTGCTGGCGGGCCTGTGCGTCCTTCAGGGCGGCCTGGGCCCGCTGCACGGCGGCAGCCTGGGCGCGCAGGCGCTCGTCAAAGTCCACGGCATCCATTTCGCCCAGCACCTGCCCGGCCGTGACGCGGTCGCCTACTTCGACCGACAGGCGCAGCACGCGGCCCGCCACCGTGGGGCCGACGTGGTAGGCGGTGCGCGCCTCCACCGTGCCGATACCGAACAGGGCGGGGGTGATGGTGCGCCGCTCTGCGGTGGCCACGGTGACGGCCACGGGTGCGAGGGGCCCGGAGCGCAGCACGACATAGGCGAACAAGGCCAGCAGAGGCAGCACGACGGCCAGCAGGGCCAGGGTGCGGCGTTGCAGGGGAAGACGGCTCATGGTGTGCTCCGGATACCGCGCTGGTAGATGGCAAACACCCGCGGCGCATCGCGGCGGATACGCTCCACGTCGCCCGACAGCATGGACTGCATGACCAGACCCTGAATGGTGCCGATGAACAGCGTGGCGGCAGCCTCGGTGTCCAGCGTGGGATCGATTTCGCCCTCGGCCTTGCCCTGCGCGAACAATTGCTGCAGGCGTTCGCCGTAGCGCCCCAGCAGCGTGCGCACCATGCGCCGTGGCAGGCTGTCGCCGGTGCGCTGGAGTTCGCCAAACATCATGCGCGGCACGCCGGGGTGCTCGGCGATGAACCCGGTGTG
>JAMLIQ010000010.1 GCA_023954095.1 Burkholderiaceae bacterium | reverse complement strand
TGGGATTCATAGGCGGAGTTAGTAGCTGATTGCGACCCGGAGCAGAAGTCCGCCGACCTGCACTCGAAACCGAAAGTCTAGGAATCAAATTTCATGGTGCAGCTCCGCACAACCGAGCTTCTCAGTAGGTGCGCGACTCGCGGTGACAATTGAACGATGCCCAGCTCCTTATTGCGGGTTGACACTACCCGGTCTTGAACACCTCTGCTCGATGGTGCACCATGTACCTCTCATGCTCGGGTTTCAGCGCGATCTTCATCGAAGGCGTGATCCCAAGTTTGGCGGCCTCTGTAAGGAGGGGAGATAGGCGAATCGACCCGTTCTTGTCGAACGTAATAAAGCCCTTGTCGAACGCCTTATCCAGGTTTGGCGAAAGCAGCAGCCCGTTCCATGGATCCAACCGCTCGCTGTTCGTTGACTTCTTCCACGGCTTGATATGAGACGCAACGAGGAGGCTGGTGTCGCTGAACCCCGTAACAGCACAACCGGCCCAGTGCAGCAGCACTTTGTCTCTGAACGTGCCCTGCCCAATCCTGGACTTGATTAGCGCCGTCTTCTCGGTCGTCGTCGTGGTCGGATCGCTGATGATCTGTTCAAGGTCGGCTTGCACATCGTCGCTACCGTTACTCGCGAGGTATGCGGCAAACTGCGACAAGGTGGCGCTATACATGTTATGCCCACGCGAGTTTCGCTCTTTGAAAACGGGCAGTTCCTGGATGCTTCGGGAAAGAGCGGCAAAGGCCGAAGAACTGGTAGAGGCGATCAAAGGACCTGAGATCAGACCGTTATCCATCGCCCATTCGGACAGTGAGCCGCGGAGCGCTCCGTCGTAGCTCCTTGCTGAGGACTTCGACAGCCCTTTGTGAATCATCCAGTCGTAGAAGTTCATGCTCTAAGAATCGCGTCAGATCTGACGATTCTCGCTTAGCGCTGGGCCGATGAACGATTTCAAAGCTATGGCCACTAACTGGGATATACGCGAGGGGCAGCTCCTAGTCGATACCCGCCCATCAACCTTCAGCTTGCACAGCCCGGCCCCGAATGCACCGTCCACGGCGCATACCCTCAACTTGCGATGGATGCCACCGCCTCGGCCCCGCCGCCAATCCCGAACACATCCGTGAAATCCTCGGCCGCAATGGGCCGGCCAAAGAGGTAGCCCTGCCCTTCCTCGCAGCCGAAGTCGAGCAGGCGCTGCAGTTGCGGCGCGTTCTCGACGCCCTCGGCGATGGTCTCGAAGCCGAAGTTGCGCGAGAGGTCGAGGATGGCCCGCACCACGGCGGCGTCGCGTTCGGATTCGAGCAGGCTTTGCACGAAGGAGCGGTCGATCTTGATGCGGCTGAGCGGATAGCGCTTGAGCAGGCTCAATGAGGCGTAGCCGGTGCCGAAGTCGTCGAACGCGATGCCGACGCCAAGGTGGCGCAGGCGCTGCAGCGCGTCGAGCACGAGGTCGTCGTTGTCCAGGACGATGTTCTCGGTGATCTCCAGTTCCAGGGCCTCGGGCGGCAGGCCGTGGCGCCGCAGGGCGGCCACCACCTCCTCCACCAGGTCGTTGACGCGGAATTGCGCGCCGAACAGGTTGACGCCGATCCGGAAGCCCTCGGCGCCATTGCGGCGCCAGCGCGCGGCCTGGGCGCAGGCCTCGTCGAGCACCCAGAAACCCACCACGGCGGCGAGCGGCCCGCCCTCCAGCGCGGGCAGGAAGGCGGCGGGCGACAGCAGGCCGCGCTGGGGATGCAGCCAGCGCAGCAGCGCCTCGGCCCCGGTGAGCGCGCCGTCCGCAAGGCGGATCTGTGGCTGGTAGAACAGCACGAACTCGCCGTCGTCCACCGCGCGGTGCAGTTCGATGTTGTTGAGGCGGCGGGCCACGGCCTCCAGGTGCAGTTCCTTGGCGAACACGCAGGTCTGCCCCCGCCCGTAGCTCTTGGCCTTGAACAGGGCCAGGTCGGCGTGCCCGATCAGCTCCAGCGCCTCTTGCGCGTGGAACGGCGCCAGCGCCACGCCGCAACTGGCGGCCACCCGCACCGGGTGCCCGTCGACGACGATGGATTCGTCGATGCGGGCGACGAGGTGGTTGGCGTGCGCCAGGGCGGCTGCCGGGTCGGCCACGCCCGGCAGCAGAAGGGCGAATTCGTCCCCGCCGATGCGTGCCACCAGGGCATCCGCAGGGGCGGTTTGTTCGAGACGGCGGGCCACTTCGCGCAGGATGCCATCGCCCACCGCATGGCCCAGGGTGTCGTTGACATCCTTGAAGCCGTCGAGGTCGAGCATCAGCACGGCGGCGGCGCAGGGCCGGGCCAGCGTTTTCTCGATGCCCCGGTACAGGTGGGCGCGGTTGGCGAGCCCGGTGAGCACGTCGGTGCTCGCGAGCCGGTGCCGTTCCTCGGCCTCGCGGCGTTGCGCCGTCATGTCCTGCAGGTGCGCGTTGAAGGTCAGGCGGCCCTTGTCGCGCCAGCAGAACAGGGACAGGCCGAGCTGGAATTCCGAGCCATCGCTGCGCAGCCCGGTCATCCCCCGCGGGATGGTCATGCCGTCCACGGAACCCGCGGCCACCGCGCGCGCGATGAGGTCTTGGACCATGGGCCGGTCCGGCTCCACCACGAGCTTCAGGACCGAGCGGCCGGCCCCATCGGCCACGCCGTAGCCGTACAGCGAGGCCGCCGCGTCGTTCCACGCCACGATGCTGCCCTGCTCGTCAAACCACACGACGGCCGTGGGCGAGTGGCGGGCGAAGTCCTCGAAGGAGCGCTTGGCCTGCTCGGTCGAGATTTCCACCCGGCGCAGTTCGAGCCGGTCCGCAGCCATCCGGGCCAGTTCGCGCAAGCGCGTGCGGTCCTCGGCCGAGAAGTCATGGTGCGGCTGGCTGTCGATGATGCACAGCGCCCCGAGCGCCAGCCCTTCGGGCGAGAGCAGCGGCACGCCCGCATAAAAGCGCAGCCCCGAAGTGCCGGTCACGAGAGGGTTATCGTGGAAGCGTTCGTCCTGCACCGCGTCGGACACCACCATCACGCCGTCCTGGGCGATGGTGTGGGCGCAGAAGGACGCATCGCGGCTCATGTCGACCTCCGCTCCGTCGAGGCCGGAACAGGCCGCGAAGAAGACATGGTCGTGACCAATCATGTTGACCACCGCCACGGGCATGCCGAACATCCGTACCGCGATCCGGACCACCGGATCGAGGCTTGGCAGGGGGCGGTCATGGCTGAGTCCGTATTCAGACAAAGCCTGCAGCCGTTCCTGCTCCGAGGCAAGGATAGGAGGACATTTCATCGCAAAACCCTCTGGTACGTTCCGTGCGCGGCAGACAAGCGCGACGCCGGCTCCATCGAATGGCGATCGCGGGGCGCATGGCGGGCGGTGCACTGATCGAATCCACGCGACGCGCCAAAGCCCGTGCGGGCTGTCGCATATGAGCATATCAATCTAAAAAACCTTGGGCAACGTGCCGCAGAACAATTGTCCGCCCAAGGTCCGCGATCCCCGCACACGGGCAGTTCCCCCAATGGGAGCAGGGCTTCGTACCTGCCAGGGCGACCTGTCTGGCCGCCCCATGCCGGTGGAGGAGCTCATGCACCGGGGCCGCCCCGGTGGCCGTAGGCGCCTGCGCGGGCGAATTTGCTCTGCATTCAAGAGCATGCAGCGCTTGCTCCATGGACGCTGGAGCCCGTTTTCCTGCAAAGCCTGGAAGCCCTGCCCCGGCCCGGCAAGGCCACCGGCAAACGCCTACAATCGCTCCGTGCCGCCCGCTCCCGGGGGCACGGCCGCTAGGGGTGTCACCAGGGTCCAGACCAGGCCCGGTGGCTGAGAGAGTCCCTTTGAACCTGATTGAGATCATCCTCGCGCAGGGAAGCTAGTCCGCCACGCCCCTGACCGCGCATGGCCGGAATCTTCCTTGTGCTGTACCGCACTGCCAAGGAGTCCGCATGAGCACGCACACCGCATCCACCAACGAGGCATTGACCCCGGTCGCCGCCGACCAGCGCGTCTTCCGCTGGCACGACCACGCCTCGCTGTGGTTCAGCCTGGGCGTGGGCCTGCTGGTGATGCAGGTGGGCGCCTACCTGATGCCCGCGCTGGGCACACAGGAGGCGGTGCTGGCCATTGTGGCGGGCTCCATTATCGGAGCCGGGCTGCTGGGCTGGGTGGCAAAAATAGGCTGCGACAGCGGGCTGGCCAGCGCCGGGCTGATGCATGCCGTGTATGGCCGCACGTTCGCGCGGCTGCCCATCGTGCTCAACATCGTGCAGCTCATCGGCTGGGGCACGTTCGAGCTGGTGGTGATGCGCGATGCCAGCGTGGCCATTGGCCGCCAGTCGGGCGCCATGGCGGCAAGCTACTGGCCGGTGCTGGCCACGCTGTTGTGGGGCGGCGTGATCACGCTGCTGATCAGCGGCTCGATGGTGCAGCTTGTGCGCCGCGTCATTGCCCGCGTGGCGCTGCCGCTGGTGGTGCTGTCCTTGCTGTGGCTGAGCTGGCAGTTTCTGGGTTTGGCCCAGGCGCAGGGGTTCGAGCAGTTGTGGCAGCGGCGCGGCGAAGGCGGCATGGGTGTGATGCCCGCACTGGACCTGGTGATCGCCATGCCCATTTCGTGGCTGCCGCTGGTGGCCGACTATGCGCGCCATGGCAAAAGCGGCGGCGCCGCGCTGCGTGGCACTTGGACGGGCTATGCGCTGGCCAACATATGGTGCTATGCGCTGGGCGTGCTTGTCGCCCTGACGCTGCCCAGCCAGGACCTGGTCACCGCGCTGCTGCTGGCGCAGGGCGGGCTGATTGCGCTGTCGCTGATTCTGATCGACGAGGTGGACAACGCCTATGGCGATGCCTATTCGGGCGCCGTCTCGGCCCACAGCCTGCTGCCGCGCTGGAGCGTGCGCCAGTGGGGCCTGGGCGCGGCGGTGGTCTGCACGCTGCTGGCGCTGGTGCTGCCCATGCACAGCCTGGAGCCGTTCCTGCTGCTGCTCAGCTCGGTGTTCGTGCCGCTGTTCGGCGTGATCCTGGGGCGCCTGGCCTTCGGCGCCGACGCGGGCGCCCTGCTGCAGCGGGCCGGCAAGGCGCATGCCGCGCCGATTGCCATCTGGCTGGCGGGCGTGGCGCTGTACCACCTGCTGCCCAAGGTGGCCCCGGCGCTGGGCTCGGCCCTGCCCACGCTGGCGCTGAGCTTCGCGCTGGCCTGGGCGACGCGGCCGCGCGGCGCCTGATAGCTCCTGTTTTCATAGCTGCCAGCGCTTTCTGGATAAGCGCTGCAGCCAAAAATTATCTGAGAATCTACAACACCACCTGCGCCACCGGCGCATAGCCATGGTTCAGCGGCCCATGGCCGTGGCCGGTGCGCACGGCGGCGCCGGCCTGGATGGCGCCCAGGATGTAGGCGCGCGCGCGCGCCACGGCCTGCGCCAGCGGCAGGCCCAGCGCCAGGTGCGCGGCGATGGCGGACGAGAGCGTGCAGCCCGTGCCGTGGCCGTTGTGCGTGGCGATGCGCTCCGAGCGCAGGTGTGTCAGGGCGCCGCCGGCCTGGGCCAGCACGTCCACCACCTCGGTGCCCGGCAGGTGCCCGCCCTTGAGCAGCGCGGCGCGCGCGCCCAGCGCCAGCAGGCCGCGCGCGGCGGCGTCCAAGGCGGCGGTACCCTCGATCGGGTGGCCCAGCAGCATCGCGGCTTCGTCGAGGTTGGGCGTAACCAGCTCGGCCAGCGGGAACAGTTCGCCCACCAGGGCCTGCACGGTTTCCTCGGTGGCGAGGCGGTCGCCGCTGGTGGCCACCATCACCGGGTCGAGCACCACGTGCGGCAGGCGGTGGCGCCGGATGGCGTCGGCCACCACATGCACCACCTCGGGCGCGTGCAGCATGCCGATCTTCACGGCATCGACGCCGATGTCCTCGACCACGGCGTCGATCTGCGCCTGCAGCATTTCCGGCGGCACGCCGTGGATGGCACGCACGCCCAGCGTGTTCTGCGCGGTGAGCGCCGTGATGGCCGTCATGCCGTAGCAGCCCAGGGCGCTGAAGGTCTTGAGGTCGGCCTGGATGCCTGCGCCGCCGCCGCTGTCGGACCCGGCGATGGAGAGCACGCGGGCGTAGCGCGGCGCCTGCGTGGTGGAAGGGGTGGTTTGCGTCATGGCAAAAATTATGCATGCGCCACATCAAGCCAGGGACATCGGCGTTGTGCTGTAATTGCCGCTTACGGACGAAACAGGGGTGTCCCGCTACCGACCGTGGCGCGGACTGAGAAACACCCTGGGGCAGCGTGCCCCGTTACCCGATCCAGATCATGCTGGCGTGGGGAGTTTCCAGTACAGGCACCGGCCCGTTTTGTCCCCTGTAACACCGCAGACGGGCAAACATGACGCTTCCAAACACCTCCTTCACCATTCTCGGCGCCGGCCTGCTGGGGCGCCTGCTGGCCGTATCACTCGCCCGCCAGGGCCACAGCGTGGCCGTCTACGACAAGGGCGGTCCGCTGGGCGAGCATTCGGCCGCCCGTGTGGCCGGTGGCATGCTGGCTCCGCTGGCCGAGTCGGCCGTTGCCGAGCACGGTGTGGTGCGCATGGGCCGCCACTCGCTCACGCGCTGGCCCGAGCTGCTGGCGCCGCTGGCGATGCCGGTGTATTTTCAGCAGGAGGGCACGCTGCTCGTCTGGCACCACCAGGACGCCCAGGAAGCCACCCGCATGCGCCAGCAACTCGAGAACACCCGCACCACCGTCACCGAACTGCCGGCCATGCAGATGCTCGACGGCGAGGGCATGGCGCGGATTGAGCCTGCACTCGCGCCGCGCTTTGCCCAGGGCATGTACCTGCCGGGCGAAGGCCAGCTCGACAACCGGCAGCTGCTGGCCTCGCTGGCGGGCGAGATGGAGCGCCTGGGCGTGCAACTGCACTGGAACACCCCGCGTGAGCTGGCCTATTTTGGTGCAGACCATCCGGGCTGGCTGCTCGACTGCCGCGGCCTGGGCGCACGCGGCGACTGGCCCCAACTGCGCGGTGTGCGCGGCGAGGTGATCCGCATCCACGCCCCCGAGGTCACGCTCCAGCGCCCCACGCGGCTGCTGCACCCGCGCTACCCGGCCTACATCGCGCCCAAGGAAAACAATGTGTTCGTGATCGGCGCGACCGAGATCGAGTCCGAAGACCTCTCGCCCACGACCGTGCGCTCCACGCTGGAGCTGCTGAGCGCCGCCTACGCCGTGCACCCCGGCTTTGCCGAGGCCCGCATTCTGGAAATGGCGGTGCAGTGCCGCCCGGCCCTGCCCGACAACCTGCCGGCCGTGCGCCAGCTGGCGGCGCGCACACTGCAGGTCAACGGCATGTACCGCCATGGCTACATGATTGCCCCGGCCCTGCACGACGTGGTGCTCGATGTGCTCGAAAGCGGCGCTTCGGCACGGGCCGCCACGTTCGATCTGTCGATGCAACTGCTCTGACGCAGCGCGGCCATGCAGGTGCTCATCAATCTCCAGCCCCACGAACTGCCCGAGGGCGCCACCGTGGCCGACGCGCTGGCCGCCATGCAGGCGCAGCCACCCTTCGCCGTCGCGGTGAATACCGTTTTCGTGCCCTCCCCCGAACACCCGCGCCACCCGCTGCAGGCAGGCGACCGGGTGGAAGTCATCTCCCCTGTCACAGGGGGCTAAAGCCATGAACACTGCGATCACCAACGACGACACCCTCGTCCTGTACGGCCAGTCGTTTTCCAGCCGTCTGCTGCTGGGCACGTCCCGCTACCCCTCACCCTCGGCGCTCAAGGCCGCCGTGCAACGCGCCCAGCCCGCCATGGTCACGGCCTCGCTGCGCCGCCAGGGCAGCAATCCGGCCGAAAGCGGCCAGGGTTTCTGGCAGCTGCTGCGCGGACTGAACGTGCCGGTATTGCCCAACACGGCCAACTGCCACAGCGTGCAGGAAGCCATTACCACAGCCCACATGGCGCGCGAGGTGTTCGACACCCCGTGGATCAAGCTGGAGGTCATTGGCGACGACTACACCTTGCAGCCCGACACGCTGAACCTGGTGCAGGCGGCCGAGAAGCTGGTGCGCGACGGTTTTTACGTGCTGCCCTACTGCACCGAAGACCTGGTGCTGTGCCAGCGCCTGGTGGATGTGGGCTGCCAGGCCATCATGCCCTGGGCGGCCCCCATCGGCACGGGGCGCGGCCCGATGAATCCCTATGCTCTGCAGGTGCTGCGCGAGCGCATCCACGTGCCCATGCTGGTGGACGCCGGCCTGGGCCTGCCCTCGCACGCCTGCCAGGTGATGGAATGGGGTTTTGACGGCGTGCTGCTCAACACCGCCGTGGCGCTGGCGCAAAACCCCGTGGCCATGGCCGGTGCCTTTGCCGACGCGGTGCGCGCCGGGCGTGCCGCCCGCCATGCAGGAGCCATGCAGCCCCAGCAGGCCGCCCAGCCCAGCACGCCGGTGCTGGGCACGCCGTTCTGGCATCAGGCTCCCGCATGACCGATTCCAGCACCCTGGCCCACGCCATCGTTGCGGCCCACGCCGCCAGCTTCACAGGCTTTCCGCCCCAGCCGGTGCCTGCGCCCGAGAGCGACGCACCGGTGTACCTGGGCGCGCTGCAGGCCTGCAGCACGCTGGGATTCATCGCCCACGATGCGCAGGTGCTGGCCCATGCCTGGCAGGCACGCTGGGAGCGCACCGGCCGCACCGCGCCTGCGCAGTGGCCCAGCGCATCAGAAGACTTTGGCCTGCAGGCACGGCCGCACACAGCGCCTTTTGCCGCCTGCCCGCAGCAGCTCGGCCTGTACGCCGTGCTGCCCGACGCTGCCTGGGTGGGCCGCATGGCACGGGCCGGTGTGCCCACGGTGCAGCTGCGTTTCAAATCCGACGATGCCGCCGCCATTGCCCGCGAGGTGCGCGCGGCCGTCGAAGCCGTCGCAGGCACCGCAGCACGGCTGTTCATCAACGACCACTGGCGCGAAGCGATGGCCGCCGGAGCCTATGGCGCCCATTTGGGCCAGGAAGATCTGGACGCGCTCAGCGCAGCCGAAATACACGCATTGCGCGACAGCGGGCTGCGGCTGGGCGTCAGCACCCACGGCTACGCAGAAATGCTGCGCGCCGACGCGGTGCAGCCAAGCTACATCGCCCTGGGCGCCGTGTTCCCCACCACACTCAAGCGCATGGCGACCGTGCCGCAGGGCATGGCACGCCTGGCGGCGTATGTGGCGCTGCTGGGCGACTACCCCACGGTGGCCATTGGCGGTATTGGCCTGGAGCAGTTTGCCGGCGTGCTGGCGACGGGCGTGGGTTCGATCGCCGTGGTGCGGGCCCTGGTCAATGCGCCCGACCCCGAAGCGGCGGCCGCACAACTGCTGCAGGCAATGAAAAAACAATAAAATATGGCCCCAGCGCTTGATGAACAAGCGTTTGCAGCTACACTTTCAGGAGCACATCACCCTGTGTGCATCGTCCTGCTCTGCCCGGCTCCTCACTTCGGCTTCTTGATCTCTTCAAGCTCGAAGCGCACCTCAAAGCGATCGCTGCTGGCACCAAAACCCACGGGCTGGCCTGGCTCGGGCGCCTTGGTGGGCGGCACCGCAGGCAGATCGCTTTGGGTAATGGGGGGCAGCGGCACCGGTTCGTCCGTGAACGGGTCGCTCAGGTCGAAATCAATGGTCTGGACCCCGGCGGGGGCCTGGGTGGAGAGCAGCACATCGCCCCGGGTGGATTCCATGTTCAGCCAGTCCGGGTCGTATTCCAGCAGGCTGTCCATACCGTCGAGCGCCTGTGCAGCGGCATCGGGTTCCCGGCCCAGGGGCGTTGTATCGACATGCACCGGGGCCGGTTCATCCGCCACGCTGACCATCGGGGTGGTGCGCTCGCGCGGGGGCGGCGCACCGCGCGCAGACGGCGGTGTGGTGCGGGCAATGGCGTTGAGCAGCAACAGGTCGTCAAACGCGGCCAGGTCGAAGCGCTCCAGCACCGTATCGCCATGCCGGAACAGCAGGCTGTCGAGCAGGGGCAAAACGGCTTCATCGCTCCAGATCGCCTCAATCTCGGCCAGCACATCGGCGTAGGCCAGCAGCGGGCGCCCCGGCCGGTTGAAGGAAGCGAACTCGGGCACCAGCGCATTGAAATGCCGGTGGAATTGCGCCCGCAGGTCATTGAAATCATCCACCCGGCTGAGCGAGCGGTACAGGCGCAGCAGTTCCAGGTAGGCGGCAGGCGCGGTGCTTTCATTGTGGGCGATGTACTTGCGCAGCACGCCAATGGCCTGCAGGTGCTCTCCCACCGAGACAAAGAATTCGGCTTGCTGCTGCAGGTCGAACAATTCCTCGGGGTTGATCAGCAGTGCGGGTTGTGGCGCCGGGTCCGGCGGCCTGGGAGCACGGTCAACGGCCGGAGTCGCCATGGACAGGGGCGCCAGCCCGGAATTGGGCGACCGCGCACGCGCCGCAGGCGCGGGCGCGGCGGGCGGCGGTGCAGGCACAGGCGCTGGCGGCACTGCCTGCACCGGCCTGGGGGCAACGGCTTGCGGCACGGGCTCCGCCGCCACGGGCAGCGGCTGGGCCACGGCGCCCGCCCAGGCCTGCTGTGCCTGGCGGGTGGCTGCGCGCAGGCGCAGACCCATCCACACGGCCCAGGCCAGAATGCCCGCCAGCAGGGCCAGCAGCCCATAGACGATGGTGGCCGAATAGCGCTCGGCGTTTTCCTGCTCCAGGCGCTGCTGCACTGCAAGGGCGGCGGCGCGGTCCTTGTCGGCCAGGGTTTTTGAGCGTGCGACTTCGGCCTGGAGCGCCGCCGTACGGGCGCTTTCCTCCAGAATGTCTTCGGGCTGCATGTTCAGCGCCTTCCACTGTGCCTGGGCCTGCTCACGCTGCAGGGGGGTGGCAGGCACTTCAGGCAACTGCAGCTGTGTGGTCAGTTGCAGGGGCGCCGGCGTTTCGAGCCAGTTCTCCAGCGGCTCCATCACCAGGCGCGGACGGGGCGTCTCCTTCTCCGGGGCTTTGGGCGCCTTGGGCGCGGCCTTGCGTGCGCTCCTGGAGGCACTGGACGATGCGGCGCCCTTCAGGGGCGCGGAGCTTGGGGTCGGCGGGGCGCTGGCAGGCGCCGCCATCCCCGCATTGCTGGTCGTGGCCCTGCCCGAACGGCTGCCCACCGCCCCACCGGGCGCCGCCGGGACGGGCGCGGCACGAGGCACTTCAGGCATCTCCACGCGCGGGATGGCGATAGGGCGGCTGCCGATTGCCATGCTGGCCGGAGGATCTACCAGAAAGGTATACGTGCGTGACGTCTTGCCGCTGCACCCTGCCAGCAAGGTGACCGTGAGCACCGGCTCATCCATGATGGCCGAAGACTGCACGCGGACCAATGAAGGGCGGCCCGGGACTTCGGGCAGGGGCGTCACGCTTACCCGGCTGCGCGGAACCGGATTGGCACCTGACAACAGGTCTGCGGTGATGCAGGCATCGGCCAGCGGCTGCCCCGGATCAGGCCGCACTTCGAAGGCCAGATCGACCGTACGCCCCAGCAGCACCGCGCCCCGCGAGGGGCCTAAAGCCAAAGCTGCAGCAGTCCCCGCCGACGAGCCAAGAATGAGCGCGAAAAGCGCGTTACGAAAATTCACATCTTTTTCTCGAAATATGCGCCGGATTCTTGCACAGAACCTATCGACCTAGTCACAGCCATAATCACGCTATGACAATTCAATTTCCTATGGTAGGTGTGGTGGGCGCTGGCGCCATGGGCCGTGGCATTGCGCAAATGATGGCCCAGGCAGGCAGCAAGGTACGTTTGCTGGACGCGCAGCCGGGCATGGCGCAGCGAGCGCACGATGCCATCGTCGAGCAGTGGCACCGGCAAGTATCGAAAAATCGCATGGACGCAAACCAGCTTGCGGCCTGCACCGGACGCCTGCAGACGGCCCAGGGCCTGTCGGACCTGGCGGACTGCGACCTGGTGGTGGAAGCCATTGTGGAACGGCTGGACGCCAAGCAGGCCCTGGTGCGCGAACTCGAAGCCGTGCTGCGCCCGGAGGCCGCGCTGGCCAGCAACACCTCGTCGCTGTCGGTCACCGCCATTGCCGCAGCCCTGCACAACCCGCGGCGCATGGCGGGGCTGCATTTTTTCAACCCGGTACCGGTGATGAAGCTGGTGGAAGTGGTGGCGGGCCTCCAAACCGACCCTGCCCTGTGCACCGCCCTGGCCGCGCAGGTGCGCCAGATGGGCCATACCCCGGTGCAGGCCCAGGACAGCCCGGGCTTCATCGTCAACCATGCGGGCCGGGGCTACACCACCGAGGCCCTGCGCATCGTCGATGAAGGTGTGGCCGATTTCGCCACCGTCGACCGCATCCTGCGCGACCAGGCAGGCTTCAAGCTCGGGCCGTTCGAGCTGCTGGACTTGACGGGGCTGGACGTCTCGCACCCGGTCATGGAGTCGATCTACCACCAGTACCACGAGGAGCCCCGCTACCGCCCCAGCGTGCTCACCGCCCAGCGCCTGGCCGGCGGCCTGCTGGGCCGCAAGACGGGGGAAGGCTTCTACCGCTATGTCGACAGCGCAGCCCAGGTTCCCGACGAGGCACCCACGCCCGTGGTGGACGTGATCCCGCCGGTCTGGGTGTCGCCCCGCGCAGCGCGGCGCCCCGAAATCTACCAGATGCTCAAGAACCTGGGCGCCGATATCGAAACCGGGGCAGCGCCGTCGGCCAGCGCCATCATTCTGGTCGCGCCGCTGGGCTTTGACATCACCACCGTCGCCGTGGTGGAGCGCCTGGACCCGGCGCGCACCATCGGCATCGACATGCTGGTCGAGGAAGCCGCCACACGCCGCCGCGTGCTGGCCACCAACCCGGTCACCCGCGCGGACATCCGCGACGCCGCCCACGCCCTGATGGCACGCGACGGCAAGGCCGTCAGTGTGGTGCGCGACAGCGGGGGCTTTGTCACCCAGCGTGTGGTAGCCACCATCGTCAACATTGCCAGCGACATCTGCCAGCAGCGCATCTGCAGCCCGCGCGACCTGGAAACCGCCGTCACCCTCGGACTGGGCTACCCGCTCGGTCCATTGGCCATGGGCGACCGCTGGGGTCCCACCAACATTCTGGAAGTGCTGTTCAACATGCAGACCGTCTATGGCGACCCCCGCTACCGCCCCAGCCCCTGGCTGCGGCGCCGTGGCGCCATTGGACTGAGCCTGCAGCACGAGGAAGAGTGACCGCCCCCGTCGTTTGCAGCCCGCTCCCTTTCCCCACACACCCGCAACGATGCCCGCAGAACTTCGCAGCACCAGCCACGGCCAGACCCTGGTTCTGACCATCAGCAACCCTGACCTGCGCAATGCCCTGGATCCCGCCATCTATGCTGCGGGCACCGAGGCCCTCCATGGCGCCGAACGCAGCGCCGAGGTGCGCAGCGTGGTCATCACGGGTGCTGACGGCGTTTTCAGTGCAGGCGGCAACCTGCAGCGCCTGCAGGCCAACCGCAACCTGGGTGCGGCCGTGCAGGAAGAGAGCATTGAAGCGCTGCACAACTGGATCGAAACCATCCGCGCCTATCCCAAACCGGTGCTGGCCGCCATCGAAGGCGCGGCCGCCGGTGCCGGGTTCTCGCTGGCCCTGGCCTGCGATCTCATCGTGGCCTCGCGCAGCGCCCTGTTTGCCCTGTCGTACAGCCAGGTAGGGCTCTCACCCGACGGCGGTGCCAGCTGGAGCCTGGCCCGTACCCTGCCCCGCCCCTTGGCCACCGAGCTGCTGATGTGCGCCGAACGCACCAGCGCCGAGCGCCTGCACGCGCTGGGCCTGGTCAACCGCCTGGCCGAGCCCGGCGGCGCACTGACCGCCGCGCTGGAACTGGCCCAGACACTGAACGAGCGCGCCCCCAATGCGCTGGCCAGCATCAAGGAGTTGCTGAACGAGGCGGGCCAGCACACGCTGAACGCCCATCTTGACCTGGAGCGCAAGCATTTCCTGCGCAACCTGCACCACGCCAATGCAGGGGAAGGCATCAGCGCCTTCCTGGAAAAGCGCAAGCCACAGTACCGCTGAGCGGACGCAGGGGGCATCGCACCCGCAATGCTATTAATTCAATAGCTACTACCGCTTGATACATAAGCGTTAGATCCATATTCAATCAAAATTTCCAAGGCAGGCTGCGACGGACGGATGGACACGCCTGCGCCGCAGCACGCGCACACCGCTGGCCTGCATCCAGACACGCAGGTGACAACCCCCCTGTCCGCAGGCCGTCCCTCACGCGACAATGACCGCGTACTCAGTCACCCAAAAGACAGCCCATGGACGACCCCATTCTTACTATCGACGAACGTGAAGCGATCAACGCTGGTCGCTGGTTCTCCTCTCTATCACCTTCACTCCGACACGACATACTGCGATGCGCTTACGTCAAACGCTTCAAGGATGGCGGCCTCATCGCTGCCCGCGGCGACCCGCCCGAGGAGTGGATTGCCTGCGCCAAGGGCGCGGTGCGCGTGAGCTCGACTTCCATCTCGGGCAAGCAGATCACGCTGACCTACGTGGAGCCGGGCATCTGGTTTGGCGACGTGGCCATCTTCGACGGGGACCGGCGCACACACGATGCCTATGCCCATGGCGAAACCACCATCCTGTGCGTGGCCAAGGCCGACTTCAAGAAAATTCTGGCCATGCATGTGGAGCTGTACGAGGCCATGCTGCGGCTGCATGCGCGGCGCATACGCCAGCTCTACGGCCTGGTGGAAGACCTCAACACCCTGCCGCTGCGCGCGCGGCTGGCCAAGCAGTTGCTGCATCTGGTGCGCAGCTATGGCATTCCCAGCCTGTCGCATGGCGACGAGATGCGTATCGGCCTGCAACTGGCCCAGGAAGAGCTGGCGCAACTGCTGGGCGCTTCCCGCCAGCGCGTCAACCAGGAACTCAAGGCCATGGAGCGTGAAGACATCATTCGCATCGAGCCGGGCGGGCTGGTCGTGCGCGACCGCGACGCCCTGATGGACATCACTGAAACTGACAACTAATGCCCCACCCATGAGCAATTTCGATCATTTCATCGGCACCCGTGCCGTCTCCGAACAACATGCTTTCGACACGGCGGCCCTCAGCGCCTGGCTGCAGCAGCATCTGGAAGGCTTCGCCGGCCCCTTGAGCGTCGAGATGTTCAAGGGCGGGCAGTCCAACCCCACCTACAAGCTGGTCACACCCGGCAAAAGCTATGTCATGCGGGCCAAGCCTGGCCCTGTGGCCAAGCTGCTGCCGTCAGCGCACGCCATCGAACGCGAATTCGCCGTCATGAGCGGCCTGCAAGGCACCGATGTCCCGGTGCCACGCATGCATGTGCTGTGCGAGGACGAATCCATCATCGGGCGCGCCTTCTACATCATGGAATTCATGCAGGGCCGCGTGCTCTGGGACCAGGCCCTTCCCGGCATGACGCCCGAAGAGCGCACAGCCATCTACAACGAAAGCAATCGCGTCATTTCTGCGCTGCACACGGTGAAGTTCGCCGAGCGGGGCCTTGCCAGCTATGGCAAGCCCGGCAACTATTTCGAGCGCCAGATCGGCCGCTGGAGCAAGCAGTACCTGGCCTCGATCACGCAGCCCATCGAGGAGATGGACAAGCTCATGGCCTGGCTGCCCGCGAACATGCCGGCCAGCGCGCGCGACGAGAACCGCGTGTCCATCGTGCATGGCGACTTCCGCCTCGACAACCTGATGTTCCACCCCACCGAGCCGCGCGTCATCGCCGTGCTGGACTGGGAGCTGTCCACGCTGGGCCACCCGCTGGCCGATTTCAGCTACCACTGCATGGCCTGGCATATCCCGCCGGGCATGTTCCGGGGCATTGGCGGCCTGGACCTGGCGGCGCTGGGCATCCCGTCCGAGCAGGAGTACATCCGCCTGTATTGCCAACGCACCGGGCTGGCCACCCCCGAAGAACTGGTCGCCGACTGGAACTTCTACATGGCCTACAACCTTTTCCGTCTGGCCGCCATCCTGCAAGGCATTGCCAAGCGCGTGGAGATGGGCACCGCCTCCAGCGCCCAGGCCAAGGCCTCGGGCGAAGGTGCCCGCCCCCTGGCCCAGATGGCCTGGTCTTTCGCCCAGCGCGGCTGAGCGCCGCCAACACCCCCTGTTTTTCAAGGAGAACCCATGGACTTTGACTACTCGCCCAAAACCAAGGAACTGCAGAAGAAACTGCTCCAGTTCATGGACGACCACATTTACCCGGCCGAGAGCCAGTACATGGCCGAACTGGCCGCCAACACACAGGCGGGCAAGCGCTGGACACCGCTGCAGACGGTCGAGAACCTCAAGGCCAAAGCCCAGGCCGTCGGCTTGTGGAACCTGTTCCTGCCGGTGGACACGGCCGAGGCCTCGGGCTACCACGGGGCGGGCCTGACCAACGCCGAATACGCCCCGCTGGCCGAGATCATGGGCCGCGTGCTCTGGTCGAGCGAGGTTTTCAACTGCTCGGCACCCGACACCGGCAACATGGAAACCATTGCGCGCTATGGCTCCGATGGCATCAAGGCCACCTGGCTCAAACCCCTGCTCGAAGGCAAGTTCCGCTCAGCCTTTGCCATGACCGAGCCCGATGTGGCATCGAGCGACGCCACCAACATCGAAACACGCATCGAACGCCAGGGTGACGAATACGTCATCAATGGCCGCAAATGGTGGACGTCCGGCGCCATGGATCCGCGCTGCAAGGTGCTCATCACCATGGGCAAGACCGACCCTGACGCGCCGCGCCATTCGCAGCAAAGCATGATCGTTGTTCCCGCCGACACCCCCGGCGTGAAGGTGGTGCGTGCGCTCAACGTGTTCGGCTACGACGATGCACCGCACGGCCACGCCGAAGTGCTGTTCGAGAACGTGCGCGTTCCCGTCTCCAACATCCTGCTGGGCGAAGGCCGCGGCTTCGAAATTGCCCAAGGGCGCCTGGGCCCCGGGCGTATCCACCACTGCATGCGCCTGATCGGCCTGGCCGAGCGCGCCCTGGAACTGATGTGCAAGCGCTCCATGGACCGCGTGGCCTTCGGCAAGACAGTGGCCCAGCAGGGCGTGACACAGGAGCGCATTGCCGAGGCGCGCTGCAAGATCGACATGGCGCGCCTGCTGACCCTCAAGGCCGCCTGGATGATGGATGTGGCCGGCAACAAGGTGGCCAAGACTGAAATCGCCATGATCAAGGTGGTGGCCCCCAGCATGGCCTGCCAGGTGATCGACTGGGCCCTGCAGGCCCACGGCGGTGGCGGTGTCAGCGACGACTTCCCACTGGCTTTCTCGTATGCCCAGGCACGCACCCTGCGCTTTGCCGACGGCCCGGACGAAGTGCATCGCGCCTCCATTGCCAAGATGGAACTGGGCAAGTACGCGCCGCCCAAGGCGCACTGAGCCTGCAGAAATCTGCCGCCCTCACCCGGGCGGCAGCGTGGCGGGCCCGGAATCCGCTGCGGGCAGCAGGTTCTGCGCCGCCACGGTAGTGGCCGCCATCAGCAACGCAGTGGCGTACTCCAAGTCTGGCACATAACGCGCCAGGGTCTGCATGCGCAGCGAGAGCTGACTTCCGGACAGCATCAGCACCAGCGGCAGTGCCGCCTGCTCTGCACTGCGGTTTCCGAGAAGGTGCGACACCACGGCCGCGTTGACCCAGCGGCGTGCCTGGTCGCTGCGGTCGCCCACGACAGCAAACAACCGCACAAATGAGAGCGGCAATTCCGGCCACTGCAACTCCTCGTACATCGCCAGCCAGCGCATTTCCTGGGGCAGGCTGTCGTCCGCAGCCGTCTGCAGCGTTTCCGTGATGGCGCCATAGACGCGCCCCTCCAGGGCTTCCTTGAGCGCACGGTTGATGACCATGAGGTGGGCATCCGGGGCTGCCTGCAAATCTGCTCTTGCACGCAGTTCTGTGCCCGTCAGGTAGTCGCGCGCAGGTGTGCCGCTCTCCACCATCCAGGGCTGCCCTGCCGCCATGCCCCGCAGCTGAAACCGCGCGGGCTCCCCCTGAAAATCAAACGCCCAGCGCTGCGCACCCGCCCAAAGCGCCAACTGCCCTGGCGTTGCAATACCTTGGCTGCCAAGGGCCCCTTGGCTGCGCGCAAAGACCGAGCGAAATCGTTCGAACATGGCAGGTTTGCGGTGAAGAATGTGCGCTCATTAAACGCCAAATAGGCCCCGAATGCACTCCCGCAGAAGAGTTGCGCCCAGGGCGCTGTTAACACTAGCCCAGGCGCATGCTGCTGCCCGTGATCCTGAAATCAAGTGTGGGGGCACCCACGCCAAACGGCATGCCCAGCGCCATGCGGCCTTCGCCGTGCAGCATGCAGGCGCTGCGCCGCAGGGGAACGACGGTATCGCTGCCTGCAAATTGCACCCAGGTTCCAAAGCTGCTGACATCCGTGAGCGCGAAAGCGCCATTCGACCAATCGACACGGGCGTGCATGCGGGAAACACGGGGGTCGGAAATACTCACCTGCGCCGCACTGGACCGGCCAATGTGCAAGGGAGCATCTTCCGACGAGAACAATAGCTTCTCGCCTTTCCATGCCAATTCGATGGCGCCCGGCAAGGAATCCAGGGGCGCCACATTGCTGAGCAGGCCCGCCTGCATGGTGAGTTGCTCCGGCGATTCCTGATCCCTCCATTCGGCCTGGAAGATGAGTTGCGCTTCCGTCTTCCCCCGAATCTCAAAGACGCCCAGTTTGCGAAAGTGCACATGCGGCACCACCCCCGCATCGACGGCCGTCAGGTCATTGGTCCAGATCTCGCCCGGCCCTGCTCTCTCACACAGCCGCGAAGCCACGTTCACGGCATCGCCATAGGCATCGCCATCCACCTCCAGCACCTCGCCACTGGCCACGCCCACATGCATCTCCAGACGCAGGACGTCTGGCCAGCGCTGAAGGTGGATCTGGTGGCTGCGCTGCAATTCACCCGCCGCCACAACCGCCTGGTGGGCGTTGGCAAAGATGCCCAGCACGCCATCACCCAGCATCTTTACAACGCGCCCCTGGTGCGCCTGCAGCACCTCGGACATCCACTGTGTCAGGCGCATGACCGTCTTGGCCGCTCGCTCGTTGCCCATCGATTCGTACAGCGAGGTGCTCCCCGATAGGTCGGCAAAAACCACCGTCGAGATAGAGCTCATGGATGCCAAAGCGCGGTGATTGTCATGGCAGCCAGTTTAGAGCAAATGCTGCACCAGCGCCGGTCCATACCCCGGGCACCCCACGGCGGCTCAAGGTATCGCTGTGCATGCCTGCAGCCATTGGGCAGCACCATGCCCCGCACGCTGGCCGGTGGCGAAGCTCGCCGTCAACAGATACCCCCCCGTGGGAGCCTCCCAGTCAAGCATTTCCCCCGCGCAGAAAACACCAGGAAGACCTCGAACCATCAGTTGTGCGTCCAGTGCATCGAAGACCACCCCCCCTGCAGTGCTGATCGCCTCATCCAGCGGACGGGGTGCCACCACGGTGATGGGCACAGCCTTGATGGCCCGCGCCAAAGCCTGCGGGTCATTCAGCTGCGCCTTGTCCAGTTGCTCATGAAGAATGGCCATCTTGATGCCTTCGAGGCCCAGACGGCTCTTGAGATGGCTGGACAGGGAACGCGCCCCCCGGGGGTGCAGCACCTCGGACAGCACCCGCTCGGGAGAATGGTCTGGCAGCAGGTCCAGGTGGAAAGTGGCACTGCCATGCGCCTCGATTTCGTCACGCAGCAATGCCGACACCGCGTACACCAGACTGCCTTCCACGCCAGTCGCCGTGGCAACAAACTCACCTCTGCGCGCAAAGCTGCGGCCATCGCGACCCGCAAAGGCCAAGGCCACCGACTTGAAAGGCTGGCCCGCATGGCGCTGGGCAAAATGCGGCGTCCAGCCAATCTGCAGAACCGGCGGCTGGCCTAGCAGCTCCTGCAGGAATTCCCGCCGCGTCTCTCCTGCCCGTGCTGTCTTGAGCGGCACATCGAACCCACAGTTGGCAGACCGCAGCCGCGCGACCGGCACACCACGCGACTCCAGCAAGGGCACCCAGGCGCCATCCGATCCCAATCGCGCCCAGCTGGCGCCGCCCAAAGCCAGGACCACCGCCCGTGCCTGCACGAATTGCGTCCCCGCAGGTGATGCCAGCTGCAACACACCATCGTCTGCCCAGCCACACCATCGGTGGCGCATATGGAATTGCACACCCATGGATCGAAGGCGGTGCAGCCACGCACGCAGCAGGGGTGCTGCCTTCATGTCGACAGGAAAGACCCGGCCCGACGTGCCGACAAAGGTCTCGACACCAAGCGCCTTGGCCCAGACGCGCAGTTCATCGGGGCCAAACTCTTTTAGCAATGGCTCCAACTGTGACGCGCGCGCCCCGAAGCGGGAGACGAAGCGATCGAACGGTTCGGAATGCGTCAGATTGAGACCTCCTTTACCTGCCAGCAGGAACTTGCGCCCCACCGACGGCATGGCATCGAACAAGTGGACAGCCCTGCCCATGCAGGCCAAGGTTTCTGCGGCCATCAGGCCTGCGGGCCCACCGCCCACGACGGCCACATCACAACTGCACTGCAGCGGAACCGGTATTGATTCAGTCATTCTGGAGAAGATTCATGCCGTCATGCGGCGAGGGGTGCCAACAATACAAGGAGGGCTGCCATTGACAACACAATGAAGCGCAGCAGCACTCCATTCATCGATTTTTGCTATGACTGTCATAGCACCTCCCAGACTTGCTGCCGACAGGGACACACCTGTTTCTGTCACAATAAAAAGACTTTACACATACCAGCTCACCACCAACAAGGAAAGCGCATGGCAAGCGAACTCATCAAACATCTTTCTGACGCCAGTTTCGAGGCCGATGTCTTGAAATCAGGCACACCGGTTCTGGTCGATTACTGGGCCGAATGGTGCGGCCCCTGCAAGATGATTGCGCCCATTCTCGATGAAGTGGCCGGCACCTACCAAGGCAAACTGCAAATCGCCAAGATGAATGTCGACGAGAACCGGGAGGTTCCGGCCAAATTCGGTATTCGCGGCATCCCTACGCTCATGATCTTCAAGGATGGCCAGCTGGCTGCCACCAAGGTCGGCGCCATGAGCAAGGCACAACTGACGGCATTCATCGACCAGCAATTGGCCTGACCATGGGCCCACCCCCTGAGCCATCGTGCTTTCAGGGCCGGTAAACCGGGTGTTCGGGCGGCCTCACAGACCACACTGCCCCGATCACCCGTGATTCTGTTTTATTTCCTGTCATAATTACACTCACTCGCTGGTCTGCACGCATTGGCAGTCGGCGCGAAATCTCTCTCAGGTAGGCCACATCCGCGCACTGCGGACTGCTCGGCAAGCTGCACTCCCCGTTCTTATCCGCTCCGCGCAGGAGACACCCCATGCACCTCAACGAACTCAAGGCACTTCACGTGTCCGAAGTCCTCAAGCAGGCCGAAGAGCTTGACATCGAAAACACCGGACGCATGCGCAAACAGGAATTGATGTTTGCCATCATCAAGAAACGCGCCAAGGCCGGAGAACAGATTTTCGCGGACGGCGTGCTGGAAATCCTGCCCGACGGATTCGGATTCCTGCGCAGCCCCGACACCAGCTATACCGCCAGCACGGACGATATCTACATCAGCCCGAGCCAGGTACGACGCTTCAACCTGCATACCGGGGACATGATTGAAGGCGAAGTACGCACGCCCAAGGACGGCGAGCGCTACTTTGCCCTGACCAAGCTCGACAAGGTCAACGACGGCCCGCCCGAGCAGAACAAGCACAAGGTGATGTTCGAGAACCTGACGCCGCTGTTCCCCAAGGAGCACATGCGTCTTGAGCGTGACATCAAGAGTGAAGAAAACATCACGGGCCGCATCATTGACATCATTGCACCCATTGGCCGCGGGCAGCGCGCACTGATCGTCGCGCCGCCCAAGAGCGGCAAGACGGTGATGATGCAGCACATCGCCCACGCCATCACGGCCAACAACCCCGACGTGCACCTGATGGTGCTGCTGGTGGACGAGCGCCCCGAGGAAGTGACGGAAATGCAGCGCACGGTGAAGGGCGAGATCATCGCATCCACCTTCGACGAGCCCGCCGCGCGCCACGTGCACGTGGCCGAGATGGTGATCGAGCGCGCCAAGCGCCTCGTGGAACTAAAGAAGGACGTGGTGATTCTGCTGGACTCCATCACCCGCCTGGCCCGCGCCTACAACAACGTCGTGCCGTCTTCCGGCAAGGTGCTTTCGGGCGGCGTGGACTCCAACGCGCTGCAGCGCCCCAAGCGCTTCTTTGGCGCGGCGCGCAAGGTCGAGGAAGGTGGATCACTCACCATCATCGCCACCGCGCTGGTCGATACCGGCAGCCGCATGGACGAAGTGATCTTTGAAGAATTCAAAGGCACGGGCAACTGCGAAATCCACCTGAACCGCCGCCTCTACGAAAAGCGCGTGTTCCCGGCCATCGAACTCAACAAGAGCGGCACGCGCCGCGAGGAGTTGCTGCTGGCCCCCGAAATTCTCCAAAAAACCCGCATCCTGCGCCAGTTCATGTACAACATGGATGACATCGAATCCATGGAACTCATGATCAAGAACATGAAGGCAACCAAGAGCAATGTCGAATTCTTCGACATGATGCGACGTGGTGGCTGAAAACGCCATTCGTGCGATAATCTAGGGCTTTTCGCGAAAAGTGCTGTGGCAAATAGGTGCTGCAGTGGCTGCCGCAGTTGATACACACACAAGGATTCGCCATGAAAGAAGGCATTCACCCCAACTACCGCGAAGTTTGCTTCCAGGACATGTCCAACGGCTTCAAGTTCGTTACGCGTTCGTGCGTAAACGCCAAGGAAGTGATCAAGATGGAAGACGGTCGCGAACTGCCCCTGTTCAAGCTCGAAACCACCAGCGAATCACACCCCTTCTACACCGGCACACAAAAATCGGTGGACAACATGGGTGGCCGCGTGGAGCGTTTCCGCAACCGTTTTGGCAAAACCACCGCAAAATAATCTGCGCCAATCCGCCAAAAGGCAGCCCGGGCAACCGCGCTGCCTTTTTCTTTGTCTTGCAGGGAATGCCTGTGCAGTGTTTCACTACACTAGGAACACCCACCGGCGTCTGCTTGCGGGCATCCTGATGTCGTCACTTCCGAACGCGATATCCTCGTTTCCTTCCGTTGCAGCGTGAACCAGCCCAGTCCCGCCATCGTTCCTCAGAGTGCCGTACGCCGCCTGCCCCGATGGGCACTGTTGCTGCTGTGCCTGGCCTACATCGCGCCGGGCTTCATGGGCCGAGATCCATGGCGCGGCGCCGACATGACTGCCTTGGGCTACATGCTTGAACTGGCACAGGGCCACACGCCGTGGCTGTCTCCCCTGCTGGGCGATCTGCCGCCTGAAACAGATGGACTGCTCCCTTACTGGCTGGGTGCATGGGCGATGCAATTTGCATCACCCTGGCTGGCACCCGAATGGGCTGCCCGCATTCCATTTGTTCTGTTGCTCGCGTTAACGCTCCAGGCCACCTGGTATGGCATTCACGACCTGGCGCGCAGCCCAGGTGCACAGCCCGTGGCATTCGCCTTTGGTGGCGAGGCAGCGCCCGCCGACTACGCAAGAGCGATGGCCGATGGCGGATTGCTGGCCTTGCTGGCCTGCCTGGGGCTGGCCCAGCCCTCCCATGAAACCACATCGTACCTGGTGCAGCTGTGCTGCACTTCTCTGATTTTTTATGGCTTGGCAGCCTCCCCCCACCAACGCGCATGGCCGCTTCTGGCACTCACGGCAGGACTGCCAGGGCTGGTGCTCAGTGGTGCTCCGACACTGGCCCTGCTCTATGGGCTGGGCGGGGCCATGATGTGTCTTTGCGACCCCAGCAATGCCCATATGTCCCGCGCAAAGCCGCGGGCCTTAGGGATTGCACTGCTGGCACTGGCCGTGACGGTGCTGGCCTGGCAACTGGATCTGTGGCGCTGGCGCATGGCGTGGCCTGCCGATGGCCTCAAGGACTGGGCCAGCCTGGGTCGGCTGCTCCTATGGTTTACGTGGCCCGCGTGGCCTTTGGCGATATGGACACTGTGGCGCTGGCGCAAACAGATTCTGAGCCGCCAGTTGCACCGGCATCTGATGCTGCCCCTATGGTTCGTTGCCGTCTCTGTGGGCGCCACCTTGACCACCCAGCCAGCCGACCGTGCATTGTTGCTGGGCCTGCCTGCACTGGCGGCTCTGGCAGCCTTTGCTCTGCCAACGTTGCGCCGCAGCGTCGCCGCGCTGATCGACTGGTTCACCCTGCTCTTCTTTTCGGTGTCCGCCATCGCCATTTGGGTCATATGGACGTCAACACAGACCGGGGTTCCCGCAAAACCCGCAGCCAATGTCGCAAAACTGGCGCGGGGTTTCGAACCCGAGTTCTCATTCATGGCATTCGTCGTGGCACTGGCAGCCAGTGCAGCCTGGTGTGCTTTGGTGTGGTGGCGTGCCAACCGACACCGCCAGCCGATATGGAAGAGCCTGGTGCTACCGGCCTCAGGGGCCACTTTAAGCTGGTTGCTGCTCATGACACTTTGGCTCCCCATGCTGAACTATGCCCGTAGTGATGCCCCGCAGATGCGTTCCGTGGCCTCTGCGGCCGGCCATCCATCCTGCATGCACATGTTCGGCTTGGGACGCGGACAGATCGCCGCTTTGCAATTCCATGGCTCATTGCGGCTGCAGGCGCTCACCAACACGGTCAGCTGCCCCTGGCTGGTCTGGGCACGACAGCTGGAAATACCCCCTGACCCATCCATGGGCCCACCCTGGGCACCAGACCTGCGCCACTGGACACTGCAAACCATCCAAGGGCGTCCTACCGATCAGAACGATGCATTGGTCCTGTACCGGTACAACGCCCCCGGGTCTCAGCAATAATCGATTTCAAGGAAATTTGGCCGTAAGGGCACGCCAGTCTTGCGTAAGAAGCTATCCAATGAATAGCAATCTCACTGATGGCGATGGCCTCCATCGAGCCTCAAGGGCTCCTTCATGGCTTCAAGGCGTGGGCTGTGCGCAGTCTGTCGGCAGGAAAGCACACACTGAACGTTGACCCCTGCCCCAGCACGCTGGAAATCTCCAGCACAGCGCCGTGGCGCTGCACGACATGCTTGACAATCGCCAACCCCAGACCCGTACCCCCCGTTTCACGCGAGCGACTGCGGTCAATCCGGTAGAAGCGCTCGGTCAGCCGGGGAAGATGCTCAGACGCAATGCCGGGCCCAGTGTCCCGCACGGAAAAGACGCCACGTCCATCGGCAAGAAGATGCCACTGCACTGCGATGCGCCCGCCCGCCGGGGTGTAGCGCACCGCATTGCTGATCAGGTTGGACAACGCGCTTTGCAGTTCCTTCATGCTCCCGGCAATCTCTCCCACCACTGATTCCGGCGCCGGAAAACTCCATTCGTGCGGCCGGGCCTGATCGCGGGTCACCAGCAGAGAAAGCGCCCGTCCTTCCTCTTCGCAGCTATGCAGCAAGGTCTGCAGAGGATGCCACTCACGCACACCGGGCAAGGGACTTCCTTCCAGCCGAGACAGGGTCAGCAGATCCTGCACGACGCTGTGCATGCGCGCGGCCTGCTGCGCCATCAGGTCCAGATACCGCGCACGCTCCTGCGCCACAAGCGGCAGCGTCTGCAAGGTCTCCACGAAGCCCATCAGCACAGTCAACGGTGTGCGGATTTCGTGCGACACATTGGCAACGAAATCCCGCCGCATGGCATCAGCCTGTTCCAGTGCCGTGACATCGCGCGACAGCAACAAACTGCGGCCGTCGCCATAGGGGTGCAATTGCACGGAAATCCTGACCGGCCGGGACGGCGTACCGCCACGCCCTTCGAGGACCACATCCGCAGAAAAATCCTGTGCGGCGTAGTAAGCACTGAACTCCGGATCGCGCACCAGATTCCGGATGGATTGCAACTCATCGCGCCGGGCATCGAAACCAAAATGCGCCGCCGCCATGGCGTTGCACCACTCGATGCGGCCCTCCTTGTCCAGCAACACAACGCCATTGGGCGAGGCTTGCAAAGCAGCCAAGATGTCATCCAGGCGATTCTGGCTCTCCTGGGCCTTTACCTCCTGCCTGCGCACCAGGCGCCTCGTGCGCTCGACCGCTTCACCCCACACACCCTGCAGAGCGGGCGCCTTGCTCATTTCCCCCGTCCGAATCCATCTCAGCACCCGAGCGCCACGCCACAGGTCCAGAAAGAACCAGATCCAGGCAGCGACGGCGGCTCCTGCAGCAACACCCCATGCGTCGGCCTGCCACCACCCCACGCCCATGCCCAGCAGTTGCCCGCCCAGAAAGAATGAGAACCGCCACAGCATGAGATCTACGCCAGCTTCAGGCGCGCACAGGCATCTGTGTCGGCGCCGCAAATCTGTAACCGACACCCCGCACCGTTTCAACCATCAAACCAGCGTCGCCCAAGGCCTCTCGCAACCGTTTGACATGAACGTCCACCGTGCGCTCCTCAATGAACACATGGTCGCCCCAGACCTTGTCCAGCAACTGTGCCCGGCTATGGACGCGCTCAGGGTGGGTCATGAAGAAATGCAGCAACTTGAACTCGGTCGGTCCAATTTTCAGGGCGTTTCCTTGAAACGAGACGCGGTGCGTCGCAGCATCCAGAGCCAGCGCCCCCACGGACACGCTCTCCTGGGCCTGTTCCGGTGCGCGGCGACGCAACACCGCGCGGATGCGCGCCAGCAATTCCTGGGTGGAGAATGGCTTGGTGATGTAGTCATCCGCTCCAGCGTCCAGGCCAGCAACCTTGTCTGGCTCATCTCCACGGGCTGTCAACATCAGAATGGGGATTTGCTTTGTGCGGCCGTTGGCACGCCACTTGCGCGCCAGCTGCAGGCCACTTTGGCCAGGCAGCATCCAGTCGAGCAGGATCACATCCGGCAGGACCGCGTCAAGTTCGCGCTGGGCGGCTTCACCATCTTCGGCCCAAAACGGCTGAAAACCGTTGTGGCGCAGATTCACGGAAATCAGCTCCGCAATCGCTGGTTCATCTTCCACAACAAGGACGCGGGGTAGTTTTCTCATTCCTTTCCAACCCTTTTTTACAAAACGGCCGATTCAATCTCGTCCAGCGAGGTGTGCCGCACATCCATGCCCTTGACCAGATAAATGATGAGTTCGGCAATGTTCTTGGAATGGTCGCCAATCCGCTCAATCGCCTTGGCCAGGAAAAGCAGATCCAGGCTGGGTGAAATCGTACGCGGGTCTTCCATCATGTAGGTGATGAGCTTGCGAACGAAGCCATCGAACTCCCGGTCAATCAGGTCGTCTTCCTTGAGAATCGCGACGGCCATTTTTGTGTCCAGCCGGGCAAAAGCATCCAGCGCTTTTCGCAACTGCCCTGATGCCAGGTCGGCAGCCACCCGCAGATCATTCGAAGGCAAGGAACGCGGCGCACCGCCTTCGATGATGGATTTCACCATGCGTGCCATGCGATGGGCCTCGTCTCCCATGCGCTCCAGATTGGCCGTTGCTTTGGAGAAAGCGAGCAACAGCCGCAGGTCGCGCGCAGTGGGCTGACGCCGGGCAATGATGGTGGAGAGTTCATAGTCAATTTCCACCTCCATGGCATTGACCCGGTTCTCGATCGTACGGACCTGGTCCACAGCCTCCAGACTGAACTGCGAGAGCGCATAGATCGCCTGGCGTATCTGGGACTCCACCAGTCCGCCCATTTCCATTACACGGGTTGATACGCCGTTGAGCTCGCTGTCGAACTGCGAAGAAAGATGTTTGTCTGGCACAAGTAGCTCCTCAGCCGAAACGGCCGGTAATGTAATCCTCGGTTTCCTTGCGTTCGGGCTTGAAGAAGATCTCTTCGGTCGCGCCAAACTCGATCATTTCCCCCAGATACATGTAGGCGGTGTAGTCACTGCACCGGGCCGCCTGCTGCATGTTATGGGTCACGATGGCAATCGTGTAGTCGTGTTTGAGTTCATCGATCAACTCTTCGATCTTGGCGGTGGACAAAGGATCCAGTGCCGAGGTCGGCTCATCAAGCAGCAGCACCGACGGTTTCACCGCAACGCTGCGCGCAATGCACAACCGCTGCTGCTGCCCTCCCGAGAGGGACAGGCCACTCTGGTGCAGCTTGTCTTTCACTTCGGTCCATAAAGCCGCCTTGGAAAGCGCCCACTCCACCCGGTCATCCATTTCGCTGGGGGACAGCGATTCATAGAGCTTCACGCCAAAAGCAATGTTGTCGTAAATGGACATGGGGAACGGCGTGGGCTTCTGGAACACCATTCCGATACGTGCACGCAGCAGGTTGATGTCCTGCTTGGGGTCCAGAATATCCTGCCCGTAAAAGCGGATGCTGCCTTCTGCACGCTGGCCGGGATACAGGCTGTACATCCGGTTGAGCGTGCGCAACAAGGTTGATTTTCCACAACCGGAGGGACCGATAAAGGCGGTGACTTTATGCTCGGCAATATCCAGGCTGACGTTGCGCAATCCCTGGAACTTGCCATAGAAAAAATTGAGATTACGCAGTTCCAGAGCGTTCTTGGTAGCGGGGGCTGTCGCGATAGCGGTGGTCATTTTCGGTTCCGTTAAAAGACATGCCTGTGTTCACAGGCGTGCCCAAAAATGAGGGGGAGTATCAGACCTTGTTGTTTTCGCGCAGAAAGATCCGCGCCACAACGTTGAGCACCAGCACGGCCAGCGTGATGAGAAGCGCCCCAGCCCATGCCAGGCGCACCCAGTTGTCGTAAGGGCTGAGAGCAAACTGAAAGATCACCACTGGCAGATTCGCCATGGGCGCATTCATGTTGGTGCTGAAGAACTGGTTGTTCAGGGCGGTGAACAACAATGGCGCCGTCTCGCCACTGATACGGGCCACGGCGAGCAGCAGGCCTGTCATCACACCGCTGCGGGCAGCGCGCAAAGTCACCATGGTGGAGACTTTCCAGCGAGGCGCACCGAGTGCAAAGGCGGCCTCACGAAGACTGCCCGGCACCAGGCGGAGCATGTTTTCGGTCGTTCGAACCACCACGGGAACAGCAATCAGCGAAAGTGCCATGCTGCCGGCCCAGCCGGAAAAGTGTCCCATTGTGGCCACGGCAATCGCATAGACGAAAAGCCCCAGCACGATGGAAGGCGCAGACAACATGATGTCGGTCACAAAACGCGTCAATTCAGCAGTCTTGCTCTGGTCACCATACTCCGCGAGATACACCCCCGCCAGAACGCCCACAGGTGTGGATACCAGCACCGTGAAGCCTACCATCATCAGGCTTCCGACAATGGCGTTGGCCAGCCCGCCGCCTTCAGACCCAGGTGCCGGCGTGGAGTGAGTGAGCAGGTTCCAGTCCAGCGCGGCAAAACCCTTGGTCAGCAGCACACTCAGAATCCAGAGCAGCACAAACAGTCCCAGGGCCATGGACCCCAGAGAAAGCGTCAGACCCACGGCATTGGCACGCCGCCGTTTTTGATAGATCTTGGGATTGAACTCCATGAGCGTCTCCTACAGGCCTTTGGCCTTTTCCGCCCGAAGCATGAGTATCTTGGCCGCCGAAAGCACCACGAAGGTGATGACAAACAGCAAAAAACCCAAGGCAAACAAGGTGGAGAGATGAAAATCCGCTGCCTCTCCGAATTCGTTGGCCAGTGTGGAAGCAATGGAGGTTCCAGGCGAAAACAGCGACGTCGGCATGCGGTTGGCATTGCCAATCACGAAAGTCACCGCCATGGTTTCCCCCAGGGCACGACCAAGGCCCAACATGACTCCTCCCACAACGCCCTTCTGCGTATAAGGCAGCACCACGCGATGGACCACCTCCCACGTGGTACATCCCAGGCCATAGGCTGACTCCCTCAGGATGGGTGGAACGATCGCAAAAACATCACGCATCACTGCGGCGACAAACGGAAGCACCATGAAGGCCAGCACAATGCCGGCCGCCAGGATGCCAAACCCGTTGGTGCTGCCGCCAAACAGGAACCCCACCAAAGGCATCGAACCCAGCAGTTTTTGCACGGGCACCTGAAAGTAGTCGGCAAACAAGGGCGCAAAGACAAACAAGCCAAACATGCCGTAGATGATGGAAGGCACTGCCGCCAGTAGCTCCACCGCCGTACCCAGCGGACGACGCAGCCAGACAGGGCAGGTTTCGGTCAAAAACAATGCGATGCCAAAAGCCAGCGGAACCGCAATCAGAAGCGCAATACCCGCACTGGCCAAAGTCCCCACAATCGCAATTGCAGCGCCAAACTCTTCGTTGATGATGTCCCATTCCACACGCCAGATAAACTGGACACCAAATTTGTGGAACGCAGGCCATGCGTAGACAAAAAGGGAAACGATGATGCCCAGCAACGCCGCCAGCACCAACAGCGACAGGCCCTGGGTCAGCCGATGGAAAAAGATATCTTGGAGATGCTGCCGCCGGGCAATCGATGCCATCGATTTCGTTGGCGCATTGGCCGGTTGAGACATCGTTTGTGCAGTCATCGTAGTTTCCGCGCTCATATTGATTCCCATCGGACTGGTGAACCCCCCGCAGGCCAGCCTTCGCCCATCACGACCCTCCGTCCATTGGCGAAAGCCAGCCAAGGGTCCATCATTTATTTTCGAATCTGCGACCAGACCTTGGAGCGGATCTCGGCCGTGAGGCTGTCAGGCAGCGGCACATAATCCAGTTCGGAGGCCATGGACTTGCCATTCTTGAAGGCCCAGTCAAAGAACTTCAGGACTTCTGCAGATTGCGCCTTGTCAGCAGGCTCCTTGTACATCAGGATGAACGATGCCGTGCTGATAGGCCAGCTTTCAGCACCCTTGGCATTGACCATCGAAACCCCCATGCCCGGCACACTGAACCAGTCTGCACCAGCAGCCGCAGCCACAAAGGTTTTGTCATCGGGACTCACGAACTTGCCGTCGGCATTCTGCAACTGCAGAAAATTCATGTTGTTCTTCTTGACATAGGCGTACTCGACGTAACCGATGGCGCCCTTGACCCGATTCACATTGGCGGCAACCCCTTCATTGCCTTTGCCACCCACCGAGGACGGCGCAGGCCATTTCACGGCAGCACCCTTGCCCACCGTGTCAGCCCATTCCTTGCTTACCGCCGTCAGATAGTCCGTGAAGTTGAAGGTAGTACCCGAACCGTCGGCACGGTGCACTACAGTGATGTTCTGGTCTGGCAAGGTCTTGCCAGGGTTCAGCGCCACCAGCTTGGCGTCATTCCATTTAGCAATCTTGCCCAGAAAGATCTCTGCCAGCGCGCCTGCGCTGACCCGCAATTCACCGGGCTTGAACCCGTCCAGATGGATCACAGGGACCGTACCGCCAATGATGGCTGGGAACTGCACCATGCCATCCTTTTCCAGGTCAGCGCCCGAAACCGGCGCATCGGTTGCCCCGAAGGCGACCGTCTTGGCACGGATCTGCCGGATCCCCCCAGAAGACCCAATCGACTGGTAGTTCATGCCTGTGCCCGTTTCCTTTTTATAGGCTTCAGCCCATTTCGCATAGATAGGGAAGGGGAAGGTCGCACCAGCACCGGTGATATCGGCAGCAAACGCACTGCCCATGGCCAGGGAAGCCAGCGTGACAGCGACGGTTTTCAAAAATGCGCGTTTCATTCAGTACCTTTCAGTAAGGGTTAACAGGAACAAAACGGACTTTAAGAACTTTAAATGACAAGCCAGTGACACAAAGACGAAGGCAAACCGAATTTTCAGCGGTTGCGAGCCCAGTCACAGAATTGACATGGTTCAGAGCCATGCTCAGATTCCATTTCCAGACGTGTAATGACCATTACACAGGTAGACATGTCGTAGCTCCATCGGGCCGCCGTGACACCCGTCCATCCGGCCGTTCACGTTACCATGCCCCACGAAAATACCCCATCAGAACACCATGCAGAACGGCACCCATCTCGCCGCCATCGATCTCGGCTCCAACAGTTTTCGTCTAGAAATCGGCCGATATGAGTTCGGGCGCATCCAACGCGTCGAATATCTGAAGGAAACCGTGCGCCAGGGCAGCGGCCTGGACGAGGAGCACAATCTGAGCGCTCAAGCCATGCAGAGAGGGTGGGACTGTCTGGCTCGTTTTGCAGAGCGACTGGCCAATTTTCCCCGTGCCCAGGTTCGGGCCGTAGCCACGCAGACCTTGCGTGAAGCCCGCAACAGCAACGTGTTCCTGCAACGGGGCAGTGAAGTGCTGGGCCACCCGATCGACGTGGTGTCCGGACTGGAAGAGGCACGCCTGATCTACCAGGGTGTCGCGCGCCTGCTTCCCCAATCGGCAGAGCGACGCCTGGTTGTCGACATCGGCGGCCGGTCGACAGAGCTCATTCTGGGGCAACGATTTTCGGCCCAGGCCGTCGCATCCTTCCACGTGGGCAGCGTTGCCTGGTCCACCCGATATTTCAATGATGGACAACTGACGGCCGCTGCCTTTGCTGCCGCTGAAATCGCAGCCAAGGCAATTCTCGATCAGGCCCTGGAGACATACCACCCCCATTGCTGGGACATAGCCTACGGATCATCCGGTACCGCTGGAGCGGTGGGTGACATTCTTGCAGCCGCCGACCAGTCTCCCAATGGCACCATCACCCGCAACGGGCTGGACTGGTTGCGCGAGCGTCTGCTGCGGGCGCAGAGCGTAGATCGCATCCGGCTGGAGGGCCTGAAAGATGATCGCCGTGCCGTCATCGGCGGCGGACTCAGCGTACTGCGAGCGGTATTCGACCTGCTCGATATCCAGGAAATGCATGTGGCACAGGGCGCTTTACGCCAAGGTGCGCTGTATGACTTGCTGGATCGCGAACAACCAGAGACAGACCTGCGTACCGCTACCGTGCAAGGGCTGGTCCAGAGCTTTGCGGTAGATCCGTCCCACGCCGACCGTGTCGCTGGCACCGCATGCAGCCTTTTCATTCAGCTTTCGGCAACCCATCCTGAATCTGTGTTGCGAAAGCTGAAATGGGCTGGACGCCTGCATGAGATTGGTTGCCGCATTTCCCACAGCGACTATCACCGCCACGGTGCCTACATCCTCGAAAACACGGATGCCGCAGGCTTTGCAAAGCATGAACTGTACCGCCTTGGATCCCTGGTTCTGGGACACAAGGGCAAGGTGCGCAAGCTACAGGCCGACCTGGAAGACACCACTTTTGCTCTGCAACTCATGAGCCTGCGGCTCGCCGTAGCCCTGTGCCATGCCCGGCGGGAACCCGATCTGGACGGGTTTGCGGTATCCATCAAAGGACAACGCTTCCACGTTGCGGCGCGTCCGGGCTGGGCATCTACCTACCCCCAGTCCGCCCATCTGCTGCGGGAAGAAACACTGGCATGGCAACGCACACCTTGGGAACTGGAAGTGCACCTGCCTTGATGCCACCGCAGAATACGGTTTCAGGCATGGTACTGGAGGACAGGCTCTCAGAGAAAATCAGGAGACAAGACAGCCAAAAGTGTCGTTTCACTGTGTTCCATCCGCTGGCGCTGTCGTAGCCACCAGACAGACCCTTTTCGTACCGCACACTGCTCCGAGCGGATACCCATCAAATGGGCAATCGTCTGGCCCAGTACCGGCTGGTGTCCTACCACCAGCACAGCCCCACGAGAGCGAGGCCACTGCACCAAGTCCAGAACATCCTGTACCGTGCCCTCGGGCAACAACTCGGCACGCAGCTTGTATTTGCGCCCCAAGGCCATGGCGGTCTGCTCTGTTCGCCGGGCCGGGCTGGACAACACCCTCAGTCCATCGGGGAGCTGCCTGTCCAGCCAGGCGGCCATACGAGCAGCCTGCTTCTCCCCTCGGGCTGTCAGCGGCCTCGCCAGGTCATTCATGTGCTCCGTACCCACTTCGGCCTCCGCATGGCGCCACAAGATCAGATCCATGGTCAGCATTCAGCTCAGCCGTTGCGGAACTGCCGCTGGCGGTACGCCATACCGCGCCATGAGCGCGTCCTGTGCGCCATGCCCCTGGGTCGGCTTCTCGGAACATACATAAGTGCCGTCAGGCAACAACTGCCAGGAATCCCGGTCATCATGAAGGCATGCCAACAGGCACTCATCAATAATGCGCTGACGCAGGAGAGGGTCGGTCACGGGCCAGGATATTTCCACACGACGCAGCATATTGCGGTTCATCCAGTCGGCACTGGAAAGAAACAGCTCCTCTTCGGCGCCTTGGCCAAAATAGAAAACCCGGGAATGCTCCAGAAAGCGTCCGATGATGGAGCGCACACGGATGTTTTCGGTAAATCCCGGGACTTGCGCGGGCAAGATGCAGGCTCCACGCACAATCAGATCGATTCTGGCACCACGCCGGCCCGCGAGCACCAGCGCACGGGCTAAAGCCTCATCCGTCAGGGCATTCATCTTGGCCACGATGCGCCCGCCCTCGCCCCGGTCGGCCGCCAGCCCGACCTGCTCGATTTTTTCCAGCATGCGCCGATGAAGCTGGAAGGGCGCCACCAGCAGGCGCCGCATACGCGGCAGGCGATTCTGGCTGGCGAGATGATTGAACACATAGTCCATATCGGCCGTGGTGTCTTCATTGGCGGTGAGGTAGCTCAGATCGGTATACAGCCGCGCTGTGCGCGGGTTGTAATTGCCGGTGGACAAATGGCCATACCGGCGCAATTGCCTGCCTTCCTTGCGGGTCACCAGCAACATCTTGGCGTGCGTCTTCAACCCCACCACGCCGTAGACCACCTGGGCACCGACCGACTCCAGTGCTTCCGCCCAGTTGATGTTGGCCTCCTCATCAAACCGGGCCTTCAGTTCCACCACCGCCATGACTTCCTTGCCGCGTCGCACCGCCTCCCGCAGCAACTCCATCAGCACCGGATCGGAACCGGTGCGGTAAATGGTTTGCTTGATGGCAACCACTTGCGGGTCATTCACCGCTTCACGCAGAAATGCCAAAACGCCATCGAAGCTTTCAAAGGGGTGGTGGATCAGTACATCACGCTGCCGCATCTGGGCAATGATGGAGGCTCCCGGAACCAATTGACGCGGCCATACGGGCCGCCAGGCCGGAAACAGCAGTTGCGGGTCATCGACCAAATCCACCAGTTGCGACAGACGAACCAGGTTCACGGGGCCGTGCACCCTGTAAAGCGCCGCCCCCGGAAGATCAAACTGCCGCAACAGGAAATCCGAAAGATATGCGGCGCAACCACTCGAAACTTCCAGACGCACGGCTTGTCCGAAATTACGCTGCTGCAAACCCTGGCGCAGCACCATGCGCAGATTACGCACATCTTCTTCGTCCACCGCCAGATCGGAATGGCGGGTAACGCGAAACTGGGAAAAATCCGTCACTTCCCGCCCAGGGAAGAGATCCGACAGGTGCGCCCGGATCACACTGGAAACACTGACAAAGTGTCTGCCCTTGGGCGCGACGCCCGCCGGCATCCGGATGAACCGAGGCAACGCCCGGGGCACCCGCACGATCGCAATGTCGTTCTCCCGGCCGAATGCATCAGCGCCCTTGAGCCGCACGATGAAATTGAGTGATTTGTTGGCGACCTGCGGAAAGGGATGTGCCGGGTCTAGACCGACGGGCACCAGCAGAGGACGCACCTCTCGCACAAAATACTCATGAACCCAGCGCCGCTGGGCGCTCCCACGGTCACCATGCGCAACAATGCGGATACCTTTTGCCGCCAGGGCGGGAACCAGCACGTCGTTGTACAAGGCATATTGACGGGCTACAAGATCATGCGCCTTGGCTGCCAGCGCAGCCAGCGAAGCGGCCCCGTAGGGTCCCTTGGTTTCCCCATTGCGCACCGCCGTGATATGGGGCTCGGCGCGCACCTCAAAGAACTCGTCCAGATTGGACGACACAATGCTCAGGTAGCGCAATCGCTCCAGCAAGGGCACGTCCGCACGCGCAGCCCAATCAAACACCCGCTCATTGAATGCGAGGATGCAGTGATCGCGGTTCAGAAAATCCGAAAGACCGGGAGCCGTCAGGCCAGGGGAGAGGCCAGGCAACGCCGAGCCCGACACGTGCAGATCCCGTGCGGCCTGTGCACCAGCCACAGCGGCCTCTTTTGAAAAGGCAGTACCGTGCGATGCATTCACATTTATTTCACTGAAATCGGGTGACATAGGCACGAGGAGGGAACTCATCAATCGATCCCGAAGTGTGGAATGGCGACATGACAACTTCGTGACACAAGTGTTGCTCATCGTACGGTGCCAGCATCCCCATCCCCCAGCAGGTGCCTACGGTACCGCAGAGGCAAGTCGGCCAGGCGCATCAGCATGGGTAGGTCTGCAGTATTGAAATCAGGATCCCAGGCTGGTGCGCCCAGCACGCGCGCGCCCAGGCGCAGGTAGCCCTTGATAAGAGCCGGTGGCTCAATGTCCAGAGAAGCATCCAGTCGCTCCACCGGCAGCGCCAGCCGAGGAAACACCTGGTATTCCACGGGGGCCAGATGGGTTTCATGCAGCTTTCGCCAAATACTGGCTGCCGCATTGCCGCACACCATTCCGTTGTGCAGCATGGGAATGCTGGCACAGCCCACCATGGTGTCGAGCTGATTGCGCACCATGAAATCCGCCAAGGCGCTCCACAAGGCCATGATCACGCCACCATGGCGGTGCTGGGCATGCACGCAACTGCGTCCCAACTCCACCATTCTGTTCCGCAAGCCCCTCAGACGGGTCAGATCGAACTCGGTGTCGCTATAAGTGCTGCCAGCCCGCCGTGCTTGCTCTGGCGTCAGCACGCGGTAGGTTCCGATGGCCTGCCCTGTGCCACTGTCACGCACCAGAAGGTGCTCGCAATAGTCATCGAAGACATCGATGTCATGACCCTCAAGGGGAGACTTGAGCCGCGCGCCCATTTCAGTCACGAAAACATCGTATCTCAGACGTTGCGCCTGCCGGACCTCGTCCAGGTGTCGCGCCCAAACCACCTCCACACCGCTGCAACCTGGCGTCGCACGCGCTGCTCCCGCTGAACCATCCTGGCGATGAAGTGACCCCCGTGGCAAAGAAACGGGTGACAGGGGAAACATCGGGTTGGGCAAATCACTCATGGAGACTCCTTTGTATGGGTCCTGCTGCGAAACCGCAGTCGCAGCACGCCAGCCAGTACGCTCTGCGGCGCTGCACAACGGAAAGTCTGGAGCGCGGGAGTGACATCACAAAGTCAGAAACATGGCCAATCAATGACACACTGCACCGCCCCGCAGTACATCCAAGACCCCCGCCGAAGGCCCGCAGCCCGCGTGCCCCGGCGGTCTTTCCCCCACGTCCCACGGAACACATACAATTTCATACAATTACGCCCAGTCCATCGGGTTACATCGGGCACATTCGCCCCAGCGACCTCGTTTCACAGAATCCGCGTTTGCTTTCTCCCGCCCTCCTTCCCACCACACCGCTAGAACGTGCCTTGCGAGAACAGCAAACCCTGCTGGACAGCGCGGGAGCAGGTATTGCGTTCATTCGCAGGCGCCAGGTGGTCCGGTGCAACCGGCGCTATGCGGAAATCTTTGGCTACAGCACGCCCGAACAACTCACCGGGCAACGCAGCGAAGGTTTTTATCCCGACCTGCAGGCCTATCGGGAACTGACCCGTGCCGCCTACCCCGTCGTGGCAGCGGGCGGCACTTTCCGCACGGAGCGCAGCATGCGCCGACGGGATGGTTCGGTATTCTGGGGCCGACTCACCGGCAGTCTGATCAACCCGCAAGACAGCCATGAAGGCTCTATCTGGTTGATTGACGATATTGACGAACAAAAGACGGCGCAAACCCAACTCGACGCGGCCCTGTGGGAAAAAGAGGTTCTGTTCGACAGTGCGATGGTGGGTATCGTCTACCTCCAGAACCGGTTCTTGACACGATGCAATCAGCATTTTGAGCAAATGCTGGGCTACGAGCCAGGAGAGCTGCAAGGCTGCCCTTCCCGGCGTTGGTACGCCAACGACGCCGACTGGGAGGAAGTCGGACGGCGCTCCTACCCTGCCCTTTCCCAAGGGCAGTCGTTTCAGGGCGAGGTCACCCTGGTTCGCAAAGACGGCACCCCCGTGGTGTGCGACGTGCGCAGCAAGGCCATTTCCCCGGCCAATCCTACGCTCGGTTCGATCTGGATCTGCATGGACATCACCGAACGGCGCCAGGCGCAGGCAGCCCTGAGCAAGGTCCACGCAGAACTGGAATCCCTGGTGGCCGAACGCACGCTGCAGCTGCGTGAAACGGTTGACAGCCTGCACCGTGAAATGAACGACCGCAAGCTCGACCAGGAACGCATCTATTGGCTGGCACATTACGACCCTCTCACCGGCCTGCCCAATCGCGCCTTGCTGGCCGAACGCAGTTCCCACGCCATCGAAGCGGCGCGCCAGAAGCAAACCCCGCTGTCCGTGATCTTTCTGGACCTGGACCATTTCAAGCATGTCAACGACTCGCTCGGCCACCGGGTGGGCGACTCTTTGCTGATCGCCATTGCGCAGCGCCTGCGGGCGGTGGTGCGCGACAAGGACACGGTCTGCCGCCTCGGTGGGGATGAGTTCATCCTGCTGCTGCCCGGCGCCAATGCCAAGGGCGCCGAACGGGTGGCCGGCAAACTGCTGGAAGCATCGCGCCAGCACTACCAGATCGATCACCACGAGCTGACCATCGCCCCTTCGATGGGCATTGCTGTCTTTCCCGACGACGGCCAGGATTTTGACGCGCTGAGTCAATCGGCCGATGTCGCCATGTACCGCGCCAAACTCGATGGTCGCAACACCTACCGCTTCTTTACCCCGGAAATGCAGGCCCACTCGGTGCGTGCGCTGCAACTGGAAAATGCACTGCGCCGCGCCCTGGAGCGCCAGCAATTCACTCTGCACTACCAGCCCCAGGTATGCATTGCCACCCGCCAGGTGCTGGGGGTCGAGGCCTTGCTGCGCTGGCAACACCCGGAGTTGGGGACAGTCTCACCGGGCGAATTCATCCCGATTGCAGAAGACAGCGGCCAGATCCTCGCCATTGGCGAATGGGTGCTGCGCACCGCACTGACCCAGATGCGCGACTGGCACGCTCAGGGGCTGGCGCTGCCCTCGATATCGGTCAACCTGTCCGCCATCCAGTTTCGTGAGCCCCGGTTGCCGGAACTGATCACGCGCATTCTGCAGGAAACCGGCGTGGCACCGGATGCATTGGAGCTGGAACTGACCGAGGGCGTGGCCATGGAGAACCCGCGCAGTGCCATTGCCACCATGCGGGAATTGCATGCCTGCGGCGTGCGCCTGTCCATCGACGACTTCGGCACGGGCTATTCATCGCTCAGTCAACTCAAGCAGTTTCCTGTCAGCACACTCAAAATAGACCAGTCGTTTGTGCGCGACCTGGACAACGGACCCAGCGACAAGGCCATCGTCAGTGCCATCATCCGGATGGCGCAGGCCCTGGGCATGCAGACCGTGGCAGAAGGTGTGGAAACGCGCGGCCAGTTCGACTTTTTGCACCACCAGGGCTGCCACCAGGCACAGGGCTACTATTGCGGTCGGCCCCAGCCTGCAGGTCAGTTGCAGGCCTTGCTGCAGGCCCTGCATCCCCCCCAGACACTGCAACCATCTGCCCCGGCTCGTGCCGCAGCAGCATCGGCCGGGACCCGCGAGCGCTGAGCTGCAGCAAACAATATTGTGAATAAAAAAAGGCTCTGGCGCTTATCAATAAAGCGCCATTAGCTACTATTTATATAGCAATCATCCCTGCCGTGCGGCCTGCGCCAGACGCTCGGCGCAGAGGCTTGCCTGGGCGGCATCACGCGCCTCCACCATCACGCGCAGCAAGGGCTCGGTACCGCTGGCGCGGATGAGCACCCGTCCGGCCGCACCAAGCTCCTCTTCGACGGCCTGGGTTTCGCGGGCCAGCAGCATATTGGAGCGCCAGTCCGCCCCCTCAGGCAAACGCACATTCAGGAGCACCTGAGGGAACAGATCCACACCCTCGAGCATCTGCGCCAGGGTCTGGCCGTTGCGCACACAGGATTGCAATACCTGCAGCGCACTGACCAGGCCATCGCCCGTGGTGTGCTTGTCCAACGCCAGCAGGTGGCCAGAACCTTCACCGCCCAGAATCCAGCCATGGCGTGCCAGTTCTTCCAATACGTAGCGGTCACCGACCTTGGCACGCACCAGCTTGACGCCACGCGCCTGCAGGGCCAGCTCGATGGCCATGTTGGTCATCAGCGTGCCCACCACGCCGGGCACATGCTCGTCACGCCCCATGCGGTCGCGCACCATCAGGTAGAGCAACTCATCACCGTTGTACAAACGCCCCTGGCCATCCACCATCTGCAATCGGTCGGCATCACCATCCAGGGCAATGCCAAAGTCGGCACGGTTGGCCCGCACCGCACGCACCAGGGCATCCGGATGTGTTGCCCCCACTTCGTGGTTGATGTTCAGACCATCGGGCGCACAACCAATGGCCACCACGTCAGCGCCCAGCTCGTGAAACACCTTGGGTGCAATGTGGTAGGCCGCACCATGCGCAGCATCCACTACGATCTTCAAGCCCTTGAGCGTCAAGTCCTGCGCGAAGGTGCTTTTGCAGAATTCGATGTACCGCCCCGCTGCATCATCGAGTCTGCGTGTTTTCCCCAGCGAGGCCGAGTCGGCCCATACCGGGGGTTCATCCAGTGCCGCTTCGACCGCCAGCTCCCAGGTATCGGGGAGCTTGGCCCCTTGGGCGCTGAAGAACTTGATGCCGTTGTCGGGAAAGGCATTGTGGCTGGCCGAAATCACCACCCCCAGGCTGGCGCGCTGGGCGCGCGTGAGATACGCCACGCCCGGTGTCGGCAAAGGCCCCAGCAGCAGCACATCCACCCCGGCCGAGTTAAAGCCTGATTCCAGTGCGCTTTCAAGCATGTAGCCCGAAATACGCGTGTCTTTGCCGATCAGCACCGTGGGACGGTCGTCCGTCTGGCGCAGCACCCGGCCCACAGCGTGCGCCAGACGCAGCACAAAATCCGGTGTGATGGGCGCCTGCCCCACCGTGCCGCGAATGCCGTCGGTTCCAAAATATTTGCGGCCCATGCCTCTGCCTCCTCGTTGATAGTTTGTTTTGTTTCCCTGGAATCACCGAGATACCAGCTGCATGGCCCGCCACACGGCCAATACCTGAGCCGTTTCACGCACATCGTGTACACGGATCACACGCGCACCGCGCTCCACAGCCAAAAGCGCGGCGGCCACGCTGGGCAACAGCCGGTGGTGGACATCCAGCCCCGTCACTGCACCCAGGGACGATTTACGGGACCAGCCTGCCAGCAGCGGATAACCCAGCGCAAGCAATTCAGCCTGGCGGGCCAGCAAGGCGAAATTCTGCTCCACGGTTTTGCCAAAACCGATACCGTAGTCCAGCACAATTCGCTCGCTATCCACGCCAAGCGCCTGCAAACCCTGCGCCGCTTGCTTCAAAAACAGGAGCACCTGCGGTACGGCATCACCCTCCATCGGCGCAGTCTGCATGGTTTGCGGATCGCGGTGCATATGCATCAGGCAAATACCGCATGCACGATGTCGCGCCACCACCTCTACAGCACCAGATTGGCGCAGAGCCCATACGTCATTGATGATGTCAGCGCCCAGGTCCAGCGCCTGTTGCATCACTGCGGCCTTGCAGGTATCCACCGATACGGGCACGCCCAGGCGCACCGCTTCCCGCAGCACCGGCAATACCCTCGCCAGTTCATCATCAAGCGCCACTGGCGGACTGCCGGGCCGCGTGGATTCACCGCCAATGTCCAGAATGTCCGCGCCATCGTGCACCAGTTGCTCGCAATGGCGCACTGCCAGGCTGGTATGGCCATGGCGGCCTCCATCCGAAAACGAATCCGGCGTGACGTTCACAATGCCCATGATCCTGGGCCGTGACAGGTCGATCGCAAAACGCGTGGTATGCCAGATCATGTGCAGGAATCAGAGAAACCAAAAAAAACGGGGCACCTAGGCCCCGTATTCACCCCGGGCCGCTCAGGCCACGGTCGGTGCTGGATCGGCCGCAACGGCGGGTGTGCCGCCCGCAGGGCCGTCACCGCCCGAGGAGGGCGTGCGCGGCGTCCAATCCTTGGGCGGGCGCGGCGGCTTGCCTGCCATGATGTCGTCGAGCTGGTCGCTGTCGATGGTTTCCCATTCGAGCATGGCCTTGGCCATGGCGTGCATCTTGTCCTGGTTCTCTTCGATCAGATTGCGCGCCAACGCATACTGCTCGTCGATGATACGACGCACCTCGGCGTCCACCTTCTGCATGGTCTCTTCACTGATGGTCGTGGTCTTGGTGACCGAACGGCCCAGAAACACTTCACCCTCGTTCTCGGCATACACCATCGGTCCCAGGGCCTCGGTCATGCCGTAGCGCATGACCATATCGCGTGCAATGTGCGTGGCCCGTTCAAAGTCATTGCTCGCACCAGTGGTCATCTGGTGCATGAACACTTCTTCGGCAATACGACCACCGAACAACATGGCAATCTGGTTCAGCATGTACTCCTTGTCGAAGGAGTAGCGGTCTTTCTCTGGCAGGCTCATCGTGACGCCCAGGGCACGCCCACGCGGGATGATGGTGACCTTGTGCACGGGATCGCACTTGGGCAGCAGCTTGCCGATGAGCGCGTGACCAGCCTCGTGGTAGGCCGTATTGCGGCGCTCCTCCTCGGGCATGACCATGCTCTTGCGCTCGGGGCCCATGATGATCTTGTCCTTGGCCTTTTCGAAATCCTGCATTTCCACGGTACGCGCGTTGCGGCGGGCCGCCATGAGGGCTGCCTCGTTGCACAGGTTGGCCAGATCGGCACCGCTCATCCCCGGTGTTCCCCGTGCGATCACACCCGGATTCACGTCCTGGGCAACCGGAATCTTGCGCATGTGGACATTGAGGATCTGCTCACGGCCACGAATGTCGGGCAGCGTCACATACACCTGACGGTCGAAGCGGCCGGGGCGCAGCAGGGCGGCGTCCAGGATGTCCGGACGGTTGGTGGCGGCAACCACAATCACACCCAGATTGGTTTCGAAACCATCCATCTCGACCAGCATCTGGTTGAGGGTCTGTTCGCGCTCATCGTTGCCGCCGCCCAAGCCCGCGCCACGCTGGCGGCCCACGGCGTCGATTTCATCGATGAAGATGATGCAGGGGGCGTTCTTCTTGGCGTTCTCGAACATGTCGCGCACGCGCGCTGCGCCCACGCCGACGAACATTTCCACGAAATCGGAGCCCGAGATGCTGAAGAACGGCACCTTGGCTTCGCCGGCGATCGACTTGGCCAGCAACGTCTTGCCCGTGCCCGGAGGGCCGACCAGCAGCAGGCCACGCGGAATGCGTCCGCCCAGCTTCTGGAACTTGTTCGGATCCTTCAGGAAGTCCACCACCTCCTTGACCTCTTCCTTGGCCTCGTCGCAGCCGGCCACGTCGGCGAAGGTGACGGTGTTGTTGTTCTCGTCGAGCATGCGCGCCTTGCTCTTGCCAAAGCTGAAGGCACCGCCCTTGCCGCCACCCTGCATCTGGCGCATGAAGTACACCCAGACGCCGATGAGCAGCAACATGGGACCCCAGCTCACCAGCAGCGTCATGAGGAGTGAGCCCTCTTCGCGTGGCTTGACGTCGAACTTGACGTTGTTGTTGATCAGGTCGCCCACCAGACCCCGATCAAGATACGTGGCCGTCGTTCGGATGCGACGGTCGTCCTGGGTGACCGCCACGATTTCGGTGCCTCCCTGGCCTTCCTGAATGGTGGCGCTCTTGATGCGGTTATTGCGCACCTCTTCCAGGAATTCGGAATAACCGATATGGCCCGCCGCTCCGACAGCGCGTGTGTCGAACTGTTTGAACACGGTGAACAACACCATGGCGATGACCAGCCATACGGCAACTTTTGAAAACCACTGATTGTTCAAGCGGAACTCCGGTGAAGGTGGCGAAAGGATTTCATGCTCTTAAATAGGAACGATTTTAGGCTTTTCAACCCAGCACGGCAGGCCAATACCCCCTGGCGCCCCTAGGAGGATCAAGGATTTGCGAAAATCTGGACGGAAAGACGAGCGGAATCTCTCTCAGCCACGCCTCTTCAGACCGATACCCACCAGGAAGGTTTCCGATGATTTGTCACGGGAAGCCTTCGGCTTGACGGGTTTGACGACATCAAAGGTCTCACGGAACAACTGCACCAGCTCCGAATAGCCGCCCCCATGGAACAATTTGACGACCAATGCCCCTTCGGGCCGCAGGTGGGCGCTGGCAAAATCCACGGCCAGTTCCACCAGATGCGTGATACGCGCGGCATCGGTCGATGCGATTCCTGAAAGATTGGGCGCCATGTCCGACACCACCACATCCACCGGACGGCCTTGCAAGGCATCCTCGAGCTGCGCCAGCACCTCGGCTTCGCGGAAGTCGCCCTGCAGATAAGTGACGCCTTCAATGGGCTCCATGGGCAGGATGTCCAGCCCGATGATGGCGCCGTTGAGCGCCCCTGCGGCAGCCCCCTCGGGCGACAGGCGCCTGCGCACGTACTGGCTCCAGGCGCCCGGCGCACAACCCAGGTCCACCACGGTAGCGCCAGACCGCACCAGGCCAAACTGTTCGTCGATTTCCTTGAGTTTGTAGGCCGCGCGCGCGCGAAATCCCTCTTTCTGCGCCAGTTTGACGTAGGTATCGTTCACATGGTCGTTCAGCCATGCCTTGTTGATTTTCTTGCTTTGGGATTTGACTTTCATGCTTCTTGCGTCCTGCCTCGATAATACGGCCCATGGCTCAAATTGAACTCACCTCCGCCGAGCGCCGCGAATACCGTGCCCAGGCCCACCACCTCAGTCCCGTCGTGCTCGTTGGCGGCGATGGCCTGACGCCCGGCGTGCGCAAGGAAATCGACGCAGCACTCAACGCCCACGGCCTGATCAAAATCCGCGTCTTCAGCGATGATCGTGCCGCCCGTGAATTGATGTACCAGGAACTGGCCGCCGAACTGAGTGCTGCGCCCATTCAGCACATCGGCAAGCTGCTGGTGTTGTGGCGTCCGCAGCCGGAAAAAATCAAAACACCGGACGAAGACCGCATGCCCGGCCCACGCGACGTGAAAGTGCTCAAGTACAGCAAGCGTGGCGGCCAGCGCCCAGAAATCAAGCAGTTGCGCGTACTGGGCAACCAGCGCCTGACTTCCGGTGGCCAGATCAAGCGCGCCAAGAAACGCAAGCCGACCTCGGTGAAGAAACGCCAGGCCGGCTGACGCAATGACCGCCACCGCGTCTGCGGCGCGCCAGCGCCATGTCCTCTGCATGAAATGGGGCACCAAATACGGGCCCGAATACGTCAACCGCCTGTATGCCATGGTGCGCCGCCATCTCAGCGGTGACTTCACTTTTGTCTGCCTGACCGACGATGCCGCAGGCATCCGCTCGGAAGTGCAATGCCTGCCGATTCCCCCACTCGATCTGCCTGCAGGTATTCCCGAGCGCGGATGGAACAAGCTGGCCACCTTCACCGCCGACCTGCATGGTTTGCGCGGCACGGCGCTATTCCTGGATGTGGACGTAGTGGTCACGGGCAGTCTGGACGGCTTCTTCACCCAGCCCGGCGAATTCCTCATCATCCACGACTACAAGCGTCCCTGGCGCATTACCGGCAACTCTTCCGTCTACCGGTTTGAGTTGGGCGCGCACCCCGACGTGCTGGAGTACTTTCGCGGGCATTTCAACGAAATCCGCCAGCAGTTCCGCAACGAGCAGGCCTATCTGTCGGACTTCCTGCACAAGCAGGGCAAGCTGCAATACTGGCCGTCGGAATGGTGCCCCAGCTTCAAGTACCACGGCATCCCCGCCTGGCCGACCAACTACTGGAAGGCGCCGTTTGTTCCCGCAGGGGCGCGGGTTGTCATCTTTCACGGTGAGTGCAATCCGCCCGATGCGCTGGCCGGGCGGCGCAATCGGCGCTTCCGCTTCATTCAGCCCGCCACCTGGGTGGCCGAGCACTGGCACGAATAAACACGGAAAGTGCCACAGGTCAGGCCGCCGGAGGCGTCGTCGGGCAACGCAGTGTTTGCCACAGGGTGGCCAGCGCGCAAACCCATTGCAAGGCGTACATCACCGTGCCGACGCTGTGCCAGAGCCGCAGGTCCTGCCGCGCCACGATGCGCGGGGCCACGCCAAACTGCACCAGGAGCGCCAACAAAAGACCCGTCACTATAAAAAGTGTAGCTGCCCGCGCCCATGGGTAAAGCGTCACATCCCCTTTTGGCCTTGAAACCAGCAGCAGGAGCATACAGCAAGCCACAGACACCCAGGTCTGCGCTGCAAACAGCCGCGCAGCCATGGCGCCGGCCATGGCTGGCGTAGGCAGGTGCACAAACAACAAGGGTACAGCCAGGAAACCAATGGCGCCCAGGCTCCCCCACCAGAGCGCGGCAAGCAATGCAGGCAGACGGACGGCCATCGTGCAGACTTTCACCCGGTCAGGAATAGCTGACGCCCACGATCTCATAGCGGCGAATACCGCCCGGCGCCTGCACTTCGGCCGTGTCACCCTCTTCCTTGCCGATGAGGGCGCGTGCGATGGGGCTGGAGATATTGATCAACCCTTGCTTCAGATCGGCCTCATCCTCTCCCACGATCTGGTAAGTCACGGCGTCGCCGGTGTCCTCGTCTTCCAGCTGGACCGTAGCGCCAAAAACCACCTTGCCTTCGGCATCGATGCTGGCGGGATCAATGATTTGCGCTGCCGAGAGCTTGCTTTCCACTTCCTGGATGCGGCCTTCGATGAAACCCTGGCGGTCCTTGGCAGCCTCGTATTCGGCGTTTTCGCTCAAGTCCCCCTGGGCGCGCGCTTCGGCAATGGCGGCAATGACAGCGGGACGATCCACCGTCTTGAGACGGTGCAACTCGGTCTTGAGCTTCTCTGCGCCGCGTTTGGTAATGGGAATGGTGGCCATTCGGTCAGTCTCCATTGGTGTGGTGTGCCGCGCGCCCGGCGCGGCGGGTTCTGCGCGCCACGGTACCCTGCAAGGGTGGTGGCTGCGCCCAAAAAGCAAACCGCCGCGCGATGTGCCGCGCGGCGGTTTGGGTTCATGCGGCCATTATGCCGCTTTTAGAACGCCTTTTGATTCTGTGAAAACTTCATGCCTGCAATTGGGCATGCATCTCCTGCACAGAAATGACATCGAGCTGGTCCATGTGCTTCATGCCCTCGGCTGCGGCTTCGGCACCAAAGATGGTGGTGAAGGTGGTGACCCGCGCCAGCAGCGAGCTGGTACGGATGGCGCGTGAATCGGCAATGGCGTTGCGACGTTCTTCCACTGTGTTGATGACCATCACGATTTCGTCGTTCTTGATCATGTCCACAATATGCGGGCGGCCTTCGGTCACCTTGTTCACTACTTTCACCGGCACGCCAGCCGCTTCGATGGCGGCGGCCGTCCCCTTGGTGGCCACCAGTTCAAAGCCCAGCTCAACCAGCTGGCGGGCAATATCCACGGCGCGCGGTTTGTCGCTGTTCTTCACCGTGAGGAATACCTTGCCGGAACGCGGCAGGTTGGTGCCGGCGCCAAGCTGGCTTTTGACAAAGGCCTCGCCAAAGGTCTTGCCCACGCCCATGACCTCGCCGGTGGACTTCATTTCGGGGCCGAGGATGGTGTCCACACCAGGGAACTTGACGAACGGGAACACGGCCTCCTTCACGCTGAAGTACGGCGGCGTCACCTCCTTGGTGATGCCCTGCGAAGCCAGCGTCTGGCCCGCCATGCAGCGCGCCGCCACCTTGGCCAGCTGGATGCCCGTGGCCTTGCTGACGAACGGCACGGTGCGGGACGCCCGCGGGTTCACTTCCAGCACGTAGATGATGTCCTGGCCATCGACTTCCTGGATGGCAAACTGCACATTCATCAACCCGACGACATTCAGTCCCTCGGCCATGGCAGCCGTCTGGCGCTTGATCTCATCGATCGTGGCCTTGGAGAGGTAGTACGGGGGCAGCGAACAAGCCGAATCGCCGCTGTGCACGCCCGCCTGTTCAATGTGCTCCATCACGCCGCCGATGAAGGTGACGCCAGCGGAGTCACGCACGCAGTCCACATCGCATTCGATGGCATTGCTCAGGAAACGGTCGAGCAGCACGGGCGAATCATGGCTCACCTTGACGGCCTCGCGCATGTAGCGCTCCAGATCGCGCTGCTCGTGCACGATTTCCATGGCACGGCCACCCAGCACGTAGCTCGGACGCACGACCAGCGGGTAACCCAGGGCCTCGGCCTTCTCCAGAGCCTCTGCCTCGGTGCGCGCCGTGGCATTCGGCGGCTGGCGCAGGTCCAGCGTGCCCAGCAGCTTCTGGAAGCGCTCGCGGTCTTCGGCCGCGTCGATCATGTCGGGGCTGGTGCCGATGATGGGCACACCCTCGGCCGCCAGCGCCAGCGCCAGCTTCAAGGGCGTCTGGCCTCCATACTGGACAATCACGCCAGCGGGCTTTTCCTTGTCAACGATTTCCAGCACGTCTTCCAGCGTGACCGGCTCGAAGTACAGACGGTCCGAAGTGTCGTAGTCGGTAGACACCGTTTCGGGATTGCAGTTGACCATGATGGTCTCATAGCCGTCCTCGCGCATGGCAAGCGCCGCGTGCACGCAGCAGTAGTCGAACTCGATACCCTGGCCGATGCGGTTCGGCCCACCGCCCAACACCATGATCTTCTTCTTGTCGGTAGGCTCGGCTTCGCATTCCTGCTCGTAGGTGGAATACAGGTAGGCCGTGTTGGTGGCGAACTCGGCAGCACAGGTGTCCACCCGCTTGTACACCGGACGCACGTTCAGTGCACGGCGCTGGTCACGTACGGCCTTCTCGGTCGTCTTGAGCAGCTTGGCAAGGCGGCGGTCGGAGAAACCCTTTTGCTTCAAGGTGCGCAACGTGCCGGCATCCAGCGCCGCCAGGGCGCCCTCGCCCTTCTCTGCAGCAAGCTTGTCGATGTCGAGCTCGATCTTCACGATCTGCTCGATCTGCACCAGGAACCAGCGGTCAATCTTGGTGAGTTCGAACACCTCGTCGACCGACAGGCCCATGGCAAAGGCGTCGCCCACGTACCAGATGCGCTCGGGGCCGGGCTCGCCCAGCTCCTTCTCCAGGACTTCGCGGTCCTGGGTTTTCTCGTTCATGCCATCCACGCCCACTTCCAGACCACGCAAGGCCTTCTGGAACGACTCCTGGAAGGTCCGGCCCATGGCCATCACTTCACCCACGCTCTTCATCTGCGTCGTCAGGCGGCTGTCCGCCGTGGGGAATTTTTCGAAGGCAAAGCGTGGAATCTTGGTGACCACGTAATCAATCGACGGCTCGAACGACGCTGGCGTGGCGCCACCCGTGATTTCGTTGCGCAGTTCGTCCAGCGTGTAGCCCACGGCCAGCTTGGCCGCCACCTTGGCGATCGGAAAACCCGTGGCCTTGGAGGCCAGTGCAGACGAGCGCGAGACACGCGGGTTCATCTCGATGACGATCATGCGGCCGTCCTTCGGATTCACTGAGAACTGCACGTTGGAGCCCCCCGTGTCCACGCCGATCTCGCGCAGCACCGCGAGCGAGGCGTTGCGCATGATCTGGTATTCCTTGTCGGTCAGCGTCTGCGCGGGGGCCACGGTAATCGAGTCGCCGGTGTGCACGCCCATGGGGTCGAGGTTTTCGATCGAGCAGATGATGATGCAGTTGTCCGCCTTGTCGCGGACCACTTCCATCTCGTACTCCTTCCAGCCGAGCAGCGATTCTTCGATCAGCAGCTCGCTGGTGGGCGAGGCTTCCAGGCCGCGCTTGCAGATGATCTCGAATTCTTCCGGGTTGTAGGCGATGCCGCCACCCGTGCCGCCCAGCGTGAAGCTGGGGCGGATCACGGTAGGAAAGCCCACGCGCTTCTGCACAGCCCAGGCCTCGTCCATGCTGTGGGCGATACCGGAGCGCGCCGAGCCCAGGCCGATGCGGGTCATTGCATCCTTGAACTTCAGGCGGTCCTCGGCCTTGTCGATGGCCTCGGGCGTGGCGCCAATCAGCTCGACCTTGTATTTGTGCAGTACGCCGTTGCGCCACAGGTCGAGCGCGCAGTTCAGCGCCGTCTGCCCACCCATGGTCGGCAAAATGGCGTCGGGGCGCTCCTTGGCGATGATCTTCTCGACCGTCTGCCAGGTGATGGGCTCGATGTAGGTCACGTCGGCGGTGGCCGGGTCGGTCATGATCGTCGCGGGGTTGCTGTTGATCAGGATGACCTTGTAGCCTTCCTCGCGCAGCGCCTTGCAGGCCTGCACGCCCGAGTAGTCGAACTCGCAGGCCTGGCCGATGATGATCGGGCCGGCGCCGATGATGAGAATGCTTTTGATGTCTGTGCGTTTAGGCATGGTGTGTCGGTCCGTCGGTCGCGGGTGCGGTACCCGCAGTAGCGGCCCCGTCGGCGACGGGACGGCGGGTGTGGATCTTGTCCAGCAAGGCCTGGGCACGTTCGGCTGGCAGGTTTTTCTGCATGAGCTGCAGCAGGCCGTCGCCTTGCACAAGGGGGCGCAGAACTTCTGTCTCGGCCTCGTAGAAAGTGACATCCCACTCCAGCAATGCCTCGGCAAAGGTGGCGTCATCCCACGTCTTGCCTTTGGCCACCAGGGTCACCAAAGGCATGGCCTTGTTTTCGACAAAGGCTTTCTTGTAGGGTTTTTGCTGCCAACGCTCGGTGAACCATTCACGGTGCGGCGACGGCAGGGTCAGCACGCGCTTGTGGATCGCCTTTTCAAGCGATGCAGCCGGGAAGCTGAAGAGTTTCATGGCACGAACTTCCCGGGGCTTACTTCGCCTTGGCCAACTGCATGGCGTCGGTAAAGCGGTCGAACAGATAGGCAATATCGTGCGGGCCGGGCGATGCCTCGGGGTGACCCTGGAAGCAGAACGCCGGCTTGTCGGTACGCACCAGACCCTGCAGCGTGCCGTCAAACAGGCTGACGTGCGTGGCGCGCAGGCTGGGCGGCAAGTTGTCCATGTCCACCGCAAAACCGTGGTTCTGGCTGGTGATGCTCACGCGGCCGGTATCCAGGTCCTTCACAGGGTGGTTGGCGCCATGGTGGCTGTGCGTCATCTTGAAGGTGCGCGCACCCGAGGCCAGGGCCATGATCTGGTGGCCCAGGCAGATGCCGAAGGTGGGGATGCCGCTGTCGATGATCGTGCGCGTGGCGGCGATGGCATAGTCGCAGGGTTGCGGGTCCCCCGGGCCGTTCGACAGAAATACGCCGTCGGGCTGCATGGCGAGCACCTCGGCCGCTGGCGTCTGGGCGGGCACGACTGTCACCCGGCAACCTCGCTCTGCCAGCATGCGCAGGATGTTTTTCTTCACGCCGAAGTCGTAGGCCACCACATGCAAGTGCGGTGCATCCTGTGTGCCATAGCCGGTGCCGAGCCGCCATTCAGTCTGCGTCCACTCATAGGCAACCTTGGTGCTCACCACCTGGGCCAGGTCCAGCCCCGCCATGGAAGGCACCGCCTTGGCCGCAGCGATCGCCTCGTCGATGAGCGCCTGCGTCACGGCCTGGCCTGCCGCCAGGCCGACGATGGCGCCGTTCTGCGCGCCCTTGCTGCGCAGCAGGCGGGTGAGCTTGCGGGTGTCAATGTTGGCAATCGCCACAGTGCCTGCGCGCTCAAGGTAGGCGGACAGGGTTTCGTTGCAGCGAAAGTTGCTCGCCAGCAGCGGCAGATCCTTGATGATCAAGCCTGCAGCATGGATCTTTTCGGCCTCGATATCCTCGGTGTTGACGCCATAGTTGCCAATGTGCGGATACGTGAGCGTCACGAGCTGCTGGCAATAGCTGGGGTCTGTAAGGATTTCCTGGTAGCCGGACATCGCAGTGTTGAACACCACTTCGCCGACGGCGGTGCCAGTGGCACCGATCGAATTGCCGATAAAGACCGTGCCGTCTGCGAGCGCCAGGATGGCGGGCGGGAAGGTTCCCTGTAGAGACAAAAGCACTGGGTTCTCCGGATGGTTACGGTCGCCCGGCGCCTGCAGGCTGCTGGCATTCAAATGCCCGCGGCTGCTCTCAGATGGGTTGTTGCTTTGGGTGCGGTCGGGCGACGCTGTTGCGAGAAAAGCCCCCGATTATACCCTTCGGCTTCTTTTCGCGCGCAAAGGCGGACAAGGCAAAAACTTGTTACGTAAGCACTTGTTCCTTGTGTTGCCAACAGCCGCAGCGCCTCTAGACTTCGCCGCTTCTCCCGCCCTGCAAAGTTGGTTTCATGCGATTTCTTACCCGCCCCTTTCTTCTCGCCCTGTTCTGCGGTCTGGCCACCATGGCCGCCCATGCAATCGAGTTGGCGAAATACCCCCAGGTCCTGACCGGCCCCCAGGGGATCGAGGTGGTGCTGGCGCCCAGCGCCGATAGTACCCAGGCGCTGGTGCGCGTCAGTGGTATCAACCATGCGATTGACCAGGTGGTATTTTTGGGCACCCTGGAGCAGCGTGGGGCTGCACGTGCGGTGTATGTCACCCGGCTGGACGGCCGCGACTACGGCCTGCTGCACCGACAGGCCTCACGATACGGTGGCAGCACCGAACATGTGCTGTATCTGCCCGGCCAGCGCGATGGCATCGCTCTGGCATTCAGTGACAAGAAAAGCAAGGAGTTCAAGCTGGCCGCCCTGCAAGCGAGCTACGCCGAACAGCAAAAACAGGGCGTGCAGGAAAAGCTGGCCCGCTTCGACCGAGAAAAGCGGCGAGCCAGTGTGCAAGCGGATCTCGGGAAAGCAGACCAGGAGGCCACTGCAGCCTGTGGCGCCGCGATCCAGACCACGGTGGACTGGACCACCATCGACGACGAGAAACTGCAAACCCTGAGCATCGGCAGCTTTTGCGGCGTGGTGGCTTCGGAAATGGAATCGCTGTGCCGTGGAACGCCCGATTTCAAGCCGTTGGCTGCCACGCTGGGCCAGATACGCTGCCAGTTTGCATCGCGCCTGAAAATCCGGGTCGACAACCAGCAGGTCGTCTTCAGTACCGAAAAAGAGGCGCCCAACCAGAGTGAATTTGTGCGCCAGTTCTTGCGCAATCAATAGGGGCGTCGCGCGCTATTCAGCGCATGGCGCCGCTGGCGTGCAGGCAGATGGCGGCAGCGGCAGCCACATTCAACGATTCTTCCCCGCCCGGCTGCGCAATGCGGATGCGCAGTGCAGCCTGCGCCTCCAGCGCGGCACAAACGCCCTGCCCTTCATGCCCCAGGACCCAGGCGCAGGGCCAGGGCAATGGTGTGCGATGCAGGAAGTCGCCTTCGTGCACATGGGTGACCAGCATCGGCACCCGCAACGACCGAAGGTCGTCAAGGTCCGCTGCCTCGATCAGGTCCAAGGCAAAATGCGCACCCATACCCGCCCGGAGCACCTTGGGCGACCACAGGGCTGCGCTGCCTTTGAGGGCGACCACTTGCCGAAATCCAAACGCGGACGCACTGCGCAGGATCGAACCCACATTGCCAGCGTCCTGCACGCGGTCGAGCACCACGGTCGCCTCGTCCGGCTGGAGTGCGGTGCCGACGGGCAAATCGATGATGAAACCCATCTGGGCCGGTGACTCCAGACCACTGATATCGGCAAACAAGGCATCTGCAAGAACTATTGATTTAGGAGCTGCTTGCGCCCATTCCACGGGCACCAGAGGCCAAAAAGACTCAGAAAATACCGCGATCGACACCGTTTGGCCACGCGCCAGCGCCGCACGGCACAGATGATCCCCCTCGAGCCAGACGCGGCCCTGCTTGCGGTACGCCGTGCTGTCCTGCGCCAAGCGCCGCAGGTCCTTGACGAAGGCGTTGTCGCGGGAATGGATGACGACCACGGAGGGTGAAATCATCGGCACACCGCCGCATGCAAGTTCAGCGCCACGGGCGCAAACGAGCGCCGGTGGTGAATGCACGCACCATGCGCTTGCAGGGCGGCCATGTGCGCGGCCGTGCCATAGCCTTTGTGCCCGGCAAATCCGTACTGCGGAAACTCGTCGTGTACCTGCGCGCACCAGCGGTCACGGTGTACCTTGGCCAGAATGGATGCTGCCGAGATGGCGGGGACCAGCGCATCCCCCTTGACGATGGCCTCGGCCGGAACCTCCAACCGGGGCAGGCGATTGCCATCGACCAGCACCAATGCCGGCTTGAGTCGCAGCCCCATCACGGCCCGCTGCATGGCCAGCAGCGTGGCCTGCAGAATATTGAGGCGGTCGATCTCTTCCACCGTGGCCTCGGCGATGCTGCAGCACAGCGCCTTGGCACGGATTTCGTCGTAGAGTTTTTCGCGCCGGAACGGCGTCAGTTTCTTGGAATCAGCCAACCCGGCAATGGGCTGCAAGTCATCCAGGATCACGGCAGCAGCTACCACGGGGCCCGCCAGCGGGCCACGGCCGGCCTCATCCACTCCCGCCACCAGGCCAGAGGGATGCCATGGCAGGCAGGTTTGTTCAGGCCGTGGTGGCAAGGACTTTCTGGATGGCATCGGCGGCCAGTCGAGGGGTGTTGCGCTGCAGGCTCTCATGCAGCAAAGTAAAACGCTGATGCAGCGCACTGATGCGGGCAGGCTGATGCTCCCGCGCGTCGAACCACTGCAGCACGGCACCAGCCAGCGCCTGCGGTGTGGCATCGTCCTGCAGGAGTTCGGGCACGACAAATTCGCGGCACAGAATATTGGGGAGTCCGACCCAGGGCTGCAGTTGCTTGCGGCGCATCAGGCGCCAGCTCAAGGGATGCATGCGGTAGCCAATGACCATGGGGCGCTTGAACAGCGCAGCTTCCAGGGTGGCGGTGCCGCTGGCAATCAGCGTCACATCACAAGCAGCCAAAGCGGTGTGGGACTGGCCAGGAATGATCTGCAGCACATGGCCCAAACCGCAGTCGCGTGCCGCTTGTTCGATGCGATTTTGCAGTGCGGGCACTGCAGGGACTATCATTTTTATAGCTGAAGACGCTTGATGGATAAGCGCTGCAGCCTCAAAAAACCTTGGTGTGATGTACTGCACTTCGGCCGAGCGGCTGCCGGGCAGAATGGCCAGCACGGCATCGTCGTCCTGCAAGCCCAGTTGGGCACGGGCCGCGCTGCGGTCGGGCTCCATCGGAATCACACCAGCCAAGGGATGGCCCACATAGGTGGCCGCGATGCCGTGCTGCTCCAGCAGCGCCGGCTCAAACGGGAAGATGCACAGGACATGGTCGGCAGCACGGCGGATTTTTTCAATGCGATCGGCGCGCCATGCCCAGATGGACGGGCAGACAAAATGCACGGTTTTGATGCCTGCTGTCCGCAGATCGGCCTCCAGTCCCAGGTTGAAATCAGGGGCATCCACGCCGATGAAAACATCCGGGCGATCCCTGAGCAGCCGCTCGCGCAACTGCTTGCGAATTCCCAGCAGCTCGCGCAGCCGTCGCAGCACCTCCATGCTGTAGCCATGCACGGCGAGCTTCTCGCTGGGCCACCAGGCAGCAAAACCCCGGCGCTGCATCTGCGGGCCACCAATGCCGCAGGACTGCAGCCCCGGCCAATGGGCCTGCATGCCGTCGATCAGCAAGCCTGCCAGCAAGTCACCCGATGTCTCGCCCGCCACCATGGCGATGCGGGGGGATGTCTCCATGGCGTTCGCCTCAGCGCACGATGCCGCGCGTGGCATCGGCCAGGAACTGCTCCATCATCGCCACCTCGCCCCCGGCCTGCGGCGCCGATTGCGCGAGTTCTCCGATGGCAGCGCGGGCGGCCGCCAATGTGAGACCCTGGCGATAGATCAGCTTGTGCATCTGCTTGACAACCGCAAGGCGCTCGGGCGAGAAGCCACGGCGACGCAGCCCCACCACGTTGTAGCCACGCACGGCCAACGGGTTCCCGTCCACCAGCATGAAGGGGGGTACGTCCTGTGTCACTGCACTGGCGAAGCCCACCATGGCGTGTGCGCCCACCTTGACGAATTGATGGATGCCGGTAAGTCCGCCCACCGTCACCCAATCGCCCAGGTGCACATGGCCTGCCAGCGTGGTGTTGTTGGCCAGCGTCGTGTTGTTGCCCACATGGCAATCGTGGGCGATGTGGGTGTACGCCATGATCCAGTTGTCGTCACCCACCGTGGTGACGCCGCCAGCCTGCGGCACACCCAGGTTCAGGGTACAGAACTCGCGGATGGTGTTGCGGTCGCCGATGACGAGTTCCGTGGGCTCTCCGGCATATTTCTTGTCCTGCGGGACGGCGCCAATCGAGTTGAACTGAAAGATGCGGTTGTCAGCACCAATGGTGGTGCGCCCTTCAATTACACAGTGCGCGCCGACCGTCGTGCCCGCACCGATGGACACATGCTCTCCAATGACCGCATACGGCCCCACCGTGACCGAGGAGTCCAGGCGGGCGCCGTCCGCAACAATGGCAGTGGGATGGATATTACGCACGATCCAACAGGCCTGCGCCAATCAACCTACGGCGCGCATGGTGCACATGAGTTCGGCTTCGCAGGCCACTTCCTCGCCCACCCGGGCCACGCCCTTGAATTTCCAGATACCGCCGCGTACGCGGTCGATGGTGATGTCCAGGATCAGTTGATCGCCCGGCTCGACGGGCCGCTTGAAACGGGCTCCGTCGATGCCCACGAAGTAGTAGATATTGTTTTCGTCCGGCACCTGTCCCATGGCATCAAAGGCCAGCAAGCCGGCAGCCTGAGCAAGTGCTTCGAGGATCAATACACCCGGCATGACCGGATGGCCAGGAAAATGTCCCATGAAGTAGGGCTCATTGAACGTGACGTTCTTGATGGCCCTGATGCGCTGGTTGCGCTCGAGTTCAAGCACCTTGTCCACCAGCAGAAAAGGATAACGGTGGGGTAGTTGCTTGAGAATTGCGTGAATATCCATCATGGGCGTTCAATCTTGTTGTTCTGTAGAAGGCTTTCGAGGGCCTTGATGCGCTCGCGCAGGCTGTGCAGCTGCTTGAGCGTAGCTGCGTTCTTTTCCCAGCGGGCATTGTCGTCGATGGGAAACATCCCTGTGTATTGCCCGGGTCGCGTCAACGACCGCGTCACCGTCGTGGAGGCCGATACATGCACATGGTCCGCCAGTGTGAGGTGCCCCAGCACAATGCCGCCACCGCCGACGGTGCAGTGGGCGCCGATCGTGGCACTGCCGGCCACGCCAACACAGCCCGCCATGGCCGAATGCCGACCGATATGCACGTTGTGGCCAATCTGGACCAGGTTGTCGAGCTTCACGCCGTCTTCGATCACGGTGTCTTGCAAAGCGCCACGGTCAATGCAGGTGTTGGCGCCAATCTCCACATCGTCACCAATGCGCACCGCGCCCAGTTGCTCGATCTTGACCCAGACTCCGCCCTCGGGCGCAAAGCCAAAGCCGTCGGCGCCAATCACCACGCCGGCATGCACGATGCAGCGCTCTCCGATATGGCAGTCTTCACCGACGGTGACGCGCGACTTGAGCACCGTGCCCGCACCGACGCGCGCACCGCGTTCGATCACGCACAAAGGCCCGATGACCGCCGTGGCGTGCACCAGTGCCTCAGTGTGCACGACCGCACTGGGATGAATTCCGGGCACCCCCGGCGGCGCATGGCGCCTACGCCAGAGCTGCGTGGCCCGGGCAAAATAGGCATAGGGATCATCCGCCACGATGCAGGCGCCCCGTGCCATGGCCACCTCGCGCATGGCGGGCGCCACAATGACACAGGCCGCCCGGGAGGCGGCCAGTTGCTGCTGGTAACGCGGGTGGCTCAGAAAACTCAGTTCCTGCGCCTGCGCCGCCTCCAGCGGCGCCAGCCGGACGATCTCGATGCCGGGATCACCCTCGAGCGTGCCGCCCAGCGCCTCAACGAACTCCGCCAGGCGCAAGCTCACGCGTATCCCACCCGATGCCAGCGGTGATTACTTGGCAGGCGCAGCATTGAGCGCCTTGATCACCTTGTCGGTGATGTCGTGTTTGGGGCTGATATAGACCGCCTGATCCACGATGATGTCGTACTTCTCCTGCTCGGCCAGCTGCTTGACCACCTTGTTGATGCGGTCGCTCATCTGGTTGAGTTCTTCGTTCTTGCGCGAATTCAGGTCTTCCTGGAATTCACGGCGCTTGCGCTGAAAATCGCGGTCCTGATCCACCAACTGGCGTTGGCGCGCCATGCGCTGGCTTTCAGACAGCGTGGGCGCATCACGTTCGAACTTCTCCGTGGCCGACTTCAGCGTCGCGCCCAGATCGTTGAGTTCCTTGTCACGGCGGGAGAACTCCTGTTCCAGCTTGGCCTGCGCCGCCTTGGCCGTGCTGGCCTCGCGGAACACGCGATCCGTATGGATGAAGCCTGCCTTGAACTCCTGTGCCTGCACAGGCAGCGCAGCACCAAAAGAGCCCAGCAAAATCGCCAAGGCGATGGGACGAGAGAGGTTTTTCATTAGAAGGATGTTCCGATCTGGAATTGCAGTTCCTGGATTCTATCGCCCGCAAACTTGCGCACGGGTTTGGCGTATGCCAAGCGTAGCGGGCCCAGCGGAGAAATCCAGCTCAGCCCGATACCCACCGAAGCACGCATGTCGCTCAGGCGGATTTTCTCACCATCGCCATAGACATTGCCGATGTCGAGGAAAGTAAAGACGCGCAATGTACGGTCATTGCCGGCCCCCGGAAACGGCGCGATGAGTTCGGTATTGAAGGTCAGTTTTTTCGGGCCGCCCAGCGAAGCGCCGGTGACATCGCGCGGGCCCAGGGTTCCCTGGTCAAAGCCACGCACCGAGCCCAGGCCGCCGGAGTAAAAATTCTTGAATACAGGAAAAGGCCTTCCGCCCATGCCTTTGCCCAAGCCCACTTCGCCATTGAAAGCAACGGTGAATTTCTTGTTCAAGGGCACGTACTGCTGATACTGGTAATTGGCACGTACATAACGCGCGTCTCCAGCCACCGACCAATCGGTATTGAGCCGCTGGTACCGGCCAGCATTAGGCGCCAGGGCGCTGTCACGGCCATCGCGTGACCAGCCAATGGTCAGCGGCACCGCCGAGCTGGAGGCGCCATAACGATCCGCGTAGCTCAGATAGGCTGCGGGAATGTTGGTGCCGGACTTGATGCGTGTCTGCTCCAGCGCACCCCCGAAGAAAACCGTATCGGTTTCGCTGAAAGGAACACCAAACCGGATACCCGCCCCGGTGGTGATCAGCTCATAATTCCCGCCCTGATCCTCGTAAGGCTTGTCGGTGCGGTAATACATGTCCAGCGTGCGCGAAACACCATCCTTGGTGAAATAGGGGTCTGTGGTGCTGAACACCAGCGTGCGCTTGAACTTGCTGGTATTGAGATCCACGCCCAGATAATTCCCCGAGCCAAAGATGTTCTCCTGCTTGATCGAGAAGGACAACGACATCTTCTCCGCGCTGGAGAATCCTGCACCCAGTTGCAAGGAGCCCGTAGGCTTCTCCGCCACGCTGATCAAGAGATCCACCTGATCGGGCGCACCCGGAACTTCCAGCGTCTCGATGTTGACTTCTGTGAAATACCCCAGACGATCGACGCGATCGCGCGAGAGGCGGATCTTTTCGCCGTCGTACCACGAAGCCTCGAACTGGCGGAACTCGCGTCGAATCACTTCATCACGCGTACGGTTGTTGCCGGCCACGCTGATGCGGCGCACATAGGCGCGGCGCACCGGGTCGACCTGCAGCACCAGAGCCACACGACCGTTCTCACGGTCGATCTCAGGCACGGCCTCGATGCGTGCAAACGCAAAACCAAAATTCCCGAAATGCTCGGAGAATGCCTTGGTGGTTTCGGCGACCTGGTCGGCGTTATAGGGTTCGCCGACACGGATCGCGACCAGCGACTTGAATTCATCCTCACGCTCCAGGAAGTTGCCTTCGAGCTTGACGCTGGACACCACGAAGCGCTCACCTTCCGTCACGTTGACCGTGATGGAGATATCCTGCTTGTCCGGGGAAATCGCCACCTGGGTCGAATCGATACGGAACTCCAGGTACCCTCGCTGCAGGTAGTAGGAACGCAGGGTTTCCAAATCGGCATTGAGCTTGGTGCGTGCATAGCGATCCGACTTGGTATACCAGCTCAACCAGCCACCCGTATCCTGATCGAACAGGCCCTTGAGCGTCGATTCGCTGAACGCCTTGTTACCAACGATACGGATGTCCTTGATGCGCGCGGTGTCGCCCTCCACCACCGAGAAGGTGAGGTTGACACGGTTGCGCTCAATGGGCGTGACGGTCGTCACCACCTCGGCACCGTAGAAGCTCTTGTTGATGTACTGGCGCTTGAGCTCCTGCTCGGCCCGGTCGGTGAGTGCCTTGTCATACGGGCGGCCGTCCGTCAGACCGATATCACGCATGGACTTCTTGAGCACATCCTTGTCGAACTCGCGCGCACCCACAAAATCCACATCGGCAATGGTGGGGCGCTCTTCCACCACCACCACCAGAACACCGCCGGAGGCTTCCAGGCGTACATCCTTGAACAGCCCCAGGCCAAACAGCGCACGAATGGCAGCGGCCCCTTTGTCGTCGTTGTACTCGTCACCCACGCGCAGGGGCATGGATGCGAACACGGTTCCGGGCTCCACACGCTGCAGGCCCTCCACCCGAATATCCTGCACCTTGAAGGGTTCCAGGGCCCACGCGGCCTGGGCAGCAAAAATCATGGCAGCCACGGCTGTCACAGTACGCGCACCGAAGCGATTGATATGTTTTTTCATGAATGAAGCCGGTGCCGCCAATGCGCAGGCATGACGGTCATTAGGTTAGCCAAAGAGCCGGGAGATATCGTTGAACATGGCAATGGACATCATCAAGAGCAGTACGGCAATGCCGCCACGCTGCAAGCGCTCCATCCAGGCATCCGAGACGCCCCTGCCCGTCACGCCCTCCCAAAGATAATACATCAGGTGCCCCCCATCGAGGACGGGCAGCGGCAGCAGGTTGAGCACACCCAGGCTGACACTGATCAGCGCAAGAAATGCCAGGTACTGCGACAGTCCCATGCTGGCAGAGCGCCCCGCATAGTCGGCGATCGTCAGCGGGCCGCTGATGTTCTTGAGCGAGGCTTCACCGATCACCATGCGCCCCATCATCCGCAGCGTCAGGACCGACACCTGCCAGGTACGCTCGGCACCGCTCCACAGCCCTTCCAGAGGCCCGTACTGCACGGTGGTGAACTCAGGCCTGGCGCCCACATAGGCGCCTATGCGCCCGACCAGCTCGCCCTGGTCTTGCTGCACCTGGGGCTGCACGTCCAACGTCAGGCTCGTGGCGCCCCGCTGGATGCGCCAGGGCTGGGATACAGGCTGTCCCTCGCGCACCGAGCCACGAATCAGTGCGCGCAATTGCTGGCCATCCACCACGTCCACCGTACCGATGCGCAGCACCACATCACCTTCGCGCAGACCGGCCTGCCGGGCCGCACCGTCAGCCATCACTTCTCCCACGACGGGGCGCGTCCACGGGCCCACAATGCCGATCATCTGCAGGAGACGCGCATCGGCTTCCCGCGTATCCAGTTCGTTCAGGGCCAGCACCACCGTGCGTCGGCTTGCACCGGGGGTCGGCTCCACCTCCAGCCGGACCGGGATGGACTCCAGCGCACCGCGCGTCAACAGCCAGCGCAGATCCTCAAACGATCGCACAGGCTGAGGCTCTTCATCGCCGATGGCCGCATTGCGCACCAACTCGCCGCCATGCAGGCCGGCCGACTCGGCCACGGAGCCCGGCACCGGCCGTGCGAGATAGGCCATGGGTTCCTGCACACCTATCCAATTGACTGCGGCATAGAGCAGTACCGCCAGGAGCAGATTGGCAACCGGGCCAGCCGCCACGATCAGCGCCCGTGAACGCAATGGCTGGGTGTTGAAGGCGAGATGACGCTCCTCGGGGGGCACCGGTGCCTCCCGTTCGTCGAGCATGCGTACAAAACCGCCCAGCGGAAACGCGCCCAGCACAAATTCCGTGGAAGAACCCTTGGGCTGCCAACGCAGCAGCGGTTTTCCAAAGCCCACCGAAAAGCGCAGCACCTTCACACCACAGGCCACCGCCACGCGGTAGTGGCCGTATTCGTGGACGGCAATCAACAGCCCCAGGGCCACAAGAAAGGCGACAATGGTCAACATGCGTGTTCCGTGAGATCAGGCGGCAACGCTCAGGAGGCCAGCCGCTGGGCAATCCGTTGCGCCGCTGCCCGCGCATCGGCGTCCAATGCCAGCAAGGCGTCGAGCGAATCGGGATTGGAGCAGGCAACCGCAGACAAAGTTTCCAGGTTCAGCGCATGGATCTGGTCAAAGCGGATGCGCCGGTCCAGGAATGCCGCCACGGCCACTTCGTTGGCCGCGTTGAGCACCGCCGTGGTACCGGGCGGAGCCTCCAGCGCCTCCCACGCGAGGCGCAACCCCGGGAACCGCTCGGGATGGCCGCGGTCGTCAATGGCCTCGAAGGTCATGGCCCCCAGGGCACGGAAATCCAGTGCGGCTGCACCGGACTCGACGCGCTCGGGCCAGGCAAGGCCATAGGCGATGGGCACGCGCATGTCCGGCGTACCCAGCTGTGCCACCACGGAAGTGTCCGTGTACTGCACCATGGAGTGGATGATGCTTTGCGGGTGAATGACCACATCCAGCTGCCCGGGCGCCAGGCCGAAGAGATAGCGCGCCTCGATGACCTCCAGCGCCTTGTTCATCATCGTGGCCGAATCGACCGATATCTTGCGGCCCATGACCCAGTTGGGGTGCGCGCAGGCCTGCTCGGGCGTGACATCGCGCAGGCTGTCGGGCGAGCGCTGCCGAAAGGGCCCACCCGACGCCGTGAGGATGATCTTCTCCACGCGCCGCGACCAGGTGGCGGGGTCTTCGGGCAGCGACTGGAAAATGGCCGAATGCTCGCTGTCAATGGGCAGCAAGGTCGCCCCGCCTTCGCGCACGGCGCGCAAGAACACCTCGCCCCCCACCACCAACGCTTCCTTGTTGGCCAGCAGCAAACGCTTCCCTGCCCGGGCGGCCGCCAGACAGGGTGCCAGTCCGGCTGCCCCGACAATGGCCGCCATGACCATATCCACCTCGGTATGCGATGCTATTATTTCAATAGCATCTAGCGCTTGCAGTACAAGCGTTGGAAGGCTGTTTTGCTTGATTTTTTCCTGGAGCAATCGACCATGCTCTGCACTGGCCATGACGGCGTAACGCGGCGCAAAGCGGGCACACTGGGCCAGCATCAGGTCCACCTGGGTGGACGCGCTCAGCGCAAAAACCTCAAAGCGATCGGGGTGACGTGCCACCACATCGAGCGTACTGGTGCCAATGGATCCTGTGGAGCCCAGTACCGTGATCCGTTGTTTCATGTTTTTACCAGTGTCATCAGCATCATGGCCAGCGGCAGCGTGGGCAGCAAGGCATCCACCCGGTCCAGCACACCGCCATGACCAGGCAGCAGGTTGCTGCTGTCTTTCACGCCTGCACTGCGCTTGATGAGCGACTCAATGAGATCCCCCACCACGCTCATGGCGGCCATGAACAGCGCGCCCAGCACCAGCAACCACCAGCCCTGGCTGGCCAGCCGCGTGTACAGGCTGGCCACAGGCGCCTGCAGGCGGGCATCGGCCACTACCCAGCACACCGCCAGTACCAGCACGCCAGCGACACCGCCCCAGACGCCTTCCCAACTCTTGCCCGGACTGATCGAGGGGGCAAGCTTGCTGCGGGTGAAACGCAGGCCCAACGTACGGCCTGCAAAATAGGCAGCGATATCGGCCATCCAGACCAATGTCATCACCGACAGCAGGAAGTTGATGCCCACCGTGCGCGCCTGCACCACGGCCAGCCAGGCCAGCCACAGTGCCAGCACCCCTGCCACCAGCCGCACCGGACCGGGAATCCGCGGCCAGCCCGGCACACCGGCATGCAATAGCCAGGCACCGCCCAACACCCAAAAGCCACCCGCCGCCAGCCACAGCGAACCCAGCGGCTGGCCGACCAGGCCCAGCAGCCACGATGCCGCACACAGGACGATGCACACGGCTCCCACAGCCACTGACGCCAATGGACCACAGCCATTGAGACGCCCCCACTCCCAGGCGCCACCGGCCATCAGCACCAGCACCACCGCCGCAAATGGCACAGGCGACGGATAAAACAAAGCGGGCAACAAAATGGCCAGCAAAACCAGGGCGGTGATGATGCGCTGTTTCAGCATGGAGCCCTTTCAGGCGCGCACCAGTCCGGAGCGCGCAGGCAGAATTTGTTCGGAGGTTTTGCCAAATCGGCGTTCACGCGCATGGTAGGCCGCAATGGCCTCATCCAGCGCAGCGTCATCGAAATCTGGCCACAGCTTATCGCTGAAATACAGCTCCGAGTAAGCAGCCTGCCAGAGCAGAAAGTTGCTCAGCCGCATCTCGCCGCCCGTGCGGATCACAAGGTCAGGATCGGGCACATGGGCCAGCGCCATGGCGCGGTTCAGGCTGGCTTCGGTGATGGGCTCGCCTCGGGCCGCCACAGCAGCTGCGGCCTGCGCCATGTCCCAGCGCCCCCCATAGTTGAAGCAGACGTTGAGCACAAGCCGGGTGTTGTGGGCCGTCGCGGCCTCGCCTTGCGCCAGACCGCTCTGCACCTTGTCGGAAAGCCCGGCACGGGCACCCACAAAGTGCAGCTGCACTCCGTCCTTGCGCAGCTGCGGCACCTCGCGCGCGAGCGCCTTGGCGAGCAGCTCCATCAGGCCAGAGACTTCATCGTCGGGACGATTCCAGTTCTCGGAGGAAAACGCAAACACCGTCAGCACGCCCACCCCGCGCCGCGCGCAGGCCTGCACGCAGTGGCGAAGCACATCCACACCCTGCTTGTGCCCTGCAAGGCGGGGGAGGAAGCGACGCTTGGCCCAGCGACCATTGCCATCCATGACGATGGCAATATGGTGGGGTGGCACAAGCTCCTGCGCCATGGAAGAAGACATGTGAGCGGTCTTCAAACCGCCATGATTTCCTGCTCCTTGGCGACCACCAGGGCATCGATCTCGGCGATATGCTGATCGGTCACCTTCTGGATGTCTGCCTCGGCGCGCTTCTGGTCGTCTTCGGATGCCAGTTTGTCCTTGACGAGCTTCTTCACGGCCTCGTTGGCGTCGCGGCGCAGGTTGCGCACCGCAATCTTGGCCGACTCGCCTTCGTTGCGCGCCAGCTTGGTCATTTCCTTGCGGCGCTCCTCGCTCATTGGCGGCATGGGCACGCGAATCAGGTCACCCATGGAGGCCGGATTCAATCCCAGGTCGCTCTCGCGGATGGCCTTTTCGATCTTGGCGCCCATGCCCTTTTCCCAGGGCTGCACGCTGATGGTGCGCGAATCGAGCAAGGCAACGTTGGCCACCTGCGACAGTGGCACCATGGAGCCGTAGTACTCCACGTGCACCGTGTCCAGCAAGGCCGGGTTGGCACGGCCCGTACGGATTTTCTGCAGATTGTTCTTGAACGCCACGATGGACTGGTCCATCTTGGTTTGCATATTTGTCTTGATGTCGGCAGTCATGTTCTCTCCTTGGGGGCATAGAGCAGCACGGGCCACCCCATTGCCGTCAAGCGTAAACCAGGGTTCCTTCGTCCTCGCCCATGACCACGCGCTTGAGCGCACCGGGCTTGAAGATGGAAAACACTTTTACAGGCAGCTTCTGGTCACGGCACAGGGCAAATGCCGTGGCATCCATGATGCCGAGGTTGCGCACCATGGCTTCGTCAAAACTCAGGGTGGTATAGCGCGTGGCCGACGGGTCCTTGTGCGGATCGGCGGTGTACACGCCATCGACCTTGGTGGCCTTGAGCACCAGTTCAGCCCCGATTTCGGCGCCACGCAAGGCGGCAGCCGTGTCGGTAGTGAAGAACGGATTACCCGTGCCTGCGGCAAAAACCACCACCTTGCCTTCCTCGAGGTATTGCAGCGCCTTGGGTCGCACATAGGGCTCCACCACCTGCTCGATCGAGATCGCGGACATCACCCGCGCAGTGAGCCCCTGCTTGTCCATGGCATCGGCCAGGGCCAGGGCATTCATCACGGTGGCCAGCATGCCCATGTAATCGGCGGTGGCGCGGTCCATACCCTCGGCGCCACCGGCGACGCCGCGGAAAATATTGCCGCCACCGATCACCACCGCCACTTCCACCCCCATGCGTGTCACCTCGGCCACCTCCTGCACCATGCGGACAATGGTGGCGCGGTTGATACCAAAGGCATCATCTCCCATGAGCGCTTCGCCCGACAGCTTGAGCAAAATGCGCTTGTAGGCTGGCGTGGCGACGGTCATGGAAGTTCTCCGGAAGTTGGGGGATAGGGCGGCAAATCAGAAACAGCAGGCGTATCAGGCGGCAGCCTTGGCAGCAGCCACCTGGGCAGCCACTTCGGCGGCGAAGTCGTCCACCTTCTTCTCAATGCCCTCACCCACCACGTACAACGTGAAGCTCTTCACGGTGGTGCCAGCAGCCTTGAGCATTTGCTCGACCGTCTGCTTGTCGTTCTTCACGAAAGCCTGGTTGAACAGCGACACTTCCTTCAGGTACTTCTGCACACCACCTTCGATGCGCTTGGCAACGATCTCTTCGGACTGTACAGGCTTGCCTTCAGCGGTGGCCTTGGCGGCATCTTCGGCGGCCTTGGCAGCAGCAACCGAACGCTCTTTTTCGATCAGTTCGGCGGGAACTTCGGCACTGGTCAGCGCCACGGGCTTCATGGCGGCAATGTGCATGGCCACGTCCTTGGCGGCCACTTCGTCACCGTCGAATTCGACCACGACACCGATGCGCGTGCCATGCAGGTAGGACGCGAGCTTGCTGCCTGCACCGAAACGCTTGAAGCGGCGGAACGACATGTTCTCGCCGATCTTGCCGATGAGGCCCTTGCGCACGTCTTCCAGCGTGGGACCGAAGCTGTCCTGCTCGTAGGCCAGCGCGCCCAGGGCGGCAATGTCGGCAGGATTATGCTTGGCCACCAACTCCGCCGCGGCATTGGCCAGGGCGATGAAGCTGTCGTTCTTGCTCACGAAGTCGGTTTCGCTGTTCACTTCGATCAGCCCGCCGGTATTGCCATCAATGTAGCAGGCCACCACGCCTTCGGCGGTGATGCGCGAAGCAGCCTTGCCAGCCTTGGTGCCGAGCTTGACGCGCAGCAGCTCTTCCGCCTTGGCCATGTCGCCATCGGCTTCGGTCAGGGCCTTCTTGCATTCCATCATGGGGGCATCGGTCTTGCCACGCAGTTCGGCAACCATGCTTGCGGTAATTGCAGCCATCTTGTATCTCTCCGTATTCAGTTCAATCGTTTCTAGATAAAAAAAGGGGGCCCATCAAGCCCCGCTTTCTTTCCGCGACGCATCGCGCGGGCCAGGGCTTCAGGCAGCGGACTCTTCCACTTCGACGAATTCGTCAGCGCCTTCACCGGCAGCAGCCTTGACCACTTCGGTCACGGCGTTGTTGCGGCCTTCAATGATGGCGTCGGCCATGGCGCGCACGTACAGGTCCACGGCCTTGGCCGAGTCGTCGTTGCCAGGGATGACATAGTCAATGCCTTCGGGCGAGTGGTTGGTATCGACCACACCGATCAGCGGAATGCCCAGCTTCTTGGCTTCGGCAATGGCGATCTTGTGGAAGCCCACGTCCACCACGAAGATGGCGTCCGGCAAAGCGCCCATGTCCTGGATGCCGCCGATATCCTTCTCCAGCTTCTCGATCTCACGGGTGAACACGAGCTGCTCTTTCTTGCTGAGGGATTCCAGGCCAGCTTCCTGCTGGGCCTTCATGTCCTTGAGGCGCTTGATCGAGGTCTTCACCGTCTTGAAATTGGTCAACATGCCACCCAGCCAACGCTGGTTCACGAACGGCACGCCTGCACGCTGGGCTTCGGCAGCGACGGTGTCGCGGGCCTGGCGCTTGGTGCCCACGATCAGAATGGTGCCACGGTTGGCCGACAACTGCTGGGCGAACTTGGTGGCCGACTGCAGCATCGGCAGCGACTTTTCCAGGTTGATGATGTGGATCTTGTTGCGATGGCCGAAGATGTACGGGGCCATCTTGGGGTTCCAGAAGCGGGTTTGGTGACCGAAATGGACACCGGCCTCCAGCATTTCGCGCATGGTGACGGACATGAGAATTCTCCAAAGGTTGGGTCTAAAATCCAGCCCGACGATTGCAGCCTTGCAGGCCGCAACACCTTGTTAGGACTGGTTTGCGATTGACCTTGCCAGCCCTGTCGCCGCAGTACACAACGTATACACGGCCCTACAGGTCAGCAAAGCCCAAAGATTTTAGCACACCCATGCTGGACGACCTTGACACCCACCGCCGCAGGCTGCAGGCCGGCTCCGGCAACGCCCGAGACACCCTGGAACGCTGCATTGCCGTAGCCCAGTCCCCGGCCTGCGCGCACGTGTTTTCGCGCACCATGTTTGACGAGGCCCGCGCCCATGCCGCCCAGCCGGGCATCGAACAACGCCCTTTGGCGGGCCTGTCCGTGTCCGTCAAGGACTTGTTCGACCTGCGCGGCCAGCCCACGCCAGCGGGCTCGGCGGTGCTCGCCGATGCCCCTGCCGCCCAGGACGACTGCCTTGCAGTCGCTCGGTTGCGCGCAGCCGGCGCCTCGGTCGTGGGCCGCACGCACATGGTCGAATTTGCGTTTTCGGGTGTGGGCACCAATCCGCACTACGGAACACCGGCTGCATTTGATGCCCGCACCGGCGCCCTGCCCGGTCCGGCACGGGTGCCCGGTGGCTCCTCATCGGGCGCCGCCGTATCGGTGGCCACAGGCGCGGCCTTCATTGGTCTGGGCTCGGACACGGGAGGCTCCATCCGCATTCCGGCCGCACTCAACGGCATTGTGGGCTTCAAAAGCACCGCACGGCTGGTGCCGACGACCGGCGCCGTGCCGCTATCGACCACGCTGGACACCGTCTGCGCCCTGACCCGCAGCGTGCGCGATGCCATCGTGGCACACGAAATCCTGGCTGCACGGCGCGTCACGCGCAGCCCGGCGCCGCTGGCGGCATGGCGCCTGGCTGTGCCCACGGACACCTTTCTGGAGGGACTGGACCCCCAGGTCGCGCGGGCCTTCGAACGCAGCCTGGACACCTTGCGCCGCGCCGGTGCCCGCATCGAGCCCTTGGCGCTGCCCGAGGTGACTGACCTGGCCTCCATCCAGGCCACGGGAGGCTTCTCGGCCGCTGAAAGCTATGCCTGGCACCGCTCATTGCTGGCGCTGCACGCCGATCGCTATGACCCGCGCGTGCGCACCCGCATCGAACGTGGGGCCACCATGACCGCGTTTGAATACATTGAGCTGCAGCAAGCGCGGGTGCGCTGGATCGCCCGCGTGGAGGACAGCATTGCCGGGTTTGACGCCCTGCTCTCACCCACCGTTCCCATTCTCGCGCCCACCATCGCCAGCGTGGCCCCGGCCGATGGACGGGATGCCCTTGAGGATGCCGCCCGCGACGCCGCCTTCTTCCGCGCCAACGGCCTGCTGTTGCGCAATACCAGCATCGTCAACATGCTCGATGGCTGTGCGCTCTCCTTGCCCTGCCATACGGCAGGGGAACTGCCCGTCGGCCTGATGGTGTGGCATGCTGCACTGCACGATGATGCAGTACTCAATGTGGGTTTACGCATTGAAGAAGAACTACAAAAATAATAGCTAATAGCGCTTTACTGTATTGCGCTAGATGCCAAAAACACCCTAACTTCATGAAGATAGCCATTGTGGGCGCCGGCGTGGTCGGCGTCACCACCGCGTTTGAATTGGCGCTGGACGGCCACGCTGTGACCGTGTTCGAGCAGCGCAGCGCCACCGCCGAAGAAGCCAGTTTCGCAACCGGTGGCCTGTTGGCCCCCGGGGTGCTCGACCCCTGGTCAGCGCCGGGCGCCGCCAGCCCCCCCAGCGTGCTGGGCCGCCATGCGGCAATGCGTGTGGGCCGCTCGATTTCCCTGGCCGAGCTGTCCTGGCTGCGGCGCTGGCGCCGCGCTGCGCACGCCAGCGCCCGCAGCGGTACACCCTTGCCCTCGTTGGTGGCACTGGAGAGGCTGGCCCGCTACAGCCATGCGCGGCTGCAGCATCTGGCCGAGTCGCTCGACCTGGCCTTCGAACACAGCCCAGGCACCTTGCTGCTGCTGCGCACACCGCGCGACGCAGAAGCACTTGCCCCCGCTCTGAAAGCGCTGCGCGATGCAGGCACGGCCGTCCGTGAACTCGATACAGAGATGGCTCGCGCCATCGAACCAGGCCTCTCGCCCTCGCTCACCCTGGCTGGCGCCCTGCACGTGCCGAACGGACTGGCGGGCAACTGTCGGCAGTTTGCGTTGCTGCTGCGCCAGGCCGCGCAGCAACGCGGCGCGCAGTTTGAGTTCAACACCCGCGTCGCCCGCCTCTCTGGCTCCCCGACAGGCGTTCAGCTCGAAGGAGCATCTGCGCCCCACCCTTTCGATGCGGTGGTGCTGTGCGCCGGAGTGCAAAGCGCCGCCTTGCTGCGCCCCCTGGGACTACGGCTCCCACTGGTGGCGCTGTATGGCAGTTCGGTCAGTGCGCCCCTGCGCGAAGAACTGCATGCTCCGCTGGCGGCCGTCGTGGACGTACAGACCCGAACCACCATGGCCCGCCTGGGTCAGCGGGTGCGCGTCTCGGGCGGCGCCGAACTGGGCCGCAACACGGAGAAGGCCCATCCCCAGACACTGAACACGCTGTACCGGGTGCTGGGTGAATGCTTCCCCGGCGGCGTCACGCACTCCAGCGGCGTCCAGGTCTGGCGAGGCGTCCGTCCCATGCTGCCCGATGGCCCGCCCGCCGTTGGCGCGACCAGCGTGCCAGGCCTGTGGCTCAACCTCGGCCATGGCGCCAGCGGCTGGTCCCTGGCCTGCGGCAGTGCGCGCGCACTGGCCGATCAGATCGCCGGAAAAGCCCCGGACATCGACCTCGAAGGACTGGGCGCACAGCGTTTCTGAACGCTGCTCTCTGGCGCACAATGGCCCATCGCCCCGCCCCGGGGCACAGTTGCCAGCCGCCATGCACCGTATCCGCCCAGACCAGCCACACCCGCTCCACGACACAGCAGCCACGCGCCGCATCGAGCTTGCTAGCGCTGCCCGCCTGCCCGCGCACACGCTGATGCAGCGCGCCGGGCTGGCCGTGGCACGGCTGGCACGCGCGCTGGCGCCGCACGCGCGCACCATCTGGATTGCCTGCGGCCCGGGCAACAACGGTGGCGACGGCCTGGAAGCCGCAATGCACCTGCACCAGCAAGGCCTGCCCGTGGTCGTGACCTGGCTGGGCGCATCCGAGAGCGCACCAGCAGACGCCCTGCGCTCCTGGCAGCGTGCCCAGCAAGCGGGCGTGCAATTCACCCAGGTAGCACCGTCCGGTCTTGGCCCGCATGACCTGTGCATCGATGCCCTGCTGGGCATCGGCCTGGCACCCGGCGACACCCGTCCTGCGCCCCAGGGGCGCCTCCCTGCCTTGCTGGAACAGTTGCGCAACAGCACGGCCCCGCTGCTGGCGGTGGATCTGCCTACGGGACTGCAGGGCGACACCGGCCAGTACGCGCCCGGCTTCGCCCCCCATTCCGATGCCGGCAATGGGGCTGAGCGGCACACCCTGGCCCTGCTTACGCTCAAGCCAGGCCTGTTCACTGGCGCCGGGCGCGATGCGGCAGGCAGCGTCTGGCTCGACGACCTGGGCTGCGACACCTCCGCAGAGCCCCACAGCGCATGGCTGTCCGGCCCACCGGCAGCACAGGCTCGCACGCACGCCAGCCACAAGGGAAGCTATGGCGACGTAGCCGTCATCGGCGGCGAAGGCCTGCAGGCACGCGGTATGGGCATGACCGGGGCCGCACTGCTGGCCGCCAGCGCAGCTTTGCACGCCGGTGCGGGGCGTGTGCTGGTGGCACTGCTGGGGGGCAGCACGCTGGAACTCGACGTGCTGCAACCCGAACTGATGTTTCGCCATATCGATGTGCTGCCCATGGCGCAGCTCACCGTGGTGTGCGGCTGCGGCGGAGGCGAAGCCGTGCGCGCCGTGCTGCCCCGTGTGCTGGCGCTGGCGCAGCGCCTGGTGCTGGATGCCGATGCGCTCAACGCGGTGGCCACCGACACGGCGCTTCAGCAGGCACTGGCAGCCCGCGCGCGCCAGGGCAAAGGCACCGCTCTCACGCCGCACCCGCTGGAGGCGGCACGGTTGCTGGGGACGGACACCGGCACGGTGCAGGCGCACCGTCTGGTGGCCGCCGAAAAACTGGCAGCCCGGTTCGGCTGCGTCGTGGTGCTCAAGGGGTCGGGCAGCGTGATCGCCATGCCCGGCCAGAGCTCCGCCATCAACCCTACGGGCAATGCACGTCTGGCCACGGCCGGCACGGGCGATGTGCTTGCCGGCCTGATCGGGGCACGCTGGGCCGCCGGCATGGATCCGCTGCGTGCAGCCACCGAAGCCGTGTATGCCCATGGCCGGGCCGCCGATCTCTGGCCCGCAGGGCAAGTGCTGACGGCGCGCGCCCTGGCACGGGGCGTACGACACGGGGATGAGCGTGTATTTCTGCGGCCCTCACAGCCCTTGGCAGCGAGGACCTAACAAGAACACGAACGGATTGCTGCATCAGTACTTCCCTAAAGAGACTGTCCTGAGCAACTGCAGCCAGGCGCCGCTTGACGCCGTTGCGGATCAGCCCAACGGTCGCCCCAGAATGATTCCGGGTTGGCGCAAGCCGACTGAAGTTTACGCCGTGCATCTGGCTAGGCTGGGTATTCAACCGGATTCAGTGCACTGATTTTTTTGTTCCACTTGGACTTGAAACCGCCTCCTCGAATAAAGCGTTGAGCGTTACTCGTTTCGAAGCATCTCAGGAGCGCCTGGAAGAGCGCCCCTTGCCCTTGCTGGCTTTGCCAGGCTCCTGGGCCTTGGTGAGCAGCATCGCTTTCTGGGTGGACTTTCCAGTGCCCTTGCGGCGGCCATCGGACCCACGCGCCGTGCTGCGCCGTGGCGCTTCGTCGTCGGGTGCCGCGCGGCGCTTGCCCGCAGCCGCCGTTGCGCCGCCAGGGGCCGTGCGCGATCCACCCTTGTCGCGTGCGGGCCGCACACCCTGCTCTTCGCCCTCATTCACCAGCCGGAAGTCAATGCGCCGCCCATCCAGGTCCACACGGCTGACCTGCACGCGCACCCGCGTACCGATGGCGTAGCGGATGCCGCTGCGCTCGCCGCGCAGTTCCTGGCGCGCCTCGTCGAACTTGAAATATTCCCCACCGAGTTCAGTGATGTGCACCAGACCCTCGACGTACATCGCGTCGAGCGTGACGAAGATGCCGAAGCTCGTGGCCGAGGAGACGACGCCGCCGTACTCTTCGCCCAGATGCTCTCGCATGTACTTGCACTTGAGCCAGGCCTCGACATCACGGCTGGCCTCATCTGCACGGCGTTCATTGGCGCTGCAGTGCAGGCCGGCGGCCTCCCAGGCCTGCGTTTCGGCCAGTGCGGCGCCGGTTTCCTGCTTGCGCGGCACCTTGCCAGGCGGCGCCACGCGGCTCGCCAGGCGCTTGCTCAGCTTGGCATGCGCCTCACCCGGCGTGGGCAGCATGGGAAGGCGGTACTTCGTATTACCCAGAATGGCCTTGATGACGCGGTGCACCAGCAGGTCGGGGTAGCGCCGAATGGGGCTGGTGAAGTGCGTGTAGGCATCGAACGCCAGGCCGAAGTGGCCGCTGTTGACAGGTGTATAGATCGCCTGCTGCATGGAGCGCAGCAGCATGGTGTGGATCTGCTGTGCATCAGGCCGGTCCTTGGTGGCCTCGGCAATCGCCTGAAACTCGGACGGCTGCGGGTTGTCGCTGATCGTCATACCCACGGCCATGGCCTTGAGGTAGTTGCGCAGAATGTCCTGCTTCTCGGGCGTGGGGCCTTCGTGCACGCGGAAGAGGCCATGCTGCTTGCCCTGCGCGATGAAGTCGGCGCTGCAGACGTTGGCAGCGAGCATGGCCTCCTCGATCAGCTTGTGGGCGTCGTTGCGCGTGCGCGGCACGATCTTCTCGATGCGGCCGTTCTCGTCGCAGACGATCTGCGTCTCGGTGGTCTCGAAATCGACCGCGCCGCGCTCGCGCCGCGCCAGCAGCAGCGCGCGATACACATCGTGCAGGTTCAGCAGGTCGGGCACGCGTTCCTGGCGCTTGGCGGCCTCGGGGCCGCGCGTGTTGGCCAGGATGGCCGCCACCTCGGTGTAGGTGAAGCGCGCATGGCTGAACATCACCGCAGGGTAAAACTGGTACGCATGCACCTCACCCTTGGCCGTGATGAGCATGTCGCAGACCATGCACAGGCGCTCGACCTCGGGATTGAGCGAGCACAGGCCGTTCGAGAGCTTCTCGGGCAGCATCGGGATCACCCGACGCGGAAAGTACACACTGGTGGCACGGTCGTAGGCGTCCACGTCGATGGCGCTGCCGGTCTGCACGTAGTGGCTCACGTCGGCGATGGCCACCAGCAGGCGCCAGCCCTTGCCGCGCCCCACCTTGGCGGGCTCGCAATACACGGCATCGTCGAAGTCGCGCGCGTCCTCGCCGTCGATGGTGACGAGGGGCACGTCGGTCAGGTCGATGCGCTGCTTCTTGTCCTGCACACGCACCTTGTCAGGCAGCGCACCGGCCTCGGCCAGGCAATCTGGGGAAAATTCATGCGGCACACCGTACTTGCGAACCGCAATTTCAATTTCCATGCCAGGGTCGTCCACCTCCCCCAGTACCTCGGTGACGCGACCCACGGGCTGACCAAACAGCGCTGGCGGTTCAGTCAGTTCTACCACCACGACCTGGCCAGGCTTGGCCTGCGCCAAGGCGCTGCCCGGGATCAGGATGTCCTGTCCGTAGCGCTTGTCCTCGGGTGCGACGATCCAGACGCCACTCTCTTGCAGCAGCCGACCAATGATAGGTTGCGCCGGTCGGTCAAGGATCTCCACCACACGCCCCTCAGGCCTCCCGCGGCGATCCTGGCGCACGATGCGCGCCCGAACCCGGTCCTTGTGCAGCACAGCACGCATCTCATTGGGTGGCAAGAAGATATCTGGCTGGCCATCGTCGCGCAGAACGAATCCATGCCCGTCACGGTGCCCCTGAACGCTGCCTTCGATTTCATCTGCAGATTGCGAAAGCGCGTTGCGGGGGATCATTTTTTTGTTATACAATCTAAA
>JAMLIQ010000001.1 GCA_023954095.1 Burkholderiaceae bacterium | reverse complement strand
TCCCTTCGCGCCCGTACAGGGTGTCATTGCCGCCCTTTCCATCGATTACGTCAGCTGTGGCGGCGCCCATGAGCGTGTCATTGCCCTCCGTGCCCTGCAGCGTCAGGGCCTGGACCTGGGCATAGTCCCAACTCGTACCGTCTTCAAAGCGGATCGCATCAAGGGTATTTGTGGTCTGACCATTGCCGCCGAAGTAGCCACTGACCGTGACCTGATCGGTGCTCCCGTTGATCTTGAGTACCAGGTTGTCGCCGCTGCGGCTCACAGAAACGTCGCTCACCAGCACCCCCGCCTTGAACTGCAGCACGTCCTGCTTGCCCACGCTGGTGTCGGCATAGCCGTTCCACGGATCGGCATAGTTGGAAATCATGTCCTGGCCATCGCCCTTGCCGAACAGGTAGGTCTGGCTGCCAAAGCCACCGTAGAGATAGTCGTTGCCCGCGCCTCCGTCCAGTCTGTCTGGCGCTCCGCCAGCACCTGGGGTGCCTGCACCATACATGCCAGCCGCGTACAGCCAATCATCGCCGTCCCCGCCCGCCAAGGTATCTGCGCCATCACCACCATACAACTGGTCATTGCCCGCACCACCGTCGAGCGTGTCATTGCCCGCCTCACCGTGAAGCTGGTCCTCGCCCGTCCCGCCATCGAGGACATCATCGCCCTCGCGCCCATAGATCGTGTCATTGCCACCCTTGCCATCGATCACATCAGCAGTAGCATGCCCCGTGAGTGAATCGTCGCCTTCAGTGCCCAGCATCGCCATGGCCCTGACCTGGGCGTAGTCCCAGCTCGTGCCATCGTCAAAGCGAATCGCATTGAGCGTGTAGCCCTGCGCAGACTGGCCATCGGCACTGAAGTAGCTCGCTACCGTCACTTGGTCAGTGCCGCCGTTGATCTTGATGACCAGGTTCTCACCACTGCGCGTGACGCTCACGTCACTGGCCAGCACCCCCGCCTTGAACTGCAGCACATCCTGCTTGCCCACTGTGGTATCGGCATAACCGTTCCAGGCATCGGTGTAGTTGGTGATCGTGTCCTGGCCATCACCTCGTCCAAACAGGTACGTCTGGCTGCCATAGCCGCCAAACAGCATGTCGTTGCCTGCGCCTCCGTCCAGGGTGTCCGCAGCACCCGTGTTGCCGCCGCCGTAGGTGCCTGCCGCATATAGGGTGTCGTTGCCTGCGCCACCCTCCAGGGTGTCTGAGCCAAGACCGCCAAACAAGGTGTCATTGCCTTCCCCTCCGTCCAACGTGTCATGGCCATCGTCCCCAGACAGGATGTCCGCACCATCACCCCCCAGCAGCATATCGTTGCCCACACCACCGTACAGCTTGTCATCACCAGCCTGCCCATCGACGAAGTCGTTGCCCGCATCCCCGTTGAACGTATTGCCACCGGCGTCACCCGCGTAGCTGTCGTCGTTGACCGTGCCCTGAGAAGATATCGTCACAAGATTCATGCTGGTGGCGGCGAAGGCGCTCCGTATGGCTTCGTTGCTTTTCCCGGCCTGCATCAGCGCACGCAGCTTCTCCGCGCCATCCCACCCGGCACTCTTGAACGTCTCTCCGTAGGTTCGGTAAATATCCAGAAACAGTGCAGCCCCTTCGTGTGCATCCGCCGCGCTGGCGGCATCCAAGGCGGCATCCATTTGAGAAAAATCCAGCCCAACACCGGTGGCTGACACGTTCAACTGCACCATGTCTGCATATTGCGACAGACGCATGGAGGGCATCATGTTTTTGCTGGCATCGGCCACCAAACGATCCCACAGCATGTCGATATAAGGCTTGGTGCCAGGTTTGCGGGGTGCAGGAATATGCACGACCTTGTAGCCCGGATAGCCGCCGGGCGTTGCATAGGCATCGAGCTTCATCACCTCGGACAACGGCACATCGAACTCTACCGGCCGCCCGGTTCCGGCTTGTGGCGGCGCTGGCGGTGTCTCCTTGGTCTTGAGCACAGCCCAATCCAGAAAGGTACAGCCCGTAAAGGCCTCGTAGGCATAGAGCTTCTCCAGGTCTCCCACCATTTCCTGGCGCATGGTGTCGAACTTGCCCCGATCCGCCGCAGACAAGGTGCTGCGGAAGGCCTCCCGGTCTTCCTTGCTGGCCTTGATGGCCATATCGACCCAGGCAAATTCCTGGTCGTCCCCTGGACTGCGCAGGACGAGGCCTATGCCGTCTTCTGCCAAAGCCGCCTCGCTGGCAGTGATGTAGGCCGAGTCGTTCCCCCATTCCAACAGCAAAGCGCCGATATCGTTCGAGTACACCGCACGGCTGCCTGCCCCCTGGGCGTTGCCAAACAACTCCAGCAGTTGCGGCGTGAGCGTGGCTGCCTCTTGCAGGTTGCGTACCCAGCCGCTGCCCTGGATGCCGGGCAGTGCTGCCGCCTCTGCGCTGATGGCTATAGGCGCATGCGTGGTCACCGCGTTGTTCTGCGCCAGGATGAAGCTGCCCGCCTGGCCTTCGCTGCCGTCAGCGCGGGTAAAGCTGCCCGACTGCACCAGTTGGGCATCGCCATAGCTGGTATCCGTTTGGGTGCTGCCCAGCTTGACGCTGGCAATGCCCGCCTCGGCCAGGGTCTGTAACTCATTGGCCTGGCTGATGCCGTCCTGGTTCAGGTCGCGCCAGATGCGTACGCTGGTGTACTGCGCGTCCTTGGCGTCAAACACACCGTCGCCTGCGCCACCCGTGGCGTTTGCAGCGCCGCCCACATCCAGCTCAGCCAGGGCCGCAAAGCCGTGGGCGGCCTTTGTGCCGTCGGCCAGCAGGGTTTCATCGCCAAAGAGTTCGCGGCCGGAGTCGATGACGCCGTTGCCATTGCGGTCGAGCACCAGCAGGCCGTCGTCGGCATCGATCCAGGAAGTGTTGGTGCGGATGGCATCGCCATTGCCGTCGAATTGAACGCCGTGGGACAAGGGGGTGATTTCCAGGCCGTCGCCGTCGAGGTCCAGGACCAGGGGGTCGACCATGACGTATTTGATGTCTTTGACTAGGGGGTCGGGGTTGCTGAGAATTACACTGGATATGCAGGTATTCTCTGAGAGCTTACTTCCAGGGATTCGCCAAAAATCAAAATCATAGTTGTCGGCTGGTATATAGGCATCCGGCGGCGCATCAATCGGATTATCTCCACTCGGACGGTATCCAGCATCCCAGGCATCCTTAGCAAATGTAGCCATTAGCTTTAAAGCGATTCCAAGCCCCTTGGTTTGTGGCGTTGGAATAGTTGCCAGCAAATCCCCCAATGCAGCAGCAAAACCGAGATACGAGCTAATGATCGCATCAGACTGCCCCGAATTCACTGCACTCCTATAATCATCAAGTGCTGATGCAACGTTAGCAATCGCCAAAATTGGCGATGTAGCTCCAGCTGCTACATTAAATGGCGAAACCGGCTTAGTTAACTCCTGAACAACTCCAAGAGTCCCAGAAAAAACACCATAAGCATTCCCACCAATAGAATTATTATCTCGAACAATGGGTTGCCCATTAACAATATTCGAGACACCATCGTAAACATCTCTTCCACCACCAAATATCGCACCAATATTAACAAAGCCACTCATACAATCGACTCCTCATAACGCTTCAGCTCAATAACAAAATTATTCACCTCTTCAGGTACCCCCTCGCTATAAAACGAAAAGAAACCAAAGCGTTCCACCCTCGGCCTAAAATAAATTTCCTCCACCCTTCCATCATTGAACCTTAGGCAGACTCGAACCATGGGAAACCTCCCGATGGTTATTGATAGATCCACGCGAAGCAAGCCATACAACGATATTTCAATATTTTTTTCCCACTGTTTCCTTGGAATGATTCTTAACACCCTACTAGAGGAAAATATATAAATTTCTTTTGGAGATACAACGACTAAAAAAAATCTCAAAATTAGCAAGCCTCCCCAAATCGCAATAGCCACCCATGCCATTCGCACATCACCCTTCGCCCACTCAGCAAGCACATGCACTACAAGCACAAAAAAAACAATGCAACTAGTCCATATTAAATAATAATCTTTGAACTTATAGCTTGTATCAGTCGTTTTCATGATGCGCTTTTGAATTTCTGTAGAATCAATAAAATTATCACCGCTCTCTCAAACTCTCACTCCCCGCTCTCTCAATCAGGCTGAGCAAATACTCAATAACTCTGCGTTTACTCGTCTTGATCTCCGCCGTCACATTCATCCCCGGTGCCAGCCGGATTGGCTTGCCGTCCACGTCGATGTGGGTCTGCTGCAGCTTGAGCGTGGCCGGGAAGACGGCCCCGCGCTTCTCGTCACTCACCGCGTCCTGCGTCACCTTGTCCACGCTGGCTTTCACCGTGCCGTACCTTGTGAAGGGAAACGTCTCCAGCTTGATGGCCACGTCCTGCCCCGTGGGCCACTCCCCAGATTGCGTTGTTCTCGCGCTTTGGGTCTGCACCGCTGGTGGCCAGGCAGTGCCGTGAACGCTGCGCCCATAGCCATCAGCACGGCCGTCGCCTCTTCTTCTTGCGTGCTGATGGCTATGGGCGCATGCGTGGTCACCGCGTTGTTCTGCGCCAGGATGAAGCTGCCCGCCTGGCCTTCGCTGCCGTCAGCGCGGGTAAAGCTGCCGGACTGCACCAGTTGGGCATCGCCGTAGTTGGTTTCCGTTTTGGTGCTGTCCAGCTTGATGCTGGCGATGCCAGCCTCGACCAGGGTCTGTAACTCATTGGCCTGGCTGATGCCGTCCTGGTTCAGGTCGCGCCAGATGCGTACGCTGGTGTACTGCGCGTCCTTGGCGTCAAACACACCGTCGCCTGCGCCACCCGTGGCGTTTGCAGCGCCGCCCACATCCAGTTCGGCCAGGGCCGCAAAGCCGTGGGCGGCCTTTGTGCCGTCGGCCAGCAGGGTTTCATCGCCAAAGAGTTCGCGGCCGGAGTCGATGACGCCGTTGCCATTGCGGTCGAGCACCAGCAGGCCGTCGTCGGCATCGATCCAGGAAGTGGCGGTGCGGATGGCGTCGCCGTTGCCGTCGAATTGAACGCCTTGGGACAGGGGGGTGATTTCCAGGCCGTCGCCGTCCAGGTCCAGGACCAGGGGGTCGACCATGACGTATTTGATGTCTTTGACGAGGGGGTCGGGATTTCCGAGAAGGAACTTGGAAATAAGTTCGCGAATGCCAGTTTTCTCTTCAATAAGATCACCAAAGCTACGGGCATATGGCTCTAACCACTTTCCAAAGTCTCCAAAAAAATCAAACCCTTTACTGCTACCCAAGAATGCAACCAGTGCAGCGGCACCACCAGCAACAAGTGCGATGCCCCAGACTGGGATGGTTAATACTCCAGCAGCCACCGCTGTCGTCAGCCCCGCAGCGACCAGTACGGCAGTTGCTTCGGCAGCCACAATTTGCGCCAAATTCCCGTAAACCCCGGCCAAATCTCCTGTTGCAGCCGCGTCAGCCACCTGAACCCAATCAAAAACAGGACCAATATGCTGCGCAAGATTTGGAAACTGTGCCAATGCTGAGCCAACACGGCCAGTATTAAACTGAAGTCGCTCTACAGCACTTACATGATTATCGGAAAGTCGATTTGCATTCGCAATTGCTTCAGAGTAAACCTTTTCTGCATATGCTTTTGCTATAGGCCCCCTCGTCTCAGCATTCAACCACTGCGCAGCTTTGTCTGCTTCCCGCCTGTAATGTTCAGCAAACAATTGTGTTGCTTTCTCATACCGTTCTGCGACTCCCAGCTTATCCAACCCCTTACCCAGGGCATCAAGTGTGGCGGTCCAGCCGGTGGCGGCAATGCCTCCCCAATTGAGAAAATCAGACCAAGTCTGTCTATCTACATAGCTCATCTATTTCCCTTTCTTTATAAAGAGTGAATTTTTTATCATTAGCACCGAAGCGATTAATAGCACACCAATCGCCAGAAAAATTGCAGGACTGGCTACAGCTACGAAATATTTAGTGGACAAAAGATACAACAATGCACTGACGCGCCCCGAACCTACCAACCCACCAGCAACCTCTTTGTAATGGAACCCCAGTACATAAATCATAACCATCGATAATGCCAAAAACAATACCGAATAAATAATAATTGAAATGGAATCGACTAGCCTTTTTGTTGTTTTCGAATTGACATTTTTAGAACTCATGACATCAAAAAGAAAATAACACAACAAAGGAAAAATAGCCCACTGAATAATGTAATACATTTTTATATACCCCTGGTTTTTCGAGTACTGGGCAATGTTTTTTATTCCAGGGATGAAAAGCAAAATCTCATTAACGCCATTAAAAATTCCCGGAAAAAGTTCATCTATATTCGGCGGAATAATAATTCCAAGGAATATAGAAACAAAAAAATAGACTCTAACCAAGCTAGAGAAATCTGATATTGCTATTTTTTTCATACATACTCAATAAAAGGCAAAGAACTATCTTTCCCTCAAACTCTCACTTCCCGCCCTCTGAATCGGACTGAGCAGATATTCAATGACCCTGCGCTGCCCGGTCTTGATCTCCGCAGTGATATTCATCCCCGGCGCCAGCTTGATCTGCTTACCGTCTACATTAATCGCGGTTTGATTTAGCTTCAAGGTCGCCGGGAAGATCGCCCCGCGCTTCTCGTCATTCACCGCGTCCTGCGTGACCTTGTCCACGCTGGCCTTCACCGTGCCGTATCTTGTGAACGGGAACGTCTCCAGCTTGATGGCCGCCTCCTGCCCAGGCGCCACAAACCCGATGTCCTTGTTCTCCAGCGTGACCTCGGCGCTCACGCTGGCCGCATCGGGCACGATGACCATCAGGGCCTGGGCTTCGGTGACCACACCGCCTTCGGTGTGCAGGGCCAGTTGCTGGACGGTGCCCGCCACGGGGGCGGTGAGGGTGGCGAGCTGTTCGCGCTGGGTGGCCTTGGCCAGTTCCTGGCCGGTCTGGTGGCGCTTGAGGTCGGCCTGGGCCTGGCGTTCGCTCAAGGTTCTGCGTGTTTCTGCCAGGTAGGCGCTGCGGGTTTGCTCGGCCTCCGCCAGGGCGGCCTGAGCTTCCTGGTGCCTGGCCTGCTGGGTGGCGAGGTCGCGTTCGAGTTCGATGCGCTCGCGGGTGCGGTCCTGGTTGGCGTGGCCAGACATGAAGCCTTGTTCGCTCAGCGCCTTGAAGTCGCGTTCGCGCTGTTGCGAGATGGGGATGGTGGCTTCGAGCTTGCCGATCATGGCCTGCACGGTGGCCATCTCGGCCCGGCGGCGCTGGTGTTCGGCCGACAGCTTGGCCAGGCGGGCGGTGATGTCGCTCCACTCGGCGGCCAGTTGGGCCTGGGCGTCGGCCTTGTCGGCGGCGGTCCAATCTGCCGGGGCGTGCTGATTCAGAGCCTTTTTGGCGTCCAGCGATTGATGGGCGTGCGCTAAAAGCTCTTGTTTTGATAGCATTTGCTGCAGGACGCGGGCGCGCAGCCATTCGGATTGGGCGGCTTTGCGGGTCTCCGTCAGGCTGGCTTTGTCGGCCTGGGCGATGGTGGGGTCCAGCTCTACCAGGGGCTGGCCTGCTGCTACGTGGTCGCCGTCTTTGACGAGGATGCGGCTGACCACGCTGCGCTCCAGGGGCTGGATGACTTTGGTGCGGTCGCTCACGATGATGCGGCCGGGGGCCACGGCCACGATGTCGATCTTGCCCAGGATGGCCCAGGCCAGGGCGATGAGGAACAGGGCCATGAGCACGTAGGCGATGCGCCGGGGTGCGGGGTGGACGGGGGTTTCCTGCAGGCTCAGGGCTGCCGGTAAAAAGGCTTGCTCGTCGGCCAGCCGTGCGGGCCCCGCAAGTTCATGGCGGTGCTGCCAGGCGGCTTTGAAGATGGCGCGGTAGCGGGCCAGTAGGTCCACGGCCGGATGGCGGGGGGCGGCGACCTGCGCTGTTGTCTGTGCCGCTGTCTGTGCTGCGCTGTTCATGCCGCCACCTCTTGCGTGACGGGCTTGTTGCCACCGGGTGTGGGCGGTGCTGCGGCCCGGCTGCCATCCTGCATGCGCCACAGGTGGGCGTATAGGCCTTGCTGCTTTTGAATCAGTGCGTCGTGCGGGCCTGCCTCCACGATGCGGCCCTTGTCCATCACGATGATGCGGTTCGCATGCCGCACGGCACTCAGGCGGTGGGCAATGATGAGCACGGTGCGGCCCCGGCAGATGTGGGCCATGTTGCGCTGCACGATGGCCTCGCTTTCGTAGTCGAGCGCGCTGGTGGCTTCGTCCAGGATGAGGATGCGCGGGTTGGTGAACAGGGCGCGTGCAATGGCGATGCGCTGGCGCTGGCCGCCCGAGAGGCTGCCGCCTTGTTCGCCCACCAGGGTGTCGTAGCCTTCGGGCAGTTCGCTGATGAAGTCGTGGGCGCCGGCCAGTTGGGCGGCGTGCACCACGGTCTCAATTGGTGCGGCGGGGTCGGCAATGGCAATGTTCTCGCGCACGCTGCGGTTGAACAGCAGGTTCTCCTGCAGCACCACGCCCACCTGGCGGCGCAGCTGGGCGGCGTCGATGAGGCTGATGTCGATGCCGTCCACGAGGATGCGGCCTTGCTCGGGGGTGTACAGGCGCTGGACCAGTTTCGTAAGGGTGCTTTTGCCGGAGCCCGAGCGGCCCACGATGCCGATGACTTCGCCAGGGCGCACGTCCAGGCTGACGCCGCCGAGCACGGGGGCGGCCTCGGGGCGGTATCTGAAGTGGATGCCATCCAGGGTGATGCGGCCCTTGATGGGGGGCAGTTGGGCGGCGCTGCTGGGCGCTACTTCGGTGCGGGTATTCAGGATGTCGCCCAGGCGGGCCATGGAGATGCCGGTCTGCTGGAAGTCGGTCCACAGCTGGGCCATGCGCATGATGGGCTGGGCCACGCGCTGGGCAAACATGTTGAAAGCGACAAACTGGCCCACCGTGAGTTCATTGCCCATGACCAGGTGGGCGCCGTACCACAGGGTGGCGGCGTTAACGAGCTTGCCAATCAGGTTGACGCCTTCGTGGGCCCAACTGGCGATGTTCTGGGTCTTGAAGCTGGCGCTGACGTAGGCGGCGAGCTGGTTGTCCCAGCGGCGGGCGAAGGATGGCTCCAGTGCGCTGGCCTTGACGGTCTGGATGCCGGTAACGGTTTCGACCAGCATGGACTGGTTCTCCGCGCCCCGGGCAAACTTGACGTCGAGCCGCCGGCGCAGGATGGGTACCACGGCCAGGCTCAGGCCAAAGTACAGCGGCAGGCTAACCAGCACGATGAGGGTGAGCGGCACGCTGTAGAACAACATGACGGCGATGAAGATCACCGAGAACAGAACATCCAGCAACACGGTGAGGGCGTTGCCTGTGAGAAAGCTGCGGATGTTCTCCAGCTCGCGCACCCGGGCCACCGAGTCACCCACGCGCCGCGCCTGGAAGTAGGCCAAGGGCAACTGCACTAGGTGGCGGAACAGTCGAGCGCCCAGTTCCACGTCGATTCGGCTGGTGGTGTGGCTGAAGACGTAGGTGCGCAGGGCATTGAGCAGGCTCTCGAACACCACCACCACAACGAGGCCGATGACGAGGACGTCCAGCGTGGTTATGCCTCGGTGCACCAGCACCTTGTCCATCACTACCTGGAAGAACAAGGGGCTGACCAGCGAAAGAGCTGCAGCATGAAGGAAATCAGCAGCACTTCGCCCAGGAGCTTGCGGTGCTTGACGAGGCTGGGGATGAACCAGGAGAAGTCAAACTTGGCGAGCGCCCCCGCCAAGCTGGCGCGGCTGGTGATGAGGATGAGCTCGCCCGTCCACTGCTGGGCAAAGGCGTCCATGGATTCGATGACCGGGCGCCCCCCCGTGCCGGATGCGCCAGGGTCTTGCAGGAGTACCCGCTGGCCGTCGCATTGGACCAGCACCACGGTGCGTGCCTCACCGTTGTCTGAGCGCAGCAGGGCCAAGGCTGGCAAAGGGGACAGGGGCAGCCGCTCCAGGGTGGTGCGCGAGAGTTTGGCCTTGAGGCCCAGATGCTTGGCGGCGCGCAGCACATCGTCGGTACTGGTGGCCTGGCTGGGCTGCAGGCCCAATTGGTGGGCCAGGGTGGCAGGGTCTGCGGCAATCTGGTGGAAGCGGGCCAGCACACACAGGGCCGCCAGGAAGGCACCGCCCGTGGCTTGAGAAGCGGCGGCATCCCTTTCCTCAGCCACGGCCTCTTGTGCAGCGCCGTGCGGGGCCGCGAAACGCACGTCCATAACCATCCCTCCAGATGCATCTTTTGTTTGTGAGGGATGTTAAATAGGCCCAGGGGCAAAGGGCTTGCTCCGGGCTGCGGCAAAGGCGGTTCAAATGCAAGTATTTGTTCTTGCAAAAAGCGCTTTCAGGACATGGCTTCAGTGGAGATGTCGCTTGAAGTCGGCCAAAGCGCTGTAGCGCTTCGAAACAATTTGCCTCTACTTTGTTCGTTGCCGCGCCGCAGCGCCTCGCGGGCGATTGGGTGGCCCTTGGCGCTGGCCACGCTATAAACCTGTTCCATGACCAACACCTCCCCCCCCACCGAAGCCGCCACCCTGCTGCGCGAGTGCCGCACCATTGCCGTGGTGGGCCTCTCGCCCAAGGCGCACCGTGACAGCCACCATGTGGCGCTGTACCTGCAGCAGCAGGGCTACCGCATCGTGCCGGTGAATCCGCTGGCCACGGAAATCCTGGGCGAGCGCTGCTGGCCTTCGCTGACCGAGGCCGCCCGGCATGAGCAGATCGACCTGGTGGACGTTTTTCGCCAGAGCGACGAGGTACCGGCCCTTGCCGACGAGGCCATCGCCATTGGCGCACGCGGCCTGTGGCTGCAGCTGGGCGTACGCCATGATGCGGCCTGCGAGCGCGCCCGCGCCGCCGGGCTGGCCGTGGTGCAGGACAAGTGCACCCTGGTGGAACACCAACGGCTGGGCGCCCTGGGCTGACCTGCGCCCACCCGGCAAGCTAGGCGACAATCGGGGGATGAGCTACGCCCCCCTGACCAACGACACCTTCCTGCGCGCCTGCCGGCGCCAGGCCACCGACTACACCCCCCTGTGGCTGATGCGCCAGGCGGGCCGCTACCTGCCCGAGTACAAGGCCACGCGCGCGCGCGCCGGCAGCTTCATGGGCCTGGCCACCAACGTGGACTACGCCACCGAGGTCACGCTGCAGCCGCTCGAGCGCTTCCCGCTCGACGCCGCCATCCTGTTCAGCGACATCCTCACCGTGCCCGACGCCATGGGCCTGGGCCTGTCGTTCGCCGAGGGCGAGGGCCCGCGCTTCGCCCAGTCGGTGCGCACCGAGGCCGACGTGGCCAAGCTGGCCGCGCCCGACCTGGACAAGCTGCGCTACGTGTTCGACGCCGTCACCAGCATCCGCAAGGCCCTGAACGGCCGCGTGCCGCTGATCGGCTTCTCGGGCAGCCCCTGGACGCTGGCCTGCTACATGGTCGAGGGCAAGGGCAGCGACGACTACCGCCTGGTCAAGAGCCTGATGTACAGCCGCCCCGACCTGATGCACCGCATCCTGGCCGTGAACGCCGACGCCGTGGCCCAGTACCTCAACGCCCAGATCGACGCGGGTGCCCAGGCCGTGATGATTTTCGACAGCTGGGGCGGCGTGCTGGCCGACGGGTGCTTCCAGGCGTTCAGCCTGGAATACACCCGCCGCGTGCTGGCGCAGCTCAAGCGCACCGGCGTGGACGGCCAGGACGTGCCGCGCATCGTCTTCACCAAGGGCGGCGGCATCTGGCTCGACGACATGAAGGACATCGACTGCGAGGTGCTGGGCCTGGACTGGACGGCCAACCTCGGCAAGGCGCGCGCCATCGTCGGCGGCAAGGTGGGCGGCCCGGGCAAGGCGCTGCAGGGCAACATCGACCCGAACGTGCTGTTCGCCCCGCCCGCGCAGATCGTGAGCCAGGTGCATGCCGTGCTCGACAGCTTCGGCGCGCCGCACACCGACCGCACCACCACCGGCCCCACGCACATCTTCAACCTGGGGCACGGCATCAGCCAGTTCACCCCGCCCGAGCATGTGGCGGCGCTGGTCGAGGCCGTGCACAGCTACTCGCGCGCACAGCGCCAGCGTTGAGCCCGCGCAGCGCCACTTATGCACACGAATGGCCCCGCGGGCGCTGCAGCCGATTCCCTCGGCCGCAGGCGTGCAAAGTGGCAACCACTCCATGGCATCCACGTAAGTGGTTGATTCATAAGACAACAAAGGCAATGCCTGTTTGGCAGGCAAAGTGACCAAAACACGACGGCACAAGGGCTTGCGCGACTCACCAACGGGATATCAACAAAGTTATCCACAGAAAATTGGGATGATTCGAAAAACCCTTGTCGCCACAGGCACTTGCAGCCGAAATGCAAAAAAATGAGTGAACTGGATGGCCTTCGTGGCGCAATTTCGATCCGCTGACGCGCCGCGGACACTTGACTTGTGCACATCTCTGGGGGAGCGGCGTTGCAGGCCCCGACCCCCTGCCCTGCAAGGCGCATGCTGTCGTGGCAAGTCATTGATTGACAAGGCATTTTTTGCACCGCAGCAATTTTCCGATTCCAGCCACCGCACGGCGCAGCCTATCGCCCTACGGCTTGACGGACAGGATGTCAACAAAGTTATCCACAGAATGCGGCCCGGCCTGTGCAAATGCCTGAAAATCAAGGCATCAGCCCTGATCGCCCCTCTGTGACCGCCCTCACCCACACCGTGCAGGTGGCCGTCAACACCCCGTCGCACAGCGGTGTGGACGACCTGCTCGACTACACCAGCCCCCAGCCGCTTGCGCCCGGCACGCTGGTGCGCGTGCCCCTGGGCCGGCGCGAGGTGCTGGGCGTGGTGTGGGACGCGCCGGCCCGCGCCCCGGGCACATCCCCCCACCAGTTGCGCGCCGTGGCCGGGGTGCTGGAAGGCCTGGCCCCGCTGGACGCCCCCTGGCGCCGCCTGGTGGCGTTTGCGGCGCGCTACTACCAGCGCAGCCTGGGCGAGGTGGCCCTGGCCGCCCTGCCCCCGCAATTGCGCGACCTGCAGCCCGCACAACTGGCACGCCGCCTGCGCCGCCCCCGCACGCAGGGCGACACCTTCAATGCTACGTATTTGATAGCACTTACCGCAGAACAGGAAAGCGCCAGAGCCGAAATTGATGCAAAGAATGGCCCATTCCTGCTGTTTGGCAGCACCGGCAGCGGCAAGACCGAGGTCTATCTGCGCTGCGTGCAGGACCTGCTGGCGCGCAGCCCCACCGCCCAGGCGCTGGTGATGGTGCCCGAGATCAACCTCACGCCGCAGCTGGAAGAGCGCTTTGTGGCCCGGTTTGGCACGGGCAGCGTCGTATCGCTGCACAGCGGCATGACGAACCCGCAGCGACTCAAAAGCTGGCTGGCGGCGCACAGCGGGCAGGCGCGCATTGTGCTGGGCACGCGCATGGCGGTATTTGCATCGCTGCCGGGCCTGGGCCTGATCGTGGTGGACGAGGAGCACGATCCCAGCTACAAGCAGCAGGAAGGCGCCCGCTACTCGGCGCGCGACCTGGCCGTGTGGCGCGGACGCGAACAGGGCGCCAAGGTCCTCCTCGGCTCGGCCACCCCCTCGCTGGAGAGCTGGCACGCCAGCCGCCCGCCCAGCGCGCAGGACCCCGAAGGCGGTCGCTACCAGCGGCTGGCCATGCCCAGCCGCATTGGCGCCGCGCAGCTGCCCCGCGTGCGCCGCGTGGACATGAACCACCAGCCCCGGCGCACCGTGTTCTCGGCCCCGCTGCTGGCGGCCATGACGGAGCGCATCGCGCGTGGCGAGCAGTGCATGGTGCTGCTCAACCGCCGGGGCTATGCCCCGGTGCTGCACTGCCAGGACTGCGGCTGGAAGAGCGACTGCCCGCACTGCAGCGCACACCAGGTGTTCCACAAGATCGACCGCAGCCTGCGCTGCCACCACTGCGGCTTCAGCGTGCGCGTGCCGCGCGCCTGCCCTGGCTGCGGCAGCCTCGACATCGTCGCCCTGGGACGGGGCACCGAGCAGCTCGAAGAGCAGCTGTCCGCCCTGCTGGAGGGCGTGCAGCGCCCGGACGGCAGCCCCGTGCGCGTGGCACGCATCGACGCCGACAGCACCCGCGCCAAGGGGGCGCTGCAAAGCCAGTTGGCCCAGGTGCACGCGGGCGAGGTCGATGTGCTGGTGGGCACGCAGATGATCGCCAAGGGCCACGACTTTCGGCGCATCACCCTGGTGGCGGCGGTGCAGCCCGACGGCGCCCTGTTCTCCAGCGATTTTCGGGCGCCCGAGCGCCTGCTGGCCCTGCTCATGCAGGCGGCGGGCCGGGCCGGGCGCGACGCGGCCTACATGGCCGCCCAGGGAACGCAGTGCGAGATGTGGGTGCAGAGCTTTCACCCGGGCCACGCCGTGTTCGAGGCCCTGCGCACGCACGACTACCCGGCGTTTGCCGCGCAGCAGCTCAAGGAACGCGCAGAAGCGGCCATGCCGCCGTTTGCCTTCCAGGCCCTGGTGCGCGCCGACGCCCGCACGCAGGAGGTGGCCCAGGGTTTTCTGCGCGCCGCCAGCAGCGCCGCGCAGGCCCACGGGCTGCCGGGGCTGGACCAGGTCACGCTCTACCCGCCGGTGCCGCTTACCATCCAGCGCGTGGCCCAGGTGGAGCGCGCCCAGATGCTGGTCGAGAGCAGCAGCCGCACCGCGCTGCAGCGCTTCCTGGCCGCCTGGCAACCGGTGCTGCAGGCCACCCGCAGCCAGCCTGAACACAAGGGGCTGGTGCGCTGGCTGGTGGATGTGGACCCGCTGGCGATCTGAAATCCAGAGTTCTGCAGACCAGTATTTTCGTGGCCGCGAAGAGCTGGCGCACAATGGGCAGCACCTTTGCCCATGCATCCCCTGTACGAACCCATTTCTGCCGTTTCCGCTCCTGACCTGGCAACACTGGGCCGCGTGCATGCGGTACGCGGCGGCGTGGTCGAGGTGCAGTTCCCGACAGCAGCCCTGCCCGCACTGGGCACAGCACTGGAAGTGTGTGTGCCTGGCGAGGCCACGGTCACGCTCGAAGTGCAAAACCAGATCGACGCGCGCACGGTGTGCACCGTGGCATTGCAGGAAACCCAGGGGCTGGCGCGCGGCGCACCCGTGCGCTCTACGGGCGGCCCGCTGACCGTTCCGGTGGGCGATGCGCTGCTGGGCCGTCTGGTCAATGTGCTCGGCCACACCTGCGATGGCGGAGCGCCCTTGCCGGCCGGCACGCCGCGCCGCCCCATCCACTGCCCGCCCCTGCCGCTCGCCCAGCGCCGGGCCGTTGCCGAGGTGTTCGAGACCGGCATCAAGGTGATTGACCTGCTGGCACCCCTGGCGCTGGGCAGCAAGGCTGCCATGTTTGGCGGTGCGGGCGTGGGCAAGACGGTGCTGGTGATGGAGCTGATCCACGTCATGGCGCAAACCTACCAGGGCCTGTCGGTGTTTGCCGGCGTGGGCGAGCGCACCCGCGAGGGGCATGAACTGCTGCTGGACATGCGCAACTCGGGCATGCTGGCCAATTCCATCCTGGTCTTCGGCCAGATGAACGAGCCTTCGGGTGCACGCTGGCGCACACCGCTGACCGCACTGGCGCTTGCGGAGTATTTCCGCGATGAGCAGCATCGCAATGTGCTGCTGCTGATGGACAACGTGTTCCGCTTCGTGCAGGCGGGGGCAGAAGTTTCGGGCCTGCTGGGGCGCCTGCCGTCCCGCGTGGGCTACCAGCCCACGCTGGCCAGTGAGGCGGCTGCCGTGCAGGAACGCATTGCCTGTGGTGAACACGCCTCGGTCACGGCGATCGAGGCCGTCTACGTTCCCGCTGACGACTTCACCGATCCGGCGGTCACGGCCATTGCCACGCACCTCGACAGCCGTGTCGTGCTCTCGCGCGCCCTTGCCGCCGAAGGCATGTACCCGGCGGTGGACCCGCTGGCCTCGCAGTCGCGCCTGCTGGACCCGGCCATCGTCGGCCAAGCCCACTGCGACCTGGCGCGGGAAGTCCGCGAGGTCATTGCCCGCTACCACGAACTGCAGGACATCATCGCGCTGCTGGGCGTGGCCGAACTGAGTGCAGAGGATCAGTTGCGCGTCAAACGCGCGCGCCGGTTGCAGCGCTTTCTGACGCAGCCCTTCAGCGTGACGCAAGCCTTTACCGGCCAGGCCGGGCGCCAGGTGGCGCTGAAAGACACGCTTGCGGGCTGCCGCGCCCTGCTGGACGGCGCGGGCGACGATCTGCCCGAGAGCGCCTTTTACATGGTGGGCACACTGGATGAGGCCCTGGCGAGGAAAGCCGAATGAACACGGCCAACGCCTGGCCGCGGGCCAACGCCATCCACCTCGTGCTCTCGAGCCTGGGCGCCGTGGTGGTCGATGCACAGGGCGTGCGCTCGGTGCGTGCGCAGGATGCCACCGGCAGCTTTGGCCTGTGGCCAGGCCACGAAGACCTGCTGGCAGTCCTGAGCGTCGGCCTGCTGTCCTGGCGCGATGCGCAGGACACATGGCACTGGTGCGCGGTGCGCAGCGGCGTGCTCACCCTGCAGCGTGGCTGCGAACTGCAGATCGCCAGCCGCGAGGCCGTTCTCGGCGACGACCCCGAACAGCTCGAGCGCACGGTGCTCGAGTTGCTCCGCCAGCGCCAGCAGACCGAGGACGATGCGCGCCGCGAAAGCCACCAGATCGAAGTGCAGCTGCTGCGCCAGCTCCAGCCCGGCAGGGCCGAAGCGCACGGCGCACCGGGAGTATGGCCATGAGCGAGAACCCCTTGCCCGAGGAAGACCGCGCCTGGATCGGCCAGGTGCGCCAGCAGTGGCAGCGCCAGTTGCGCAGCCGCCGCGAGGGCGAACCCAGCCTGCTGGGCCAGCTTGCCAGTGTCGGCGTTCTGGGCTGGGTGCTGGTCGTGCCCACGCTGCTGGGCATCGCGCTGGGACGCTGGCTCGATGCGCAATGGCATACGGGTATTACTTTTACCGCAGCGCTGCTGCTGCTGGGTGTTGTGCTCGGCGGCTGGTCGGCCTGGCGCTGGATACACCGACGATGACCGCACTGTTCTTTTTCCCCGGCCTGTTGCTGGGTGTGTGGCACTTCGGCAGCCTGCATTGGCTCACGGAACGCCTTGCGCGCCGCGGGCAGCCCCCCTGGGGCCGCATGCTGGCGCTGCAATTGCTGCGCTTTGCCCTGCTGGCGGGCGCCTGCTACGGCGCATCGCATGCCGGGGCGCTGGCACTCACCGCGCTGGGACTGGGGGTGCTGGCAGCGCGCCCGCTCGTGCTGCACTTCACTGGCACCCGCCGATCGCCCTTGCCATGACCACCAGCCCGTTCCTCCACGAAGTCCTGCTGCAACTCGGTCCGCTGGCCATCACTACCCCCGTGGTCACCACCTGGGGCGTGATGCTGGCACTGGTGCTGGGCGCCGCCTGGCTGCGCAGCCGCCTGTCGGTGCGCACGCCGGGCCGGGTGCAGGCGCTGGTCGAGACGGCGTTCGAATTGGTGCAGTCGGAAATGCGCTCGACCATGCATACCGACCCCGCGCCCTTCCTGCCCATGATTGCCACCCTGTTCATCTTCATCCTCACGGCCAACCTGAGCGGGCTCATTCCCGGTGTCGATCCCCCCACCGCCGCCCTGGAGACCGACCTGGTGCTGGCGCTGGCCGTATTTGCCGCCGTGCTGGGCTGGGGCATCCGCAGGCGCGGCCTCTGGGGCTACCTGCGCAGCTATGCCCAACCGAGCCTGCTGGTGCTGCCGCTGAACCTGATCGAAGCGCTGACCCGCATCGTCTCGATGTCGGTGCGCCTGTTTGGCAACATCATGAGCGGCGTCGTCATCTCGACCGTGGTGCTGGGGCTGGCGGGGCTGATCGTGCCCGTGCCGTTCATGGCGCTCGAACTGCTTACCGGACTGATCCAGGCCTATATCTTTACTGTGCTCGCCATGGTCTTCATCGCTGCGGCCGCGAGCGAATCATCTGAAACGGAGTGACCTCTATGGACAACCAATGGATTGAAATCATCAGCATCGTCTGCGCCGCATTCACGGTCTCTTTTGGCGCCATCGGCCCGGCGCTCGCCGAGGGACGTTCGGTCGCTGCGGCCATGGATGCGCTGGCCCGCCAGCCCGAGGCCGCCAGTACGATCTCGCGCACGCTGTTTGTCGGCCTGGCCATGATCGAGACCACCGCGATCTATTGCCTGGTCATCGCACTGCTGCTGCTGTTTGCGAACCCGTTCCTGCGCTAACGATGAACATTGATCTCTCCACGCTGCTGCTGCAGGCCATCAACCTGCTGGTGCTGCTGGCGCTGCTGCGCTGGCTGCTGTACCGGCCGCTGCAGGCCGTGATCGCCGCGCGCCGCGCCCTCATCGCCAAGGAACTGGCCGACGCCAGCGAAACAGCAGCGCAGACGGAGCAGGCCGCCAGCGTGCTGGCGAGCCAGCAGCAGGCCCTGCAGGCGGAGCAGGCCCGCCTGCTCGATGCCGCACGCCAGGAGGCTGCCGCTGAGCGCGAGCAACTGCTCGCCAGCGCCCGCAGGGAGGCGAAGGCGCAGCTGGACGCTGCGCGCGTGCAACTGGCAACCGAGCGCCAGCAGGCCACGTCCAAGCTCTTTGACGAGGCCTCCGGCCTGGCCGTGGACCTGGCAGGCCGGTTGCTCGCGCGCACCCCGCTCGATGACAGCGCCTTCGTCGGCAGCCTGCTGAACCAAGTAGCCGCCACACCCGAGGCGCAGCGTGCGCAGTGGTTCGCACCGGGCAGCGCACGAGAAGTCGAATTGTGCACCGCGCGGGCATTGACGCCTGCGGCGCAGGACACGCTGCGCGCCCGCCTGCAAAGCCTGCTGGGGGACAACGTGGCTCTCACCTGCACGCACGACAGCACCCTCATTGCCGGCGCCGAACTGCGCTTTGCCCTGGGCACGCTGGCACTGCACTGGGCGCGCACCCTCCAGGAGGCAGGACAGGCCTTGGCACCGGTGGCGCAGGAAGCCGCATGAGCCGGGCCTTCTCCGAAGCCTCCGAGGCTACCGCCGCACACGAACCATTGGCGGCCAGCCTCCTGCGCTGGCGCAGCGCCGCAACGGCGCGCCTGCCCGAGGGAACCCGCCCGGCGCATTTCGAAGAAATCGGCCGCGTGCACGCCACCGGCGACGGCATCGCCGAAATACGTGGCCTGGCCGGAGCACGCCTGGGCGAGCTGCTGCGCTTCTCCGGCGACCGCATGGGCTATGCGGCCAGCCTCAATGCCGACAGCATCGCCTGCGTGCTGCTCGACGACAGCACCGGCGTGGCCGTGGGCGACGCAGTGCGCCGCACCGGCGACGTGGTGCAGGTGCCCGTAGGCGAGGCACTGCTGGGCCGTGTGGTGGACCCGCTGGGCCGCCCGCTCGACGGACGCGGGCCGGTGGCAAGCACCGGGCGCCTGCCGGCCGAACGGCCAGCGCCCGGCGTCCTGGACCGCGCCCTGGTGCAGGAGCAGGTGCACACCGGCACCCTGGCGATTGATGCGCTGTTCCCCCTGGGGCGAGGCCAGCGCGAGCTCTTGATCGGTGACCGCGGCACGGGCAAGACGGCCATTGCGCTCGATGCCGTCCTTGCGCAAAGGGACAGCGAGCTCGTCTGCGTGTACGTCTGCGTCGGGCAACCGTCGGAATCGGCCGCCGCCGTGGTGGCCGCCATTGAGAAATGGGGCGCACCCGAACGCTGCATCGTCGTCGTGGCCAGTGGCAGCGCCGCCCCCGGACTGCAATGGCTGGCGCCCTTTTCCGGGTTTTCCATGGCCGAGTGGTTCCGCGACCGCGGCGGCCATGCGCTGGTGGTGGTGGACGACCTGAGCCAGCACGCGGCCACCCACCGTGAACTGGCGCTGCTGATGCAGCAGCCCCCGGGGCGCGAAGCCTATCCGGGCGACATCTTCCACGTACATGCGCGGCTGTTGGAGCGTGCGGCCATGCTCTCACCGGAGCGCGGCGGCGGCTCGCTGACAGCGCTGCCGGTGGCGTGCACCGAAGCGGGCAACCTGAGTGCCTACATCCCCACCAACCTGATCTCGATCACCGACGGGCAGATCGCGCTGAATGCACGCCAGTTCGAGCTGGGCCAGCTGCCGGCAGTGGACACGGGCCTGAGCGTGAGCCGCATCGGCGGCAAGACCCAGGCCCCGCTGATGCGCGCAGCCGTGGCGCAATTGCGCCTGGCCTACGCGCAGTTCCTCGAACTCGAAGGATTCAGCCGCTTTGGCACCGAGCTCGATGCCCGCGTCCAGGCGCAGATTGCCCGTGGCCGCCTGATACGCACGGCACTGGGCCAGCCACAGCTGGCGCCCCAGAACCCCGCCCTGCAAGTGGCCCTGATGATTGCCTTGCAGGCCGGCCTGCTCGACGCGGGTGGTCCGCAAGCCCTGCCGGCCAAGCTTACGCAGTTGGGCGCCGCCATTGACGCCGACCCGGCGCTGGCCGCAGCTCTGCGCACACGCGGCAAGGTTCCGCCCGGCCTGCAAGAACGCCTGCGCACGCAGCTTGCCCAGGTGCTGGGCGAGCTGCCAACGGCAGTAGTCTGAACCATGGACCGCACTACCGCCAGCGTACAGGCGCGCCTTGCCGCCACGCAAAGCTTTGGCGGGCTGATCAACGCCATGCGCGGCATGGCGGCGGCGCGCACGGAGCGCGCACGCACGCGCATCGCCGGGGCCAATGCCTACAGCCGCACCGTGGCTGCCGCCATCAGCCAGGCGCTGGCTCTGCTGCCCGCAGGCGATGCGGCGGCCTCCACGCGCACCAGCGACGGCAGCGGCGCAGTACTGTGGCTGGTGTTCGGTGCAGAGCAGGGCTTTAACGGCGGTTACACCGAGCGTGTGCTGGACGCCTTGCCCAGCGGCGTGCCTGCTCCGCGCATCGTTCTGCTCGGGGAGCAGGCCAAGCGCATTGCGCATGCGCGCCGCCTTCGCATCGAAGCCCACGCCCCGCTGGTTGCCCACGCCGACGCAGTGATTCCCGCCAGCGAGCGGCTGCGCCGCTTGCTGCTCGACACGCTGGCCGAGCGGCCTGCGGCAAGCGTCGAATTGCTGTTTGGCGAGCTGGGGTCCGGCAACCACTTCGAATTGCGGCGCCAGCGCCTGCTGCCACTGGACCTTGCCACCCTGCGCGCCACGCCTGCGCAGGCGCCACGCGTGTACCAGCCCCCCGCCGAGCTGCTGAGCTTGCTGGCGGGGGAATACGTCACTGCCCGGCTGGCGCGCGCCATTCTGCACAGCCACGCCGTGGAAAACCTCGCGCGGCTTTCCGCCATGGCGGCCGCACACAAGAACGTTGCCAAGATGGGCGAAGCCCTGCAGGCCGAACTGCGCCAACGGCGCCAGGAAGCCATCACGGCCGAAGTGGTGGAACTGGCCGCAGGCCTGCGCTCGCTGCGCAAGCGCAGCGAAACCACACCAAAAATTTAAAGTCATTTTCGCCTATAACGCTTTATATACAAGCGCCATAAGCTATTAAATCGATAGCTATTTTGTCTGCTGCCGATGATTCGAGGCTTCCATGACGGTTTGCGACGGAACCGCCCTACCGGTAAAACGCCTCGACCCGGCCCTTGAGGGTGAGCAGCAGCGGATGCCCCTTGCGGTCCAGCGTCTTGCCCGCGGGCACCTTGATCCAGCCTTCGCTGATGCAGTACTCGTCCACATCGGAACGTTCCTTGCCGTTGAACCGGATGCCGATATCGTGCGCAAACACGGCGGCGTTGTGGTGGGGGCTGCGTGGATCCACCGAGAGGCGGTCAGGCAGTGCAGGAGCATCGGCAATAGGGGTCATGGTACGAAACATTCAAACGGCCACCGCCGTAATGGGTCAGAAGAAATCCCTCGGAGCCTGTGGCACAGCCATCAGGTCAGCAGGGCCACGGCTGCCGAGAAGCTCAGAAACGCCAGCGCTGTGGACACCAGAATGATGCGTGCCACACGCCCGTTGTGCGCGCCAAAGCGCTCGGCCAGCAGCGACACATTGCTGGCACTGGGCAGCGCCGCCAACAAAACCAGCACGTTGAAGGCAAACGGGTCGAGCGGCACTCCCAGCGCCATGGCCGCGCGGCCCACGCCCCACACCAGCAGCGGGTGCACCAGCAGCTTGGCCAGCGCCACGGGCACATAGTCGCGCGCCAGCACGCGCTCGTGCTGGTTCATCTGCGAGCGCGCCAGCACGGCGCCAATGGTGAACAGCGCCACAGGCGAGGCAGCGTCGGCCAGCATGGCCACGGTCTTGTCCACCGGGCCGGGCAAACCGAACTGCAGGGCCGAGGCCAGCGCCCCCAGCGCAATGGACCAGGGCATGGGGTTGGTGGCCATGCCCCGCAAGGCATTGCGCAGCGCCACCGCCATGCCATGCGTGCCCGCGCCGTCGAGCCGCGAGAGCGCGATGCACAGCGAGGTGGTGATGACCATGTCCACCACGATGGTGACAATGGCCGGGCCCGCGCTTTGCGCACCCAGCAGCGCGACGAGCAGCGGCACGCCCATGAAGCCGGTATTGGGAAAGGCCGCCACCAGGGCGCCAAAAGCGGCGTCGTTCCAGTTGGTGCGCGGCCCGCGCGTGGCCAGCACCGTGCCCGCCACCATCGCCAGCGCACACAGCAGATACACCCCGGCCACCGCCGGGTCCAGCAGCTGCGCAATGGGCGTGCTGGCGCCAAAGCGGTACAGCATGCACGGCAGCGCGAAATACAGCACGAAGGCGTTGAGCCCCGGAATGGCCGGCTGCGGCAGCACGCCGCTGCGCGCGGCCAGGTAGCCGCACAGCACCAGCGCGAAGAAGGGAAAGGTAACGAAGAGGACGGACAGCACGGGCGCTATTGTGGGGCAGCCAGGGCTCTGCGTCGCTTGCAGCGGGCTGGCGACCCGCGCCTCCTATCGCAGCTTGAGCGCTTCCATTTCCGCAGCGCACTGGCGCGTGGTTCCTCGCCCCTCGGCACGCAGGCGCTGGATTTCCCCTGCCGCCAGACGCATCTGCGCCTGGAACACCGGATCAGTATGCAGCCGCGCCACAGCGGCAGCGCCCATCACACGGCCCGCCTCCACATCGCTCTGCCAGTGCACCCCGCACACCACCCGACTCTGGCCAAAGGCGTAGCCGCGTGCCAGCAGGGCGTCGGTGCGCTCGGGCATCAGTTCGGCCAGCAGCAGCGCCCACCCCCAACCCAGCGCGCTATGGCCTGACGGGTAGGAACCATCCTTGACCAGGCGCGGTTCGTCCTGGGGCGAACAAGTGCCTTCCTTGTTGACCACAAAGGGCCGCGTGCGCTTGTAATGGTCCTTGGCGCCGTAGGTAGCCAGGCCTGCATCGACCAGCGTGCGGCGCAGTAACGTATAGAGATGGGGCGTGCCTTGCATCGTGATATCCAACGCGGCACTGCAGGAGAACACCTCGGCAGCAGCAGGAAACTCCAGGCGCGCATCGCTGGCAGCCAGAGCGCCGCGGGGCGTAGCCAGCAAGGGGCGGGTGGCACGGTAGGCGACCTGGTCCGCATCCAGCGCGGCCGAGCCCGCAGCCGGAGGGGGCGGCAGCAAGGCCAGGCTATTGGGCAGGGCCTTGCGGTCCAGATATCCCTTGAGCATGCCCGTGCCAGGGCGGATCTCGCCGATCTGCTCGGGAGCCGTCGGCGGCACCGGGACATGGGATGGACCAGCGCAGGCCGAAAGCAGCGCCAGCAAAGACGCAGCCGTCAGGCCGCCGAGCGTACGAACAAAGGTCATGCGATATCTCCTTGAAAAGTATCTACGGCAAGCCATGCCGATACAGAAGGCAGGCGTCAGCATAGAACGGCACCTTCGGTCCAGGTGTTGCAGCAGTGACAAGACATTTACGGCAGATGGCCGCCGTACCGCCCTGCACAACGCAGCCCAAGTATCATTGCCGCCCCACCCTCTCTGCCTGGACGCCGCCTTCCGGTCGGCGCCCCCTATTCCCCCCATGTCCTCCGGCCTGAACCTTGCCCAACTGCGCGCCGTGCATTACACCGAGGGCCCCTGCCTGGTGCTGGCTGGCGCCGGTTCGGGCAAGACGCGGGTGATCACGCACAAGATTGCGCACCTGATCGGACGCGGCATGGACCCCCGGGCCATTGCCGCCATCACCTTCACGAACAAGGCCGCCGCCGAAATGCGCGAGCGCGCCAAGGGCCTGACCGGACGGCAAGCCAAGGACGTGCTGGTCTGCACCTTCCATGCCCTGGGCGTGCGCCTGGTGCGCGAGGACGGCAAGCTGCTGGGCCTCAAACCCCAGTTCAGCATCCTCGACAGCGACGATGTGACCAGCATCCTGAAGGACTGCGCCGGCGGCACCACCGACGCGGCCACCGCACGCCAGTGGCAGTGGACCATCAGCCTGTGGAAGAACCTGGGTCTCACCGGCGCGCAGGCGCTGGCCCAGGCCAAGGACGACCACGAACGCAGCATTGCCGTGCTGATGCAGCGCTACGAAGAGCGTTTGACGGCCTACCAGAGCGTGGACTTCGACGACCTGATCGGCCTGCCGCTCAAGCTGCTGCGTGACTTTCCCGAGGTGCGCGAGAAGTGGCAGCGCCAGCTCGGCCATGTGCTGGTGGATGAATACCAGGACACCAACGCCACGCAGTACGAGCTGCTCAAGCTCCTGGTAGGCGCGCGCGGCCATTTCACCGCCGTGGGCGACGACGACCAGAGCATCTACGGCTGGCGCGGCGCGACGCTGGACAACCTGAAAAAGCTGCCGCTCGACTATCCCCAGCTGCAGGTGATCAAGCTGGAGCAGAACTACCGTTCCACCTCGGCCATCCTGCGCGCCGCCAACAACGTGATCGGCCCCAACCCCAAGCTCTTTCCCAAAACGCTGTTCAGCGAACTGGGCGAAGGCGAACCGGTGCGCGTGGTCGATGCCGACAGCGAGGAGCACGAGGCCGAGCGTGCCGTGGCGCGCATCCAGGGCCTGCGCGCCGCGGCCAACCCACCGCCTGCATGGGGGAGCTTCGCCATCCTGTACCGCGCCAACCACCAGGCCAAGCCGTTCGAGAAGGCGCTGCGGCGGGCCAACATTCCGTACAAGGTGTCGGGCGGCACCAGCTTTTTCGACCGCGCCGAAATCCGCGACCTGTGCGCCTGGTTCCGGCTGTGGATCAACCAGGATGACGACCCGGCCTTCCTGCGGGCGATTACGAGCCCCAAACGCGGCATTGGCCACACCACGCTCGGCGCCTTGGGCCAGTTCGCCACGCAGCACAGACAAAGCCTGTTTGCCGCCCTGTTCTCGCCCATGCTGCCCGCCGCCCTGCCGCGCCGCGCGCTCGATGGCCTGCACGAGTTTGGCCGCTATGTGAACGACCTGGAATACCGCGCACGGCACACGCTGGGGCAGGATGCCGCCCGCACCTTCCTGGCCGACTGGCTGAAAGAGATCGGCTACGAAAAGCACCTGTACGACGGCGAAGACAGCGAAAAGGTCGCTGCCGCGCGCTGGACCAACGTACTGGAGTTTTGTGACTGGATGGCGCAACGCGCCGGGGGCCAGATCGACGACACGGCGGGCAGCGTGGTCGCCAGCGAGTCCAAAAGCCTGCTGGAAGTGGCGCAAACCATCGCCCTGCTCTCCACCTTGTCAGACCGCGAAAAGGACCAGGACGTGGTGACGCTCTCGACCCTGCACGCCTCCAAGGGGCTGGAGTGGCCGCACGTGATCCTGGCCGGCGTGACCGAGGGCATGCTGCCCTTCAAGCTCGACGACAACGATGGCAAGCAGCTCAAGGTCAGCGATGAGACACTCTCGCGCCTGCAGGAAGAGCGCCGCCTGATGTACGTGGGCATCACGCGCGCCCAGCGCACGCTGGCCGTCAGCTGGACCAAGAAGCGCAAGAAGGGCCGCGAGATGGTGGCCGCGCAGCCCAGCCGCTTCATTGCCGAGATGGCGCTCTCAAGCGCCACGGCGCGCGAAGACCCGCGCGAGAAACTCAAGGCGCTGCGCGCCGAATTTGCGCTCAAGGCCCAGACGCAGAACGCGGGAACCGCCTGACGCGGCCGCCTGAATGCTCTATTTTTTGTAGCTTACAACGCTTTCCCAATAAGCGTTTGAAGCCAATTTTGTTAAAATTCCAGCCCTCCCCTGCACGAAAGAACCTGACCATGCCCTCCCGTGCCATCCCCCCGAAGCTCTCTGCCCTGGCGCTGGCAGCCCTGCTGGCTGGTCCGGCAGCGCAGGCGCAGGCGCCCCGCGCTGCCTGGCAACGCTGCGCCGCGATGACGGGCGACAGCACCGCGCGTCTGGCCTGCTTTGACCAGTGGGCAGGCCAGCAGGCCTGGCAGGCGCCTGGGGCATCGGCCGCGCAGGACGGCACCCCGGCGGCCCTGCCCTCACCGGTAGACACGACCTTGCCGGCCACGCGCATGATCGAGGTGGCACAGACCGCAGGCTGCCGCGACCCGCAGTACAGCGGCCTCTCGCGCTTCTGGGAGCTGGAGACGGGCAGCGACTGCGGCACCTTCAGCTTCCGCGGCTACCGGCCCATCACCGCCTCGGTGGTGACCGCCAGCAGCGTGAACCGCCAGCCCACCTCATCGGCGCCCGACCATTCGGCGCCGCAGTCCATCCCCTACCGCCGCACCGAAGCACGGCTGCAGCTCTCCGTGCGCACCAAGATCGCCCAGGGCCTGCTCACCCAGAACCACCCCACACGCAAGGATTCGCTGTGGTTTGGCTACACCCAGCAGTCGTACTGGCAGGTGTTCTCGCCCCAGATCTCACGCCCTTTCCGCACGACCGACCATGAGCCCGAGGTGATATACGTCTACCCTACCGACGCCCAGTTGCCCTGGGGCTGGCGCTGGCGCTACAGCGGCATTGGCGTGGTGCACCAGTCCAACGGCCAGAGCCTGCCCCTGTCGCGCAGCTGGAACCGCGCCTACCTGATGACCGGCATGGAGCTGGACAACCGCTGGGCGGTCAACGCCCGGCTGTGGAAACGCATTGGCGAAAGCGCCAGCAGCGACGACAACCCGGACATCAGCGACTACATCGGCCGGGGCGAACTGTCGGCGTTCTGGAACATGGACAAGGACAACACGCTGGGCCTGACGCTGCGCAGCTCCCTCAACAGCAGCCCCCGCGGCTCGGCGCGGCTGGAATGGATGCAGACCCTGGGTACGGGCCTGGGCGGGGGCAAGAGCAACCTGCGTCTGCACACCCAGCTGTTCTCAGGCTATGGCGACAGCATGATCGACTACAACCGCAAGCGCACCGTGTTCACCGTGGGGCTCAGTCTGGTGGATTTCTGACCCAGGGCAACATCCGGTTACGCAATCGCTGCGCCATTCCTTGAACTGGCCACGGGCTGCCGCCACAATGGTTGCCGCACCGCCCGCAGCACGCCTGCCGTGCGGCGCGCCCCTGAAAAGGGCCTGTTTCCCACCGTTTTCCCCGCCATTGGCGATGCGGCGCACGCTCGACAATGCAGCCAAGAGGAAGAACACCATGGACATGCAATACCAGCTCAAGGCCGGCAGCTACTACCTGTACGACATGCGCGACACGCCCAGCGTCGTCACCGGGGAGCGGCGCTTCAGGCTCAAGACCGATACCGTGGCCATTGCCTTTGACGCACACACCGGCGAGGTGCACCAGCATGGCAGCCCCACGCGCATCCAGTCCTGGGCCAACAACACGCGCCGCCGCCTGCGTGCCGCGGGCGCGCAAGACATCGCCAACGACATCGTCGTGGTGTCAGGCCCGCTGCCCGTGGATGAGCTGAACAAATGCCTGTGGATCCGCGGCTACTGCCGCCGCATGTTCAAGCGCCTGGCCACCTTGCCCCATGGCAAGCTGCAGCGTCCGGCAGAGCCGTTCCGCAAAGCGGCCTGAAGGAAAAAACAACCCCCTGTGTCGCTTCGCTCCTTCCCCCTTCTCTGGCATCGCTGCGCGATGCGGCAGGGGGACGCTCCCCCTGCGCGGCAGGCGGCCCTTGCGCGGGGGCCGCTGGCCTGGGCCGCGCCGGTTTCATACGTCCATGGGACGCTGAGGCCCCTTTCGCACTACCCTGCCAGCCAGCCGCCGCGAGACGGGTCGGCTTTTTTCTTGGTCAGGCAGCGGGCTCTTCCTCGCCGCTGCCGTCGAACTCCACCACCTCGGCATGCTTGACGATGGTCACCGGCACCGGGCTGGCATGCACCAGGGCCTGCGATACCGAGCCCAGCAACGCGCTGCTGATGGCGCCCTGACCCCGCGCGCCGATCACGATCATGTCGCAGCCCGTGCTCTCGACGATGTCCACCAGGGTGTTCGCCGGGTCCCCGACGCCGATCTCGGTGGTGTAGGCCAGCCCCGCCGCATCGAGCAGCGCGCGGGCCGTCGCCATGAGATGGTCGCCCGCCTCCAGGCTGGCGGCGGCAATCAGGTCCGGGTCACGCGAAACGACCAGCTCGTACAGCGAAGCCGGTTCCTGCACGTTGGCCAGCACGCAATCAACGCGCAGGCCACCTTGCGCCAGCAGCAGCACATGGTGCACGGCATCGAGCGAGAGTTCCGAGCCGTCAACGGCAATGAGGATTCGGGGCATGGCAATTCCTTTGGTATGTAGTCGTCATCTGTTCAGGCCAGTGTAGCGGCCCCGCGCATCGGCATGGCGCACACCCGGTGCGCGCATGTCCATCTGGGACAATCGCACCCATGCTGCAGTTCCAGATTCTCACCACCGACCCCTCCAGCCACGCACGGCGCGGCACACTCACACTCAACCACGGGCCCGTGCAGACGCCCATCTTCATGCCCGTGGGCACCTACGGCACCGTCAAAGGCGTGATGCCGCAAAGCCTGCACGACATGGGCGCGCAGATCATCCTGGGCAACACCTTCCACCTGTGGATGCGCCCGGGCCTGGACATCATGCAAAGCTTTGGCGGCCTGCATGCGTTCGAGCAATGGCATAAACCCATCCTCACCGACTCGGGGGGCTTTCAGGTCTGGAGCCTGGGCGAGATGCGCAAGATCACCGAGGAAGGCGTGCACTTTGCCTCTCCCGTCAATGGCGACAAGCTGTTCATGTCGCCCGAGGTCAGCATGCAGATCCAGACGGTGCTCAACAGCGACATCGTGATGCAGCTCGACGAATGCACCCCCTACGAGACCAAGGGCCACCTGACCACCGAGCTCGAAGCCCGCAAGTCCATGGAAATGAGCCGCCGCTGGGCGGTGCGCTCCAAGGCCGAGTTCGAGCGCCTGGGCAACCCCAACGCCCTGTTCGGCATCGTGCAGGGCGGCATGTTCGAGCACCTGCGCCAGGAGTCGCTCGAGGCGCTGGTGGACATGGACTTTCCCGGCTACGCCATCGGCGGCGTGAGCGTGGGCGAGCCCAAGGAGCAGATGCTGCAGATCATGGCGCACACCCCGCACCGCCTGCCCCCGCACAAGCCGCGCTACCTGATGGGCGTAGGCACACCCGAAGACCTGGTACAGGGCGTGGCCGACGGCGTGGACATGTTCGACTGCGTGATGCCCACCCGCAACGCACGCAACGGCACGCTGTTCACGCGCTACGGCGACCTGAAAATCCGCAACGCCCGCCACAAGCAGGATCACCAGCCCCTGGACACCAGCTGCACCTGCCACGCCTGCGCAGGCAAGGACGGCGTGGCCTGGGACGCGGGCGGGCGCGGCGGATTCAGTCGTGCCTACCTGCACCACCTCGACCGCTGCGGCGAAATGCTGGGCCCCATGCTCACCACCGTGCACAACCTGCACTACTACCTGAACCTGATGCGCGAAGTGCGAGAAGCCCTGGGCGCCGGACGCTTCACCGAGTTCCGCGCGCAATTCAAAGCGGACCGGGCGCGCGGCGTGTGATTCTGCGAGCGACTTGGCCCTTGTAAATCCGGCATGCAGATGCATGAATTGCAAGGTGGACGCAATGAAAGATAAATGTATATACTGAACATATATACGTTTTCCCCGGAGGTGCCATGACCTACGCCCGCGTCTTCCAGTCCGGCAACAGCCAGGCGGTACGGCTGCCCAAGGAGTTCAGGCTCAACGCCGAACAGGTGGAGATTTTCCGCCAGGGCGACGACATCGTGCTGCGCCAGACGCCCACCAATGCGGCCGCTGTATTCGATATTCTGGCCACCCTGCCCGCCGACTTCCTGGCGCAGGGCCGCGAAGACACGCCACCGCAAGAGCGCGAGGCGCTCTGACCATGGCGATCACACCCGTTCGCTACCTGCTGGACACCAACATCTGCATCTACATCGCCAAGGGGCAACCCGTGGCGGTGCGCGAACGGTTGGCACGCCATACACTCCAGGAGTTCGCCCTGTCCGTCATCACCGTGGGCGAACTGCGTTTTGGGGCTGAAAAAAGCCAGGCCCGAGAACGCGCCCTCTCCACCATCGAACAGTTGGTGCAGATGATCCCGCCGCACCCACTGCCACAGGCCGCCGCAGAGCACTACGGCGACATCCGCGCCACACTGCAAAAACAGGGTCTGCCTATTGGCAACAACGACCTGTGGCTCGCGGCGCACGCACGCGCCGAAGATTGGATTCTGGTGACCAACAACACCCGTGAATTCACACGCGTGCCTGGCCTCCAGGTTGAAAACTGGGTGTAGTGACGCCCATGCAGACCGCCGTCCCGCGCCACGTGCTGCCGGTGCTGGTCACCGCACAGTTTGCCGGGACTTCGCTGTGGTTTGCCGTGAACGCCGTCATGCCCGACCTGCAGCGCGAGCTGGGCTGGCCCGCTGCGGCGGTGGGCACGCTCACCTCGGGGCTGCAGTTCGGTTTCATCGTGGGCACGCTGGTCTTCGCGCTGCTCGCCATTGCCGACCGGTTTTCGGCGCGCCGCGTGTTCCTGCTGTGTTCGCTGGCCGGTGCGGCCTGCACCGTGGGCGCCTGGGCCATGGTGCGCGACTATTCCGCCCTGCTGGCCTGGCGCTTTGCCACCGGTTTCTTCCTTGCCGGAATCTACCCGGTAGGCATGAAGATTGCCGCCCAGTGGTACACGCGCGGCCTGGGCGGCGCGCTGGGGCTGCTGATAGGCGCACTGGTGCTGGGCTCGGCCAGCGCCCACGCGCTGCGTGCGCTGGGCAACGCTCTGCCCTGGCCCGCACTGATGCTGGGCGTGGCAGGGCTGGCGGCAGCGGGCGGCTTGCTGCTGTTCCTGGGCACGACCGATGCGCCCGGTGCGCAGGCGCGTGTGACCACGCTGCAGTGGCGCGCCCTGGCCACGGTGTGGACCGATGCGCGGGTGCGCAGCTCGGTGCTGGCGTACTTTGGCCACATGTGGGAGCTCTACACCATGTGGGTGATGGTGCCGCTGGTGCTGGCCACGCGGGTGCAGGGCCTGGCGCTGTCGTGGGCGGCTTTTGCCGTGCTGGGTGCGGGCGCCATCGGCTGCGCCTTGGGCGGATGGGTTGCGCAGCGCTGGGGCAGCGCGCGCGTGGCCGCCGTGCAGTTGGCCACCAGCGGCCTGTGCTGCCTGGCCACGCCGTGGATGCTGGACGCCCGCGCCAGCCTGTTCTTTGGCTGGCTGCTGCTGTGGGGCGTCACGGTGGCCGGAGACTCGCCCCAGCTCTCCACCCTGACGGCGCGCAACGCCCCCGCAAAGGCCGTGGGCAGTGTGCTGACGCTCACCAACAGCATCGGATTTGCCATTTCGATCGCCAGCATTCTGCTGTTCGTGTCACTGGCGGAGACCGTGGCCCTGGGCGCGCTGCTGCCGTGGCTGGCGCTGGGCCCGGCACTGGGCCTGCTGGCGCTGCGCCCATTGCTGCGTGATGAAGCGACCCAGCCCAAGCAGGCCATTTCCCCCTAGCCCTGCGCAGCAGTCCATGGGGCAGAATCAGCCACCATGGATTCCTCCATCGAACTGCAGCACACGCTGGAACTGGCCTTCCACCGGGCGCCGGTGGGCCTGTGCGTTTCGCGCCATCGGATGATCGAGATCTGCAACGAGGCCTTTGCGCAGATGTTCGGGTATGCGCAGGCCGATCTCATGGGCCATTCCCTGGCCCGGCTGTACCCCTCGCTCGACGAATTCGCCCACATTGGCAAGCTCGGCCTGCCCGTGATGCAGGCCACCGGCACCTACAGTGACGAACGCATCATGTGCCGGTCCGATGGCGCTCTTTTCTGGTGCCATGTGGCAGGCTGTGCGCTCGACCGCGCCGATCCCTTTGCCCATGCCGTGTGGATGTTCGAGGACATTTCACAGCGGCGCCCGGTCGGCGCCGCGCTGACGATGCGCGAACGCGAGATCGCGCAGCACATCGTGACCGGCGCCACCAGCAAGCAGATCGCGCGCCTGCTCGAGATCAGCCACCGCACCGTCGAGGCCCACCGGGCGCGCCTGATGCGCAAGCTGGATGCCACCACGACGGGTGAACTGGTCGCCCGGCTGCTGGGCGCCCCCCGCTGACCACCCCGGTGGCCGGGGCGGCGCTTACTTCATCAAGCGCCCGGTTCGCCCGATCACCGTCACCTCCACGTAACGCGATCCCACGCGGTTGTCGGGGGAATAGTTCACCGTGACCCCGCCCAGGTCGTAGTGGCCCAGGCCCTCCAGAGCCTTGATGACCTTGGCCCGTGTCGGCGCGGGTCCCGCGCGGCGCAGCCCCTCCACGAGCACCTTGGCGCCGAGGAATTCCTCGAAGCTGGTGTAGTTGATGTGCTCGTCGGGCGCATACTTTTTCAGCAAGGTCTGGTATTCGCGCACCACGGGCAGGTTGGGCTGGTACGGAAAAGGCACCACCTGGCTGATGCCCAGGCCATGTGCGTTCTTCAAGTCGGCCAGCTTGACGATCTCGGCAGGGTCCACCACCGAAATGTTGTAAAGCTGCGCCCCGCCCCCGGCTTCGCGGTAGCGCTTGATGAAGGCCGACGACGGTTTGTTCACCGCAATCATGATGATCGCCTGCGCATCGGACTTCATGATCTGCTGAACGGCGGCGTCGACGTTGTCGGTGTTCCTGTCGTAGGGCGCCGCCGCCGACAGCTCCAGCTGGCGCCGGGCCAGCGCCTTTTGCACACCTTCCAGGCCCGCTTTGCCAAAACCGTCGTCCTGGTACATGACGGCAATGCGCTTCATGCCCAGCGTGGTCACCTGCTGCACCATGTGCTCGGTCTCATCGGCGTAACCGGCGCGCACATGGAATATCCAGGGGTTGAAGGGATTGCGCAGCGGCTCGCCGCCGGTATAGGGCGCCACCAGTGCAGCGCCCCCCTGTTCCAGCACGCCGCCGCTCAGCAGCTTGCCGACATTGGAAGTGCCGGCAAAGCCGAACAGGGCCACCAGTTCAGGGTCGGCCAGCAGTTCGCGCGTCAGGCGCACGGTGTCGTCCACCTTGTAGCCGTCGTCGAGCACCTTCACCGCAATCTTCTGCCCATGCACGCCGCCCTGGGCATTGACATGGCGAAAGTAAATGCTGCCGCCCAGCACCATCTGCTTGCCCGTGCTGGCCAGCACACCCGACAAGGGGGCCACCTGGCCAATGACGATGTCGGCCCAGGCGGCCGACCACGGCAGCGCCAGGGACAGCGCGCAGGCCGCGCCCCAGCGACCGAGGCGGCGGGCCGCGTTGCGCAGCCGCGCCCCAGGGCGGCTGTTGGCAGACGGCTTCGACGCAAGCGATGCACAGGACGGGGTCTGTCGGCTCATGGTGTCTCCTTGTCGTAAGGAGCGAGAGCCTAGGGCGCACACCGGCGCCGCGCCAGTCGTACGTTTACTTACAGGGGCTTGTCTTGAGGTAGTTCTACGTATTCCGGACAGCAAACCATCCGGGCCTCAGGGGGCCTCGCTGGCGGCGGGCTTGCCCCCTGCCACCGTTCCGCACGCATGGCAGAACTTGGCAAACGCGCTCTTGCGCGTGCTGCAGTGGCTGCAGTGGTCAAACAGGCCAATGCCGCAATGCGGGCAGAAATCGGTCTTGCCGTCTTTCAGGTCCACCGGACGCTCGCAGCCGGGGCACACATTCTTGGCCAGGCGCGCCAGGGCCACGTCGTAGCTCAGTTCCTTGCGGCGTTCCTGGTCGGGCAGGGCCTCGGCCAGCTTTTGCCGCTCCAGGTAGCGGTTGAGCCCCAGGATGGCGTAGCGCCCGACCAGTGCCGTGACGCCGATGCCCACCACGTAGCGCACATAGCCGCCGTAGCTGGGCAGGTAGGGCACCAGTTCAACGAAGAAGGCGAACAGCGCGAAGAAGATGAAGCCCCAGACAAAGGGCCAGTAGGTGCCCTTGCGCTTTTTGACGAACAGCCAGGCGGCAATGGCCAGCAGCGGCAGCGTCAGCGCCAGCCGGTACAGGAACACGCGCAGCTCGACCTTGCGGCGCTCGGCGTGCAGTTGGTCGTAGGCCCCCGATTCCATCTGGCCCAGGCGCTGCTGCGCCGCTGCGGCGGCCTGGCGGGCATCCAGCGCCGCCTGCTGCTGCTGTTCCACCGCTTTCTGGGTGCTGCGCTCGGCCTGTTTGAGCGCATCGAGCGCCCTGGTGCGCGCCAGCACCTCGGGGTCGTGCTCGGCCCGCTGCGTCACGCTGCGGGCGGCCAGCCAGTTGTTGAAGGTTTCCCGTTCGGCAGCGCTTTCGCTGCGCGCCTTGTTGCGCTGCAGCTGCGCCTGCTCCAGCGCGGTCTGGGCGTCCTGCTCGGCCTGGCGCGCCTCTTTTACCTGCGCGCGCAGGGCCTGGGCGGCGGGCCGGTCCAGAAAGTCGTCCAGCGCCAGCGGGGTTTCCACCTTGGGCAAGTCCCCCACCACCGTGCCACCCAGGCCGATCAGGAAGCTGGCAAACACCAGCGCCACCAGCCACAAGCCGCGGCGAAACCATTTCTCAGACAGGCGCAGTGATTTGCTCATGGGTTCTCCTGGGATTCAATTACTATTGTTTTCATAGCTTAAGGCGCTTTACTGTAAAGCGCTAGAGGCCATTTTTATCTAATTTTCAAGGCGCAGTGTAACGGCGGTCGATGCCAGCCGGGCGCGCGGCAGCCAGGCCAAGACCGAATCGACCGTCACGGTTTCAATGCGGTCGGCAAAACGCTTGTCATTCGGGTGGTCGTCAAAGGCGATGTTGGCCGAGCCCACGCGCCCACCCAGCCGCGTGAGGGCACCAATCTTGAGCACGCTGGGTTCATAGCCTTTGAACTGCAGCCAGGCCTGCGCCTGATCGCGCGTACGCACGCTGGCGGGCTCCATGGCGACGGCCAGGGTCTCCAGCGCCCACTGGTTGGACTGCTGGTATTTGCGCCCCCACACGTAGCTCACCATGCTGTAGGGCAGGTGCTGCAGCGTGCGGACGCGCGCGCTGTCCTGCAGCACGGGCAGCAGGCGCTGCTGCACCTCGGGGGTGGGTACGGCCCACACAGCCTCGTAGCGCCAGAGGTCATCGAGGAAGAACTCGCCCAGCCCCTGGCGGTACAGATGCCCCACGGCCGTGCCACAGTCGTTGAGCTTGTGTACCACGCGCCAGGGGCCTTCGCTCGTACGGTAGGCCCAGCCCAGGTGCGAGTAGCGCAGGCCGTATTTGCCCAGGTCCTGCCCCGCACGGCCCAGCACCACCACCCGGGAGCCGCTGCGGGCAAATTCGGCATCCAGCGCGGCGGCGGTCTGCTGCGCCAGCTGCATGCCACGCTCGATGAGCTGCGGCGTGGGTTTGTGCGCCTCACAAGAGCGGCCGGCATGGGCCGGTGCAGCGGCCAGCGCCACGGCGGCTGCGAGGAAGAAAACCGCCAGCGCAGTGCGCCGCCACGTGTTTGGATACAGCATGGTGCGGCTCCTTAAAGTCGCTCGTTGTGCAGCAGGGCCTGGCCCAGCGCATTGGGGACAAAGGCCAGCACCTCGCCCGCGACCGACAGCACGGCACCCGTGCCGATCACGCTGCAAGCCACCACCGTGCCAACACCATGGGCCGATGCGACCGCACCGCGCCCCGCGACTTCGACACTGACCTGTGCACCATCCGAAGCCCGTTCGAGCAGGTACACCGTGCCGGCCGCGGAGGCCTCGACCGTTTTCACGGTGAGCGCTGCACCCGCTGCCGACAGGGCAACCGGCAGCGCCAGCGCCGCGCCGGATGCCGCCGCGCCGACCGAGGCCGTACCCACCACCGACGCCACGGGCAACAGGGAGAGCGCAGCCGACGCCTCGCTCTGGGCTTGTGCGGGCGTTGCGACCAAGGCCCAGGCCAAGCCCGTGGCCGCCAGCAGGCGCGCCAGATATTTGTAGAAAATTGCAGTCATGGAAGTCTCCGCGTCAGTAATGGCATTCATTCGGCGGTGTGGGCCGTGCTGGCTTCGCGGCGGCCTTGCAAGCGGGCTTCCAGCAGATCGGCCTCGTGGCGGTCACGCAGCATCTTGGCCAGCGTGAAGGCGGTGGTGATGAGATAGAGCCAGCCCACGCCGAGGAAGGCCTTGTAGGTCACGTTGATCGCCATGCCCAGCAGGCCCCAGCCCGTCAGGCCCATGGCCACGGCAAAGCCGCCCCAGACGACCAGCTTCCACATCGGCACATCTTTCGCTCCCTGGCGGCTGCCCTCGTTGTCACGCACGAACTTGGCCAGCACAAACGCGGTAGACAGGCAGAACACATAGCCCATCACCATGAACACCTGCTCCAGCGGCTCGCCCGGCAGCCAGGCCAAACCGACGGCGCACAGAAACACGGCGATGCCGAAGGAGACCCACACCTGGAGCTGCCAGGCACGGCTGTCACGCGGGACGATGCGGGAAGAAGAGGACATTGCGCTAGAGGCCCTGGGGCCGTGGTTGAACATGGGCCGCATGGTGGCGCCCATCAGCCCCGTTGTCTGCGCTGGTATGCCAAAGCGCCGTGCGCAGCCCTGCACGGTATCGTTTCTTGATACTCTTTGGCAGACCACGGCACAAAAACCCCGGACCGCCGCCGGTCGGCGCGTGCGCGACACCCTTGCCCTGTGCGGGTCTTCCACAATGCCCGGTCGTGCCGCGCAAGGCCCCCCTGGAATCCACGCCCCAAAGGAGACACCCCATGACCAAACCCTTCGATCTCGTCGTCCACGGCGCCACCGGCTTCACTGGCCGCCTCGTCGTCGAATACCTGCTGCAGCGCTACCCCGCCGGCAGCGGCCTGCGCTGGGCCATGGGCGGGCGCAGCGCCGAGAAGCTCGCCGCCGTGCGCGACGAACTGGGCGCGCCGGCCGACACACCGCTCGTCGTCACCGACACCTCCAATCCCGTCAGCCTGCAGGCACTGATGGACAGCACCCGCCTGGTGCTGACCACCGTGGGCCCCTACCAGCTCTACGGCAACGAACTCGTGGCCGCCTGCGCCGCCGCAGGCGTGGACTACGTGGACCTGTGCGGCGAGCCCGCCTGGATGCGCCGCATGATCGACGCGCACGAGGCCCAGGCGAAGGCCAGCGGCGCGCGCATCGTGTTCTCCTGCGGCTTCGATTCGATCCCGTTCGACCTCGGCGTATTCCTGCTGCAAAGCGAGATGCGGGCACGCTTCGGCCAGCCCGCCAGCCGCGTGCGCGGCCGGGTGCGCAAGATGAAGGGCACCTTCTCGGGCGGCACGGCGGCCAGCCTCAAGGCCACGCTGGCCGCCGCCGCCAGCGAGCCGGGCGTGCTCGACCTGCTGCGCGACCCGTTTGCGCTCACGCCCGGCTTCACCGGCCCGCGCCAGCCCTCGGGCAGCAAGCCCATGGTGGACGAGGCGCTCGGCGACGGCGTCTGGGTCGCGCCCTTTGTCATGGCGGCCATCAACACGCGCAATGTGCACCGCTCCAACTTCCTGCTGGGCCACGCCTACGGAGCCGATTTCGTCTACGACGAGATGCTGGTCACCGGCCCCGGCGAAAAGGGCGAGGCCATCGCCAACGCCGTGGCGGCCGACAAGTCGCTGGGTTCGGACAGCGGCCCCCAGCCCGGCGAGGGCCCCTCGCGCGCGGAACGCGAGGCCGGTTTCTACGACGTGCTGTTCCTCGGCGAGGCCGCGGCAGGCCACCGCCTGCGCGTGGCCGTGACGGGCGACCGCGACCCGGGCTACGGATCCACCTCGAAGATGATCACCGAGGCCGCCGCGTGCCTGCTGGAGAACCGCGCCACGCCGGGCGGCATCTGGACCACGGCACCCGCGCTCGGCCAGGCGCTGATCGGCCGGCTGCAGGCGAATGCGGGGCTGACTTTCACCGTCGAAGCGGGCTGAGCCCGCTCAGCGCAGCAGCCCCCACCACTGCCACAGCGCAAAGCCGGCCAGCAGGGCTGCCGAGCCCCACTGGATGCGCAGACGCCAGGCGTCATGCAGGCGCGCGCGCCAGCGCGCCACCAGGGTGGCCAGCAGCAGCCACCACAGCGCCGAGCCCAGCCACACGCCCGCCACCATGGGCAGCACGGCCACGGTCCGCGCGCCACCGGCCATGGCGCCGAAGATGGCGATGAACGACAGGATGGTGACCGGGTTCGACAGCGTAAGCGCCAGCGTGCCGGCGAAGCAGCCCAGCAGGTCGCCGGACGTCGGCACGGCCGCTGCCTGGCGGGCCAGCGGCTGGCACGCCACACGCCAGGCCATTGCCAGCAACACCAGGCCGCCGAGCAGGGCCAGCGTGGTGCGCGCGCCCACCAGCGCGTCGATCAGGAAGCGCGTGCCCAGGGCACCGAGCGCACCGTACAGCGCGTCGGCCGTGGCCGCGCCCAGCCCCGTGGCCAGGCCGGCGCGCACGCCGCGCTCCAGCGTGCGCTGGATGGTCAGCAGGCCGATGGGCCCCACGGGCGCGGCGATCGAGAAGCCCACCCACAGGGCCTCGGCGAAGAGCGGAAAGGCAGGAGAAACCATGCCCCCATGGTAGGAGGAAGATGCACCCGCACACAGCCAGAAAATTCGGAGAAACGGATTGATCGCCTTTCTTTTCGAGGCAAAAATGGGCGATGACCAAAAACACACCGCTCCAGCTCGATGACAAGGCCTGGCTGCTGCTGCAAGCACTGCAGGCCGACGGACGTGCACCGCTCAAGGCCCTGGCCGACGCTACGGGCCTGTCCATGCCTGCGACGGCCGAGCGCCTCAAGCGGCTGCAGGAGGCTGGCGTGGTGCGAGGCTACCAGGCGCAGGTGGACCCGGTCGCCGTGGGCTACGGGGTGCGCGCCATCGTCGGCATCCATGTGCCGCAGCCGGGCAAGCGCGCCCTGCTGGACAAGCTCGCCAGCCTGCCCGAGGTGCTCGAATGCCACCACGTGGCGGGCGAGGATTCCTATGTGATGCAGGTCGTGGCCACCACGCTGCAGGACCTGGAGCGCTTTCTCGCCAGCATCAACGGCTATGGCGAGACCCGCACCTCCATCGTGTTCTCCACGCCCATCGAGCGGCGCGGGCTGGCGCGGCCGCCCGCGCGCTGAGTCAGGCTTCGAGCAGCCGCGCCACGCGCGCCTGCAGCACCTCGGGCTGCGCCTCGGCCGGCGCCACCGGCGCGCCCACGTTCAGGCCCACGCGGTTGAACAGGCCGCGCCGGAACGGCCGCACCATGGCGCCTCCCTGCTCGATGCGGCTGAAGTACGAGCCCCAGAGGTTGGTCAGCGCCATCGGAATCACGGGCACGTCCAGGCCGTCGGCGCGCGCGCGCTCCAGGATCTTCACGACACCGCCCTTGAACGGCTGGAGCTGTCCATCGCGCGTGATGCCGCCTTCGGGGAAGATGGCCAGCAGGTCGCCGTCCCGCAGCACCTGGGCAGCGCGCTCGAAGGCGGCCTCGTAGGTCGCGGCGTCTTCCTTGTAGGGGGCGATGGGGATGGCCTTGGCCAGGCGGAACAGCCAGCCGAGCACCGGCACACGGAAGATGCGGTGGTCCATGACGAAGTAGATGGGGCGCGGGCTCGCGGCCATGAGCAGCACGGCATCAATGAAGCTCACATGGTTGCAGGCCAGCACGGCCGCGCCCTGCACGGGCAGGTTCTCGTCGCCTTGCACCTTGAAGCGGTAGATGAAGCGCGAGAGCACCCAGGCCACGAAGCGCAACAGGTATTCGGGCACGAGCAGGAAGATGTAAAACGCCACCACGGCGTTGGCGATGCCGGTGAACAGGAAGATCTGCGGCACGGTGAAGCCCGCGCCGAGCAAGGCCCCCGCGATCAGCGAACTGGCGATCATGAACAGCGCGTTCAGGATGTTGTTGGCCGCAATGATGCGCGCGCGGTGCGTGGGCTGGGCACGCATCTGGATCAGGGCGTACATGGGCACGCTGTACAGGCCGGCAAACAGGCTCAGCAGCGCCAGATCGAGCATGACGCGCCAATGCGCCCCCTGGTCCAGAAACACCGACAGGCCCATGATCGCGGCCGGGGGCAGCCCCCGGGACGCGAAGTACAGATCGATCGAAAACACACTCATGCCGATGGCGCCCAGCGGCACCAGGCCAATCTCCACATGGCGGCGCGAGAGCACCTCGCACAGCAGCGATCCGATGCCGATGCCGATCGAGAACACCACCAGCAGGAGCGAAGCGACCTGCTCGTTGCCGTGCAGCACCTCCTTGGCCAGGCTGGGGAATTGCGACAGAAACACCGCACCGAAAAACCACATCCAGCTGATGCCCAGCAGCGAGCGGAACACCACGATGTTCTCGTGCGCCAAGCGGAGGTTGCGCCAGGTCTCCGTGACCGGGTTCCAGTTGATCTTCAGGTGCGGGTCTGTCGCTGGCAGCGAGGGAATGAACTCGGCCACCACACGCCCCACCAGGGCCATGCCCACACAGGCCAGCCCCACATGGTGGGCCCCAATGTCAGGCACGGCGATGATGAGGCCGCCAGCCACATTGCCCAGCAAAATGGCCACGAACGTGCCCATCTCCACCATGCCGTTGCCGCCCGTCAGCTCACGCTCGGACAGCACCTGGGGCATATAGGCGAATTTGACGGGGCCAAACAGCGTCGAATGCAACCCCATCAGAAAGGTGCAGCCCAGCAGGATGGGCACGTTGGCCGAGAAAAACCCCCAGGCGGCCAGCGCCATGATGCCGACCTCCAGCCGCTTGACGAAGCGGATCAGCCGCTTCTTGTCGTATTTGTCGGCCAATTGACCGCTGGTGGCCGAAAACAGCAGAAACGGCAGGATGAACAGCGCGCCAATCACCAGCCCGGCCATGGCCGGCTGCAGCCATGACACACTGAGCTGGTAGGTCACCATCACCGTGAAGGCGAACTTGAACAGGTTGTCGTTGGCCGCACCGGAAAACTGCGTCCAGAAGAACGGCGCAAAACGGCGCTGGCGCAGCAGGGCAAACTGGTTCGGGTCCTCGTGCGCAGCGCTGGCGGAGGGGTTCTCGAGCTTCATGCGTTTCTCCTCGTTCTCGACAGGTTTGTTGTGATTTTTTGGTATTGCCCGTACCTCAGGCGCGCAGCCTGCGTCTGGCGCCGACGATGTGGGCGCGATTCTGCCCGGACATCGGGACACTCAGACAGTCCGGCCCCTGCTGTTGCGCAATGTCACAAGTGCAGACAACACCGGCCAGGCGGCACCTGCGGCCAGCACATGCTTCAGGCTGTGGCCCGAAACCGCCTGTGCCGTCGCCTCAAACACCTGGTGATCCGCCCCCTCAAAGACCTTGGCCAGAGCGTAAAGCGCAATGACGGCTCCCAGGTGCAGCGGCAATGCGCCGTCGCGGCGGCGCACACAGGCCAGCGCCAGCACCATCACCATGCCGCCCAGCTGCACCACCGCCCAGGGCCACAGGTTGCCGCTGTGCGCCCACCACGCCACCGCCAGCGGCCCCGCCAGCAAAACAGCTCCGGCAGCCGCCCAACCGGCCCGCGCGCTCACGCGGCCCGCAGCGGCCAGCCCCAGCAGGCCGGAAAAAGGGAGCGCCATACCCAGGCGGTCCCACAGCAAGCCCGCATCCCGAGGCTGCCAGTGGTACACCGCCGAACCCACTGCCGTGCACAGCAGCCCTGCAAAGAAGAGGGTGGCCAGGGCACATGATGCGGCATCGAGCATACCGTGCGGCACCCGGCGCAATGCGACCAGGCCCCACAGGCCAGCGATGGCAAAGGGCAGGTTGCTCAGCACATCCAGTGCGCAGGGAATGCCCCAGAGCCTCCGCTGGTCGGCAAATGCGTGCTGGTGTTCACTGGCCGGCAACACCGGCCCGAGGCATGCCAGCGCCAGCAGCGCAGCCATGCCGAGCAGCAATCCCATTTCAGCGCGTGACAGAGTCGGGCGGCACAGGGGGCGCGGGGCGCGCTGGCCAGAGGGAGGTATGGAAAAGGTCATGGTCGTCGCATCCGTGGGTGGTCGATGCCACGCAGTGTGTTCAGCGCGCCCCGTTCCGCCGCGAAAAAGCTGCTCCAACAGCTACTGATGGCACCCGAAGTATTGATAATCGATACCCATGAGCACCACCGCCGATCTCGTGACCGCCCTGAAGAAGGAACTTAAGTCCGCCCAGATGACCTACGCCGACCTCGCGCGGCAGCTGGGCATGGCCGAATCGAGCGTCAAGCGCATGCTGGCCAAGGGCGACATGCCGCTCTCGCGCATCGACGCCATCTGCCGTGCGCTGGCACTGGACTTTGCCGACCTGGCCCGACGCGTGGCCGACGCGCAGCCCTTGCTCAAGGAACTGACGCACGACCAGGAGAAGGCCGTGGTGGCCGACAAAAAGCTGCTGCTCATGGCCATCTGCGTGCTGAGCCAATGGACACTGGAGCAGGTGACCAGCGCCTACCGGCTGACCGAGGCCGAGGTCATCCGCTACCTGGTGCAGCTCGACCGGATCGGCATCATCGAGTTGCGCCCCCTGAACCGGTACCGCCTGAAGCTGGCCAAGACCTTCCGCTGGCGTCCCCACGGGCCAGTGATGAACTATTTCCGCGAGCACGCCTTGCTGGACTACTTTGCCGGGGGATTTGACGGCACGGGCGAGGGGGTGCTGCTGGTGCATGGCAACATCAGCCGCTCCCTGGCTCCCGCTTTCATGGAGCGCATGCAGCGCGTGGCCCAGGACTTTGCCCAGCAGCACCTGGCCGATCAGAAATTATCCGAACGCGAGCGCGAGGGCTATACGCTGTTGCTGGCACTGCGCAGCTGGGAGTTCGAGGCCTTTGCCCAAATGCGGCGTTGAGGCGGCGCAAACGTCGATGAGCAGCCCAAAACACTCTGTTTTTGATAGCTAATTGCGCTTTATCAGCAAGCGCTAGCTGCCAAAAACATTCCAAATAACGTCTTTGCATGCGCATACATGCAGAGCGTAGTCCAACGCCAACACAACACTTTGTTGACGACTTAAAAAGAAAATACTATCCTTTAAATAACAAAATTTGTTTACTAAACGATAGTCAAATGAAAACAACCCGCCAACAGCAAGACGCCACGCGCCGCCAGATTGTGGCCAGCGCGGTGGATCTCATGACGCGCCAGGGGTTTGACGGCACGACGATGAAAGACATCGCCCGTGCGGCCAGCATTGGCGACGCCACCATCTACAAGTATTTTCCCACCAAGGACCGCATCGTTCTGGGCTATCTGGACGAGGTGGTGCACCAGGCACTGGCAGACACGCTGCAGACGCCCGGCCTGACCGGCTACAACCTCCAGGAAAAGCTGCAGCGCCTGACCGATGCCGTGCTGGAGCGCCTGCTGCCCGACCGCGAATTTGTGGTCCAGGTGCGCGCACTGGCCCAACGCTCGCCTCTGTCAATGCTGGCCGAGCCCTTGGCCGCACGCCAGGGTCTGCGCGAGACCGTCACCAGTTTTCTGGAAGCTGCCGAAGCAGCAGGCGAGATCGAACCCTGCGACTTCAAAAACCTGGCCGGCGGGCTCTACACCGACTACCTTGTCGGTGTGGTGGCCTACTGGCTCGCCGACATCTCCGATGAATTTGCCGACACCACACAGCTGGTAGACCTGTCGCTCGGCGTGCTGGTACAGACGCTGCGCAGCGGACTGATCAACCGCGCGCTACAGCTGGGCGGCTTTGTGCTGCGCAGTCAGGTGGCACGCATGGCCCAGCACGGCAGCGGCCTGCTGGGCATGCTGCAGCTGGCCCGGCAGACCCTGGGCAGCATGCCACCGCGCACGCCAGCCGCCCCCACGGCGGCCACAGACCCGCAGACGCCCTTTACCTCGCCGCCCAAAGCCCCCCGCAGCAAGACCCAAGCCCCTCGGACTACAGCGGCAAAAACCCCCGTCACACCCCGCAGAAAGAAAGCCCCATGAACGCGCACGCCACCGTGAAGGAAGCCCGTATCCCAGAGGGCACGGTCATCCATGCGCACCTGCCCGGAGCACAATTCTTCGACGCCTACGAAGTGACCGACCCCCACCCGGAGCACAGCGCACTCCAGAACTGGCTGGACGTTGTGGCCCGCACGCCGCAATGGACACAACACCTGATGGCCGCCCGCAACAAGCTGGTGCGGCTGGTGGGGCTCAAAGACCTGGGGCAGTTGCACGACGCTCACTCGACCGCCAGCGGCCTGTCCCCCAAGGACGCCCACAGCTACCGCGAGGGCGACCGCGTGGGCATCTTCCTGATCCGCCACCTGAGCGACACTGAAGTCGTGATGGGCCAGGATGACAAGCACCTCGATGTGCAGGTGTCTCTGGCCAAACGCACGCCTGCTGGCAAAAACCCCACGCTGGTAGTGAGCACTGTGGTGCATATCCACAATGCGCTGGGGCATGCCTACATGGCCATCGTCACCCCGTTTCACCGCCGCATCGTGCGGGCCATGCTGCACCGCGTGGCAGCCCCAGGCCATGGCCAGCGCTGACCCGCCGCGCACCAGCAAGCTCGCCCGCGGCTCCATCACGGGCCTGGCGGCAGCGCGCATCGGCATGGCCCGGCTCGGCCACCGCGTGCGCACGCCCACGGCCCAGGCGCAGGCCGACCATGAAGCCGCCCTGGGCCGCATCCTTTTTGGAGCACTGGGCCAATTGCGGGGCACCGCGCTCAAGGTGTCGCAGCTGCTGAGCATGCATCCCAACCTGCTGCCTGAACGGGTGCGACAAGAACTCCAGCGCGCCCACCACCAAGCGCCACCGATCAACCGTGCACTGATCGGGCGTGTGTTCCGCCAGTCCTTCGGGCAGGAGCCCGAGGCGCTTTTCACGCAATTCGAGCCCACCGCCTTCGCGGCAGCCAGCCTGGGCCAAGTGCACCGCGCACAACTGGTGGGCCACGGCACGGTAGCGGTCAAGGTGCAATACCCCGGCATCGCCAGCACCATTGCCAGCGACATCGCACTGATGCGGACCGCGCTGCGCGCGCTCGCACACACCGACATACCCATGCCTGGTGACCACGTGGTCGACAGTGTGATGAACGAAATCGAGGCCACACTGCTGCGCGAAGTGGACTATCTACAGGAAGCTGAGCAACTGCAGTGGTTTGCCCGGAACGCTGCGTTACCCGGGATTGTGATCGCTCAACCCATCGCGTCACATACACGTCCCCATGTGCTCACGCAGCAATACCTGCAGGGCCTGCACCTGGATGCATGGCTGGCCACACACCCCACGCCTGCTCAGCGCGACGGGGTCGGGCAATGCCTGTGGGACTGGTTCATGCACTGCATCTTCGTGCTGGGCCGGATCCACGCCGACCCTCACCCGGGCAACTTCCTGTTTCTGCCCGAGGGAGCAAGTGGGGCCGTGGGCATTTTGGACTTTGGCTGCACCCAAACCCTGTCCCCAGGGTTTCGCACCGGTATAGCCCAGGCCTGGTCCGCCCTGCTGCGCGCGCCCACAGACACGCTGCGCCACACCGGGGTGCTGCAGGCCTATCAGGCGCTAGGACTTGTGGGGCCGGGGCTGACGCTTCCTACCTTCACCGCCGAACTGGCGCCCGCATTGGCGGACATGCAGGCCTGGCAGATCGAGCCCTTTACCCAGACGACCTTCGACTTCAGCACCAAGAGCCCACCGCCCATCACCGCGCCCGAACACCAGCGCGCACTGGGGCGGCACCTGGCGCAGGTGCCGCCCGAAATGCCGGGGTTCGAGCGCATGTGGATGGGGCTCATGTACCTGCTCACCAGGCTGGGCGCACGGGTACACACCGGCACCCCGGACCGTCACGCCGCAGCCCCCCAGATGCACAGTCGCCCCAGCTCGGGCAACTGAGCGGACGCTGACGAGTGCATGAACGGCACCCACCGGTGATTGGCAACAAAAAACCCACCCTCACTCTCACCAGGAAAGCAAAATGAAACATTGGATCGGTCGTTGGCTTATCGGCGTCTCCGCAATTCACACCGTTTTCGCGGTGGCCGTTTTCGGCGATGTGCTCGCTTCAATTGCCAGACGTGGCGTCTTCAATGCCGTCGGAACCGATCCAATGACCGGAGCCGTTGTCTGGTTTGTACTGTTTGGCGTCGTGCTGTTTGTCTGCGGGCTGGCGGTATCGGCGCTTGAAACGCTGTCGCCCAAGGCTCTCCCAAAGTCCATCGGCTGGAGCTTGCTGGCCCTGGGCGGTGTCGGAGCCGCTCTCATGCCAGAGTCGGGCTTCTGGCTTGTCTTTCCGCCGGCATTTGCGGTTCTCTTTGGAAAGACGCACCGAGGACATGCGGCCATGTGAAACCGCTAACCCTGCGGTTTTTCCACTCCGTGGCATGCACAGGGTGCAGTTGTTCAGGGCATCCTATACGATCGCCGCATAGCAATCGTTACACCTTGCCCGAGAGACTGCCTTCATGCACATGGCCACCGTATTACTGATGATCCTGGCTGCAGGCCTTTCCAGCCAATGGCTGGCCGCGCGGATCAAACTGCCGGCCATCGTCGTGCTGATTGCCTCGGGACTGCTGCTGGGCCCGGTCGCTGGCGTCATCCAGATCCGCATGCCGCAGGCCGAGCTGACCGAGCTCATTGGCCTGGGGGTCGCCATCATCCTGTTCGAAGGGGGCATGGACCTGCGAGCCAGCGAATTCCGGCGGGTCGGCCACGGCATCGGGCGGCTCACGGTGCTCGGTCCTCCCCTGGCCTGGCTGCTCGGCGGATTGGCGGCGCACTACATCGCCGGACTGAGCTGGCCGGTGGCCTGGGTGCTGGGCGCCATTCTGGTGGTGACCGGCCCCACCGTGATCCTGCCCCTGCTGCGCCAGGCCCGGCTCAACAAGGACTCGGCCGCACTGCTCAAATGGGAAGGCATCGTGAACGACCCCGTGGGCGTGCTGCTGGCGGTGCTGACCTTCCAGTATTTCACCCTCGCCGACAGCGGCTGGGCTCAGGTGGCGCAAGGCATGGGCGCGGCCATCGCGGCCGCAGCCTTTTTTGGGGGCGTGGGCGGCTGGGCCACAGGCTGGCTTTTCCGGCGCGGCTCCATTCCCTCGCACCTCAAGGCCCCGCTGCTCATGGTGCTGGTGCTGGTCAGCTACTGGGCCAGCAACCGGGTCCAGCATGAGGCAGGGCTGCTCAGCGTGACCTTGATGGGTCTGGTCATTGGCAACATGAAACTGGTGGAGCGGGAGGAACTGCGGCACTTCAAGGAAAACCTTACCGTGGTTCTGCTGTCCGTGCTGTTCATCGTGATTCCGTCGCAACTCAAGTTCAGCCAGCTTGGCCAGCTGGACTGGCGTGCCGCCCTGTTCGTGCTGACCATCCTGCTGGTGGTGCGGCCACTGTCGATTGGGCTGGCCACCCTCGGTTCGCCCATGCGCAAGGCCGACAAGCAGTTGCTGGCCTGGATTGCCCCACGGGGGATTGTGGCAGCGGCTTCGGCCGGCATCTTTGGCCCGGCGCTGGTGGACGCGGGCTATCCCGACGCCGAACGCCTGCTGCCCATCGTGTTTCTGGTCATCATCGCCACGGTGCTGGCCCACGGCCTGACGCTGGCGCGCCTGGCGCGCCATCTGGGGCTGGCGGCCGGGGAAGAAAACGGCCTGCTGATCGTGGGCGCCTCCCCCTGGTCCCAGATGCTGGCGCAGGCGCTCAAAAAACAGGGCGTGGCCGTCATGGTGGCCGATGGCGCCTACCAGCGGCTCAAGCCCATCCGCATGGACGGCATCGATGTGTACTACGGTGAAATCCTCTCCGAACACGCCCACCATGCGCTCGAGACCGAGCACCTGAGCCACCTGCTGTGCGCCACCGACAACGATTACTACAACGCCCTGACCTGCAAGGCCCAGGGTGCAGAGTTTGGCCACCACCGCACCTTTCAGCTGGCCACCCACCTGGAGGCAGGCGGCGGCAACAAGCGCCTGCCGCTGCAGCAGCGCGGCTACAGCGCCTTCAGCCCGTCAGCCACCTTCGAGCAACTGCACCACTGGCTGCAGGAGGGCTGGTCCATGCAGGCCAGCAAGCTCACGGAGACTTTCAGCTTCAAGCAACTGCAGCAGCGCCTGGGCACCCAGGGCGAGCAATGGCTGCTGATCGGCGGCATCTCGCCCCGAGGCAGCCTGTGGCTGGCCACCAGCGAGCAAACCTTCCGGCCCATGGCGGGCTGGGTGATGCTGTATTTCGCCCCCGCCCAGCTCCCGGCCTCGGCAGAACGCAATGAAACCGAGGCCCCCGTGGAAGCCGCGCCGTCCGCGTGATATTTCGCACGGTACGGAACGGGAAAACCGCTCCTGGAAACATCTGCTCACACGCGTTCGCGAATCGCCTACAAACGCTTGACCCAGGACACCCCACAATGCACCCATCGGCTCCTTTCGGGGCCTTTCAAAGGAGTCCCTCATGGCACGCACTGCTCTCGCCGCCGCAAGCATCACCCTGCTGTCCCTGTTCGCCCTGGCGCCGGCCGCGCAGGCAGCCACCTCGGCCACCATTGTCATCCAGACAGCCCCGCCGCCTGTGCACTACGAGGCCACGCCCCGTGCCCGGCGCGGCATGGTCTGGGTGCCGGGCCACTGGGAATGGCGCCATGACCGCTACCGCTGGATCGATGGCCACTGGATCAAGGCGCGCCCTGGCTACCGCTACCGCGCTCCCCAGTGGATTGAGCGCGGCGGACACTGGTACATGGAGTCCGGCCGCTGGGACCGCGATGGCGATGGCATACCCAACCGGTACGACCGCACACCCGATGGTCGCCTCCCCCACTACAACGCTCCCCGCCACCGGGGTGCCGAACCCAGCCGCCGTGACCGCGACGGCGATGGCGTGCCCAACCGCCACGACCGGCGCCCCGACAACCCCTACCGCAACTGATGCGGTGCGCGAAGCCTGGCCCATAAGCAACTGTTGTGAACCATAAGGCCCTGCGCACCCCACGCAGGGCCCCGGGCGCGCCTAGAATCGCGCACTGCAGGAGAGCTCGGCGGCACTGGCCGCTGCACCGAAGGCGCAAACTCCCATACACGCTCAGGTTCCGTACTGCACCTTTCATCACAGCCGTCTGGAGAGCCGCCGCCACCGTGGCGCACCGAAGGAGCAAACCCCACGCCCTGATGGCAGGGGGTGAATCTCTCAGGTCACAAGGACAGGGGGAGCGGCAGCTTGACGGATATATCGGCTGCATGCTATTTATTTAATAGCTTCAACCGATTATCTATCAAGCGCTGGAACCCTGAAAGGCTCCAAAAATGCGCGTAATCGTTCTCGGCGCCGGCTTGCTCGGTGTCACTTCGGCTTATTACCTCCAACAACGCGGCCACGACGTGACCGTGATCGACCGCCAGGCCACGCCTGGCGCCGAAACCAGCTTCGCCAACGGCGGGCAAATTTCAGTCAGCCACGCCGAGCCCTGGGCCAACCCGAGCGCGCCGCTCAAGGTGCTGCAGTGGCTGGGCCAGGAAGACGCCCCCCTGTTGTTTCGCGTGCGCGCCGACCTGCGCCAGTGGCTCTGGGGCCTGCAGTTCCTGCGCAACTGCACCCCGGCGCGCACACGCCACAATATCCAGCAGATCGTGCGCCTGGGCACCTACAGCCGTGCGGCCCTGCAGCAGCTGCGCCGCGACACCGGCATCGAGTACGACCAGCGCACCCAGGGCATCCTGCATTTCTATACCAACCAGAAGGAATTTGACGGCGCGCTCGGTCCCGCAGAGCAGATGCGCCAGTTGGGCTGCGAACGCCAGGTCATCAGCGCCGACGAGGCCGTACGCATCGAACCGGCCCTGGCCCACATCCGCCCGCAACTGGCGGGCGCCACCTTTACGGCCGAAGATGAATCGGGCGACGCCAACCTGTTCGTGCGCGCACTGGCCGCCCTGTGCGCGCAAGCCGGTGTGCAGTTCCGCATGGGCGAGCACATCACCGCACTGCGTGCCGTCGCGGGAGCCATCGACCACGTGGAAGTCACTACGGCCGAAGGGCGCTTCGAGCGGGTGCGCGGCGACGCCTATGTGCTGGCCATGGGCTCGTACAGCCCATTGCTGGCGCAGCCGCTGGGCGTGTCGCTGCCGATTTACCCGGCCAAAGGCTATTCGGTGACCATGCCGGTGAAGGACGCCACGATGGCCCACCAGGTCAGCCTGACAGACGATGAATTCAAACTCGTCTTCTCACGCTACACCAGCGAGCAGGGCGACCGCCTGCGCATTGCAGGCACGGCAGAGCTCAACGGCTATGGCCGCGACTTGAACATGGCCCGCTGCGAGGCCATCGTGCACCGTGTGGAGCGGCTTTTCCCCGGGGCCGGCGATACAGGCCAGGCGCAGTTCTGGACGGGCCTGCGCCCGGCCACGCCCAGCAATGTGCCGCTGATCGGCCGCACCACACTGGACAACCTGTTCCTCAACACCGGGCACGGCACGCTGGGCTGGACGCATTCCTGCGGCTCGGGCAAGGCACTGGCCGACATCGTGAGCGGCCGGGTGCCGGACGTGGACTTTGACTTTACGGGTACAAAGGGCCAGCGCCAGCCCCGCCTGCAGCCCGCCACCTGAGCGCATGTTCAGGTAACCGGAAGCACCGCCGCAGGGCGGTGTGCGCGCAGGAACGGCTCGCATTCCTGTGCGGGCAGGGGCTTGCTGAAAAAATAGCCCTGGATTTCGCCACAGCCACTCGCACGCAGGACATCGAGCTGCTCCTGCGTCTCCACCCCTTCGGCAATCGTTTGCAGCCCCAGGCTGGACGCCAGGCTGATGATGGCATGGACAATCGCCAGGTCTTCCGCATCCGCAGTGATGTCCTGCACGAAGGACTTGTCGATCTTGAGCTTGTAGACCTGGAAGCGCTTGAGGTAGCTGAGCGATGAATAGCCGGTGCCAAAGTCGTCGATCGACATGCGCACCCCCCGTGCCCGCAGGTCGGCCATGATGGCGATGGCCCGTTCGGGGTCATTGCTGGCCACGCCTTCGGTCAGCTCCAGTTCCAGGCACGCAGGCGACACGCCTTCCTCAGCCAGGATGCGACTCACCAGGCCGGGCAGATTGGGGTGGCGGAACTGGACCGCCGACACATTCACCGCCATGGTCATCTGCGGCAGCCCGCCGGCTTGCCAACGCGCCAGCTGCTGCACTGCCGTGCGCAGCACCCATTCGCCGATCGGCAGAATCAGCCCGCTTTTCTCCGCAATGGGAATGAACTCGGCCGGAGACACCATGCCCAGCTCCGGATGCTGCCAGCGCAGCAAGGCTTCCACTCCCACGACACGCCCGTCCTGGAGGCTGCTTTGCGGCTGGTAGTACAGCGCCAGCTGCGCACGCTCCAGCGCGCGGCGCAGCGCGCCTTCAAGCAGCAAGGTGCGCGCCGCCTGCGTATGCATGTCGGAGGAATAGAAACGGTAGGCATTGCGCCCGTCGAGCTTGGCTCGGTACATGGCCGCATCGGCGTATTGCGCCAGGGTATCCAGGTCGCGGCCATCCTCCGGGAACATGGCAATCCCGATCGAGGGGGTCACCATCAGCTCGTGCTCGCGCACCAGCAGGGGCGCTGCAATGGATTCGATCAGCTTGCGCGCCAGGTGGGCCGCGCCGTCGGCGTCGGTCCCTGGCAGCACCAGCACGAATTCGTCACCGCCCATGCGCGCGACGGTGTCCTGCTCGCGCACCTGCTGGCGCATGCGCCGTGACACGGCAATCAGCAATTCATCGCCAATGCCATGTCCCAGGGAATCGTTGATGTTCTTGAAATGGTCGAGATCCAGGAACATCAGCGCCATCGGGTCGTTGCCGCGCTGGGCCAGGCTCAGGTCGTGGGCAAAACGGTCGCGCAGCATGGCGCGATTGGGCAGGCCGGTCAGCAGGTCAAAATGGGCCATCCAGCGAATGCGCTGCTCGTCCGCCTTGCGCTGGCTCACATCCGAAAAAATCGCGATGTAGTGGGTCGCCTCCCCTTCGGCATCGTTGATGCGGCTGATGGTCAGCCACTGCGGATACACCTCGCCGTTCTTGCGCTTGTTCCAGATTTCCCCCTGCCAGAGTCCTGCGGCATGGATGCTGCGCCACATCGCGGCATAGAACGCGGTATCGTGCCGCCCCGAGGCCAGCACGCGGGGGTTCTGGCCCCGCACATCGTCAAAGGCGTAACCGGTAATAGCTGAGAAAGCGGGATTGACGAGCAGGATCCGCTTGTGCGCATCGGTGACCGTGATGCCGTCGTGGCTGTGCAAAAACACCTCGGAGGCCAGACGCTCCTGCGCCTCGAAGGCCTTGCGCTGAATCGCGCTGCCCATGAAGTGGCTCACCCGTTCGACCAGCGTCGCATCATGGGTGTCCAGCGCACTTTTGCGGCGGCTGAACGTGTCGAGCACACCGACCAGCCTGCGCGAATCAGTCCAGATGGGCACCGAAGTGCAGTCCATCCAGCGCTCCTGCTGGGCCATGGCCAGGACGAGGGAGCGCAAAGGGGTGTTCGCCAGCACCGGAACTGCACCCTGGGCTTCGCTGAATTCCACCACACCGCAAACGTCTTCCTGCACCTGGCCCGGCTGGACCGCACGGGCCTTCGCCAGCACCCCTTCCAGGCCCCGGGCCGCCTGAGGCTCCAGCCGTCCGGTGTGCTCATCCACCAGCCACACCACGCCCCGAACCGAGGGCAGGAGCGCCTCCAGCTGGCCGACCATGCGGTGCAGAATCGGTGCGATATCGGGTTCGCTGGCAATCAGCTCCAGCGCAAAAGTGCGCAGCGCCTCGAGTTGCCGGGTCTGGTACTGCGCGGTCAGGTTCATGGCGGTGCCGGTCACCCGCACCGCCCGCCCTGAAGGATCGCGTGACACAAAGCCGCGAGCCAGCACCGGCACATAACGACCGGACCGGTGGCGCAGCCGCACTTCCTCGACCACCACGCTATGGCCCGGCGCCTGCAGGTGCTCCAGCAAGGGGGCCATCCGCGCCAGGTCCTGCGGATGGACAAGCGCCTTGATACGCATGGGACCCGGAGGCATCTCATCCACGCCATAGCCCAGCATGTGCCAACCCTGGGGCGAAAGCTCCGTCTTCAGGCTGGGCCACTGGCATTCCCAGGGCGCGTCCGTCGATCCCTTGAGCACCAGTTCCAGTTGTGCCTGGGCCCGTTCACGCTGCGCTTCTTTCTCGAAATAGTCCAGTGCAAAATCCACATCCGACGCCATCTCCGAGAGCAAGGCACGGGCATCCGGCGCAAAGCTGTCGACCGATCCGGCGATCAGCACAAACACCCCTACCACCTCGTCCGACCGGTGCAGCGGAAAAGCTGCCGTGGGTCGTGTGCTCGGCACATCGTTGAGCCATATTTCGCGGTTCTCCCGCAAGGCGGCCCAGGCGCACCCCAGACCCTGCATACCCACACCGTCGGTGGCATCGAGACACACACCTGGCGCCGAGGCGCCATCGCCATGCGAGGCCACCACCTGCAGCCGGCCGGTGCCAGGCTCCAGCATGCCGATCCAGGCCAGATGCATCCCCCCCAAGGGCACCGCTGCCTCGCAGATCCGCATGAACAGCGCTTGTGCCGAATCGCACTGCACGATGGCCTGGTTACAGGCGCTGAGCGCGGCATACAGCCGCGACTGGCGCTTGATCCGGCGTTCATCCTCGTGCCTGCGGGTGATGTCCTGCAGCGCCACGATGCATTGCTTGCGCGCGCCCTCCTGCGCAAGCACGCGCAACTGCACGCTGACAAACGCTTCGCTGTCATCGCCCCGGCGGATGCGCCGGTCTACCGCATAAACCTCGATCTCGCCGCGCACCAGGCAGTCAACCCCCTCCAGATCCTGCGCCAGATCGGTTGCACTGACCAGATCGGCCCACGCCAGGGTTTCCACCTGCTCCGGACCATAGCCCACAATGCTGCAGAAATGCCGGTTGAACCGCCCCCAGCGGGCGTGTGACAGGTCTCCGGTCGCAATGCCGATGAAAGGCAGGGCAAAAAACTGCTCCATCAACTGGTCGGAACGCGCCTTCTGGACCAGCATCTCCAGCCGCTGGGCGCGCTGCAGCTGTCGCCAGAAAAGCCCCAGCACCAGCGCGAGCGCCGCCACCGCCAGCGTCGCCACGGCGCCCACCCACCAGGCCAGCACATGCACGGGTTCCAGCACCTCGGCACGGTCCACCTTGGCTACCACATGCCAGTCGGTGCCCGCCACCGGCCGGTAGGCCGCGAGTACGGACACATTGCGGTGGTCGCGGCCCTGCACCTGTCCCGGGGCACTGGCGCGCAGTGCAATGGCTGCGGGCAGGAAATCGTCCGAAAGGGGCAAGCGCAAGCGCATGGCGGTACCACTGCGGTGCCGCAACTCATTCATGAAAACCGCCGTCTCCCCCTCCTTGCGCACCAGCAAGGTTTCGCCACTCGGGCTGGATGTGGGCCATGCCTGGATGACCGGAAACAGAAACCGCTCGGGTGAAATGCCCATCTGCACCACAGCCACCATGCGCCGCTGCGCGCCGCTGACGTCATAGATCGGCAGCAGCCAGCGCAGCTGCGCATGTCCCTTGGCGTTGACGTTCAGGTCCAGGCGCACTGCCTGCTCTGCCTGCACCAGCCGGGGCAAAAACCCCCCACGAGGCTCCGGGGCCCCTTCTTGCGCGGCCAGGCTGGCCAGCACCTGGCCGTCAAGGTCCAGCAGATCAATGGTGTCGTAATCAAAGGCCGTGCGCAGCAGCGAAAACCGCTGCAGGATGGCCGAAAGCTGCGCGGTATTGCGTGCAGGACGGGCCTGGAGTGCGACGACATATTGGGCAAAGACCGCGTCATCAGAGAGTAATTGGGCGTTTTTCTGCCGCTCGCCCAGCCAGTTCTCTATCTGGTCGGACTTGAGCCGGGCAATGGCCGCCAGATTCACAGATGCATCGGCTTCGGCCCGGGGGCCCTGTATCTGCACGACCATCCAGCCTGTCAACGGCAACAGCGTTGCCAGGGCACAGACCAGTGCCACAAACTGTTTTGCCGTCGCCCGCCCGGTCACGAGGGACATGGGCGCAGTCTCAGAACTTGTTCCATTCCCCGGACTCGGCCGGGCCCGCCAGGCGAGGCGCTGCAGCGAACTGCGCACGCTGCACTGGCGCCTGCATGTGCCCCAGCTTGAACACTTCGACGCCTGCCACCAGTTGCTGCGCCTGCATCTTCAGGCTGTCTGCAGCGGCGGCCATTTCCTCGACCAGGGCTGCATTCTGCTGCGTGACCTGGTCCATCTGGGTGACAGCCTCACCGACCTGGGAAACGCCCATGCTCTGTTCGTTGCTGGCAGCGCTGATCTCACCCATCAGGTCGGTCACGCGCCGGATCGCGCTGACCACCTCCGCCATGGTGGCTCCGGCCTGATCCGCCTGGGCCGTTCCCTGCTCCACACGCTCCACGCTGGCGCCGATCAACTGCTTGATTTCCTTGGCGGCCTCGGCCGAGCGGCTGGCCAGGCTGCGCACCTCGGTCGCCACCACGGCAAACCCCCGGCCCTGCTCGCCTGCGCGCGCGGCCTCGACCGCGGCATTGAGTGCCAGGATATTGGTCTGGAAGGCAATGCTGTCGATGACACCGATGATGTCCGCAATCTTGCGCGAACTCTCGTTGATGCCTTTCATCGTCACCACCACCTGAGAAACCACATCGCCGCCCCGAACGGCCACCTGGCTGGCGCTGGCGGCCAGCTGGTTGGCCTGGCGGGCGTTGTCCGCGTTTTGCTGGACCGTGGAGTTGAGTTGCTCCATGGAGGCCGCCGTTTCCTCGAGTGAACTGGCCTGGCTCTCGGTGCGCGACGCCAGGTCGTGGTTGCCCTGGGCAATCTGCACACTGGCAGCGGCCACGGCTTGCGCACCCTGGCGCACCTGGCCAACCACGCTCGAAAGCCGTTCCTGCATGTCGGCCAGGGTCTGGTTCAGGCGTGCGGTTTCATTGCTGCCCTGCACCTGCACCATGGTCGTGAGGTCACCGGCTGCCACCGCATGCGCGAGCCGCACCGCATCCTGGACCGGGCCGGTAATACTGCGCACAAAAACCAACGCCAGCACCGCAGCGCCCAGCACCCCAAGCACCAGCAAAACCACCATGCCGTAGGCCAGGCGCTGAGCCTCGCCTTTGCGCTCTTGCAGGGCCTGGTTGAGCAGGCGGACTGCTCCGTCATTGAAGCCGTAGATGGCGTCAATGGTGCGGCTGAAGTCGTCGAAATACGCCTCGGGAGCGAGCGTCAGGGTCTGCGCGTCGATCAGGCTCTCGCGGGTCATGGCCAATGTCTTGCCGACCTGCTCGTCCAATGCCCGGGCAGGGCCTTCCAGGTCCTTGCGAAAGGCGGCGTTGTCCGCGTTGGCTTTGGCCAGGTGGCGCTGCAGGTCGGCCTGCGCCAGAAAAATCTGCCGCAAACCGGCTTGCAGCGTGGCCCGCCCTTCGGGCGGCAGTGTTCCTTGTGCCAGGTACATCGCGCCCCGGGCGCGCATCTGTCCCATGTGCTCAGTCAACACCATGGCCTTGACCAGGGCCGCCTGGGTGAGCATATGGGTATCGACGCGGGGATCGAAAGACAGGCCGAACCCATCAAGAACGCCTTCACCCACCAGGAACAGACGATCGATCAGCTCGGTATGCAGACGCGTGCTTTCAGGCGCCTGCAGCTGCTTGGCGGCCACCCTTTGTTCGAGCGCCGTCCATTCCTTGCGGCGCTCGGCCCATTGCGAAACGGTCGGCGCCGCAGCACGGAAAGACGCCAGCGCCCGGTCCACCTTGTCATAGCCTTGCGCCAGCGCGCTGGCCATGGCGGGGCGCTTCTGCTCCAGTTGCACATTGCCGCCCAGCATGCCCGCAGACAGCCCGCGGTGTTTTTGGGTGGACTGGATCACGCCATTGATTTCGCCCAGCACCTGCGCGCCCTCGACCTGGCGTTCAGCCTGGGCAGCGCCCTGGAAGGCCAGGCGCAGATACAGCGCAGCCGGGAACGCCACCATCACCAGGGCCAGCAGGCCCAGGATCATGAATTTCTGGGCCAGGCTCAATCGGTGCAATAGGGACATGGTGGGTACCGGTGAAAGGGAGATGCACGCAGTGCAGGTAGGCGCTGTGCGACAAGACACCAGAGTGCATAACTCCGATGACCGTTGGCTCTCTGTTCGCTGCGTTCCGACGCGATGCAACAGATCTCCCGGTGTGCTCTGAACAATTGGTAACTATAAAGAGGCGTGAAAAATACCACAATTCCGAAAAACAGGCAGCCCCACTACCGGTAAACAGGTACCGCTGCCGCAGCGCCGCTAACGCAAGCCGCGCTCGTTGTTCACCACGTACCGCGTCAATGCGGCGACGCTGTGCCGGTCGAGCTTGCGCATGATGTTGCGCCGGTGCACTTCGACCGTGGAAGGCGCGATCCCCAGCAGGTCTGCGATCTGCACCGATGTGCACCCCTCTGCCACCAGCTTGAGCACCTGGCGTTCCCGCGCGCCCAGCATGGCAGCGGGACGGGCAGTGCCACTCTGCCCGACAACGGCGCCCGCCACGACGCCCGCCACATCGGGGCACAGGTAGGTTCTGCCCTGCAATACGGTACGGATGGCACGCAGCAACTCGTCGCTGGCCTCCGCCTTGGTGACATAACCGCAGGCTCCGGCCTGGAGCATCTCCAGCACGTACGGCTGGTCTGCATAGGCCGACAGCGCCACCACCTTCACCTGCGGCATGAGTGCGAGCAGCTGGCGCGTCACTTCGGGGCCCTCCATGCCCGGCATGCTGATGTCCATGCAGACGACATCGGGACTGCATTGGCGCGCCATGCCGAGCACCTGGGCGCCATCGCCCGTCTGCCCTACCACTTCCATGTCGGTCTGCGTCTGCAGCAAGTGGCACAGGGCCTCCCGGAACATCTGGTGGTCGTCCGCCAGGAGGATGCGGGTGGAAAAGGGCTGAGAACGAAGCATGTCAGATTTCAACACAAATACGGGTTCCATGGCCCGGGGCCGACTGCAGGGTCAACCGGCCACCGGCAAATTCAGCTGTCTCACGCATATGGATCAATCCCAGGCCCGCCCGGTGGCGTGATGCCATGGTCGCTTCGACATCAAAACCCACTCCGTCGTCCGATGCCACCAGCACCACCGGACGAGAGTCCAGTTGAAGCAGCAACTGCACCGAGCAGGACTGGGCATGCTTTGCGCTGTTGGTCAGAAACTCCTGCACGATGCGAAACAGCGCAAGCTCCAAGCCGTGTTCCAGCCGCGCATTCCCCGGCGTGCATTCGATGCGCACAGCCAGCCCCGTACGCCGGGAAAACTGCTGCGCATAGTTCTGCACTGCGACCAGAAGCCCCCCGCAATCAAAGGCAGGGGGGTGCAATTGTGCGCAGATTTCACGCACGCTGACCGTCGTGTCCGCAATCAGCGCCTGCGTGTCCTCCACCCGGCCCGCAAACTCTGCCGACGCCCGCTCTGCAGGGGATGCCCGGGTAATGATGTCCAGATTGATGCGCAGCGCCGCCAGATTGGGGCTGGTGCGGTCGTGCAACTCGCGGGCAAACCGGCGGCGCATTTCCTCCTGCGTCTGCACCATGCGCCGCGAAAGCTCCTCGATGTGCAGCGACAGCCGCAGGCGCTCCTGCTCCAGCCGCTTGCGCTCGGTGATGTCCGAGCCCACGCCGCGATAGCCGCAAAAATGCCCCTGATCGTCCACGATGGGGGTGCCACTGACAACACCCCAATGCTCCTGCCCGTCCCGCCCGCGCCGCAAGATCTCCAAGTTGCGAAACGGCTGACGGGCGACAAGCACAGCACGGTGCCGATCCCAGTCGGCGGGCCCCAGGTTGAGCGCAGGCAGGTCCCAGCGGGTCTTGCCCACATACTCTTCGCTGGGGATGCCCGTACCTCTCAGGACACGCCCATCAAACCGGACAAACCGGTAGTGCGCGTCCTGCTCCCAATACCAGTCCGACGACAGTTCCGCCAGCGTGCGAAAACGCTCCTCGCTTTCCTGCAGGCGCAGCAGCGCCCGCTCCCGCGCCTCCAGCATGTGGTTGAACTGCTGCGCCACGGTTTCCAGTTCACGCGGCGCATGCTGCACCTGCACACGCGTGGACGTCAGTCCATCGGCCACATGGGCCGCTGCGAGGCTCAGCGCCTCGACGGGTCGCACAATGCCCCGTCCCATGAACCAAGCCAGCCCAAAAGCGAGCACCAGGATAGCCAGCGTCCACAGCCCCCCCTGGGCAAATGCCGCATCCGAATCGGCAAACACCTGGGCGGTCGGCACACCGGCCAGCACGCTCCAGCCCGCACGCTCCACGTGGGCAAAGGCAAAGAGGCGCGAAACCCCATCGATGCTGATGAGCTGCCCCACGCCTTCAGAGGGATCTACGGTCAGCATGCGCATGGATTCCGGCACCTGCCGCCCCACCCATGCCGCCGCGTCCTGTGAACGCAACACAATGCGTCCCGCCTTGTCGACTACCAGCACGAGTGCGCCCGGCGGCACCGCGCCCAGGATGCGCTGCCCCAGGTGCTCCAGATCCATGGGCAGACTGATCAGTCCGGCCGTGCGGTCCTGCGTGCCCCGGACAGGATAGAACAGCACCGAAATCCAGCGCCCCGACAGGGGGCCGATATTGGCACCCCCCACCGTCATGCCATCGCGACCCAGCGCTTCCTGGTACCCGGGCACCTCCTGCAACTGCGCACGGGTGATTTTCTTCGCCAAAAACGAACAATCGATCTGACCCGCCAGATCCTGCACCACCAGGTTGGTGAACTCCGGGTAGAGCCGTACAAACTCTGTGATGATGGGATCACAGGCATTGGCGTCGAGCGCCCGGACCTGTGGGCGCAGGGCGATGCGCTCAAGAACTGCCGCATGGTCGCGCAACAGCGCTTCCAGCCCCCCCGCGGTCCCGCGAGCCAGCACACGCACCCGTTCAAAAGCGACTTGCCGCGCCGTCTGCTGCCCTTTCTCGAGGTGATAGGCCAGCAGGCCGAGCATGGGCACAGATACCGCTACCACCAGCAGCATCAGCTGTGCACGCACCGACAGACGGTTAAAGCTCCACACCAGCACACCTTTGTTCGAAAACCCTGCCGTATTGCAAGGCGTTCGCATTGTGCATGGTGTTTGCGGTGGCGGCCCCCGAGAAAATGGGCAGAAGGGTTACCGCGCCAGGGGGGCACCTCCCGTGGAATGGGACACGAAGACCGCCAGGGCCCGCATGTCGGCTTCGCTGAGCTGCTCTGCGTAGGACGGCATCACGCCCAGGCCCGAGTGCAAGGCACGCAGCACCCGGGCGGCGTCTGGCTTGAGCTCATCGAGCACCGGGCCCACCTGCCCTGCGGAACCCGCCGCCTGCAGCGTGTGGCAGACCGCACAGGCGGGCGTCACCGTGGTGAACAGGGCTTTCCCCCGCGCTACCAGCGCCGCATCGTCCGCACGCGCCAAACCCGGCACCACCAGGGCCAGCGCGCACCACATCCAGGCCGCAGCGCCTGCACCCGGCGAGAGGCGCATGTTCCGCATGACCTCAGGCCACCGTCACCGTGACGGCATGGTCACGCCAGCTGTTGTTGTTGTAGCCACGGATGTTTTCCTCGCGTTCCGCGGGCTGGGCATGTCCGGCCGCATCCGTTGCCCGGCTTGCGAGGACATGGGTTCCTGGGGTCAGCCGCACGGGCAGCACGAACTGGCGCCAGGCAAAACGCCCCAGATCGGGGCCGATCAACTGCGCACGGCTCCAGGTGGCGCCGCCATCGACAGACACCTCCACACCCTGCACGGGCTGCGTACCGGCAAACGCCACGCCGTGGATCTGCGTCATTCCTGCCTTGAGCGGCCCCTCCTCGGACAGCGGCCCATTGATCCAGGACTTGACCACCATCTCCCATACCGAACGCTGGTCCGGACTGGACTTGGTACCCGGGGGCGAGAGCCGGTAGCTGCTGGCCATGATGCGCGCCTTGGACTGCTGCGGAGTCAGCGCCAGGCGCTTGATGTACTTGATGTTGTTCACCCCCTGATACCCGGGCACAACCAGACGCAACGGCCCCCCGTGGGCCAGGGGAATCGGCTCACCGTTGAGCTCCCAGGCCAAAATCGCATCTCCCAGCGCCTCGATGGGGACCGAGCGTTCCACGAGCACGCTCAGCGGGTCCACCCCGTCCGGCAGTTTTTCACCGCCGGTACCGGTGAGATACACCGTGCCATCCACACCGCCGCCGAGCGCGGCCACCACCGTGCGTACGGGCACGCCGCTCCAGAAAACACAGCCCGCAGCCCCTACCGTCCATTGGGTGCCGCTGGGCTTGCTGGGGAAAAATCCCCGCCCATTGCCAGAGCACTGCAACACCGTGGCCACGGTCTCAAGGCCCATCGTCTTGAGCTCTCCCAGCGAGAAGGTGCGTGGATTCTTCACGCCCTCGATACTGATGCTCCAGGCGTCCCGGTTGTCGAGGATGGAGGCATCCGGCGGTGGCAAATTGTTACGCACATACAGCTGGTCCGTAGGCGTCAGCACGCTGGTACCAAACGCAGAACGCCGCGTCTCCATGGTGTTGCTGCTGTGCACGATCAGGGCTTTGGGATCTTTCCAGCCGGCATAGGCCGGCAGCGGCTTGGCAGCGGCGACCTGGGCATGCGCGCCGCTCGTCCAGCTGGCCAGGCCCAGTGTTCCAAGGGCGGCGGCACTGCCGGCCAACATGTGGCGGCGTGGCATTGACTGGGGGAATTCCATGGCGCACTCCTTTGCGAGAGGTGGATGAAGATAAGCACAAGAGGGACGCGCAAGCCCTTCAGGCAGCACGTTGACGGGCATTCTGAACCGCCTCGGCGCAAAGCAGAACATTGACGAATGTCAAAAAATGTAAGAGTTTCTATTGAAATAGAAACATTCGTTATCTGCCAGCCGGGCTGGTGCATATTCAACCATGCCTGTTTCGGCCGTCCTGCCATGAAAAAGCCATGAAACTCCGATCCATCGCACACCACACGCTGCCGGGCCTCGCCCTTTTGCTGGCCGCCCATGGGGCGCACGCACAACTGACGGTCATCGTGGCGGTGGAGCCCACCGCCAGAAAGGCGGCGCACACCATTCTTCGCAGCGCCATGGAATCCGGCCTCTCCAAGGCCGCGTCACTCACAGCATCCGTTTCCACCAGCGAGGACCTTGCTGATGTGATGCGCGCCACCCGCAGCGCGGGCTACGACGTTTTCATCGGGCCTGCACAGGTGGCAGCCTCCACGCTGCCGCGCGGGTATGAACTGGTGGGCGCCACACACAAATCCGAACAGTACCTGCTGATCGGCACACCGCAGGTGGAGAACACGGGTGCCATGAAGGGCCGCAGGCTGTACCTGCCGCAGCAGGACTCGATCTACACCTACATGGCGCGCGGCATGCTCAACGAAGCGGGGCTGTCTTTCAAGGACCTCAAGACCGTGCAGTACGAGAAATACCCGCAGGCCGGGCTGACATCCATCACACTGGGCTCGACCGATGCGACGGTGGTGCGGGCCGACGAGTGGGCCGAGTGGAATACGGCACACCCCGGCGGAGCCAAGGTGCTGGCCCGGAGCCAGCCCGTGCCCGGAGGCTTCACCGTGGTGGTGAAGAAAGACCTGCCTGCCGATGTGCGCTCCAAGCTCGCACAGTGGTTTGGCGGCCCCAGCAGCCAGGCGGGCCTGTCCCCGGTGGCCCTGCGGCCTGAGGCCATCGAATACCAGCGTGTGGCCGAACTGGGTCTGTTCACCCCCTCCAGCCTTCCGGGAGTACAACGCGTGTCGGCCAAGGAGGCACAGCAGCTGCAGAGCCAGGGCGCGCTGATCGTGGACACACGGACCGAAAAGGAATTCAAGACCCGCCGCATCAAGGGCGCGCAGTGGGCCGCCTATATCGAGAAAAGCCTGAAGGATGTCGCTTTCAATGCGGTCCAGGATGACTTCAGCGCACTCGACAAACTGCCTGCAGGCAGCCAGGACAAGCCCGTGATCTTTGCCTGCAATGGCGCCGAGTGCTGGAAATCGTACAAGGCCGCCAAAGCTGCGGCCGGCAAGGGATACAAGAAGGTGTATTGGCTGCGCGGCGGGCTGCCTGAATGGACGGCTGACGGATTGCCGACCGAGGGCGGCTGACTCTAAGAACCTGTACAGAACACCGTCAGCACCCCGGTATAGCCATACAGGTGCTGGTGCGCGATCTCGCCCCCGGCAAAAAAACCCACCAAGGGAACATCGCCCAGCGCGTGGCGCACGATCTGCAGTTCGGCGCCCGGGGCCCCAAAGTGCGGCCCGCCCCGCCCGGAACAGCTCACATAGATAGCCCCCGCGATGCGGCGCCCCGGCCGCGGCTCCTGCACTGCCCCCAGGGCACCATACACCGGGACCATGCCGGCATCTGCACGGGCGGGCTGGGGGATGGGCTCGAGTTCCTGGGGCTCCAGCTCTTCCCGGATTTCGGCGCAGATGCGCACCAGATCGGCACGGGCGGCGGCGGCATTGCGCTGGCAGAACGCCAGGCGCATGCCCGGCTCCACGTGGTCGGCGACGGCCACGCCATGGCGTGCGCCATCCAGGCCAATGATGTGCCGTACCCGGGTATCGGTGCCGAAATGGCCCGTCCGCCCGGCCTGGGACACACCATCGGCATCCATGAGCCCGGCCAGCGTATGGCGCACGCGCTGCACAGCCTCCTGCGGGTCGCCATCGAGCGATACCTTCAGGGTATCGAGCAGCACCTCCAGCGCTGGCTGTCCATCGAGTTGCAGCACCACGTTGTCCTGCGCTGCCGTGATGTGGTACGTCGCCCCCACGGGCTGGCAGCCCTGGGTCACACGGGAGAGCAAGGGCACATCGGCACCGAAGGCCACACCCGAGAGGCCGCCCGCAAAGACGCCACCGGCTGCGCCCTGCCCTGCCAGGTTGCCGCTGCCGCCCACGGCGAACTGGACGCTGGCGCCCCGGCTGGCCGATAGGCCGCCGAACACGTAGCCGCTGGTCGTGCGCTCGGCCATCTCGGCAATCAGACCGGCGACATCGGGCGTGCTGCCGTCGGCATGCACCAGCGCGGTGTGCGCCACGAAACCGCTGGCGCCCGCACGCGGCAAAGGCGCCACGCCCGAAAACACCCGGTACTGGTCACAGGGCAGATCCAGCAGCATCAGCACCAGTGCGGGCTCATCAAAATACTCCGCATTGCTGGCGCACACCCCCACACCCACGGTGCCACTCCAGTCGGTGATCTCCGGCAGCTCGGCAGACAAGCAGTCCAGCAGTTCCTGGGCCTGCGCGGCATAGTGGTCGGTGATGTAGAGCAAGCCCAGCGCAGGTGCCTGGGCATACGCAGGCAGGGCCATTTGCGCGCGCACCTGCGCCAGCGCCAGTGCGGCCGCCATGCGCCACTGCGGGTGCGTGGCGTGACCGGTAGGGCAAAGTTTCATGGGTTCCAGACCCGCCTGCACGGCTTGCGCAGGCGGGGCAATGTCAGCGCGTCTTCTTGGCCGCTGCCCGGCGCGTAGTGGACTTGGCAGCGGTGGATTTCTTCGCAGCCGCCTTGCGCGGCGCAGCCTTGCCTGCAGGCGCAACGCTCGGCGCCTTGGCAGGCGTCACGCGGCGGGCCGCGCCTTGCACGCCCTTGGCCGCGATCTGCCCCGCCATGCCGGTGGCTGTGCGGAACGCCTCCTTGGCCAGGCCCGTGGCCAGGTTGCGGGTGGTATCCAGGGCCGTCTGTTTTGCCGCGTCCTTCATGGCGTCGGTGGCAATCTGCTGGAACTGCTGTGTCAATGCGCCCCACCACTGCATGGGGTCGACCACGCTTGCGGCCGGGGCTGCGGCACGGGCCTTGCCCTTGGCGCTCTTGGCAGGTGCAGCCGCTTGCGCAGGTGCCGCCATGTCGGACACACGGTGCGCCACGCCCGAGACGGTCTGGGCCGCACTGGCGAGGGTTTCGCTGGCTTTTTGCACACCGTCCATCACGGTGTCGGCCGTCTTGAGCTTGAAGGCATTGGCCAGGTCGCCCATGCTGAAGTTCATGCCCTCCAGTGTGGCCAGGGTCATTTTCTGCACCTCCAGGGCCTGGATGGTGGCAGCGAGCGCGCGCGAATTCTGCTCAAGCCAGAACTGCACGGCCTTGAGTTCCTCGACCCGTTTCTCCAGCTCTTCAACGTTGATCGTCGGCGCCACCCAGTTGGACAGGTTGGGCATCTGCGGAATATTGCTGGACGCGCCCTTGGCAAGGTTCTGCAGAAAATCAAAACCTGGCACGAATTTACCGAAACCGGTGGGTGATGTGTCGCTCATGGCCGCTCCGCTGGGTTGGTTGTGGACAAGGATGTGCGCAGCTTACTCCAACGGCGCCCCCGCGCGGAAGGCCATGGGACAAACACCCATGCCCTTCCCGGCGGGAGGCCGGCACCCGGGATCAGTGCTTCATGCCCATGCCATGCCCACCGGCAGCACCAGGGGCCTGCGCCGACACCGGCACCTGCAGCTCGACCTTGCTTTCAGCGCCCTGGGCGTCCTTGAACACCAGCGTCAGCGGCACAGTGCCGCCCTTGGCCAGCGGGGCCTTCAGATCCATCAGCATGACGTGGTAGCCACCGGGCTTGAGTTCCACGGCCTTGCCTGCGGGCAGCGCCAGGCTGGGAACGGCGCGCATCTTCATCACGTCGCCGTCCATCTTCATCTCATGCACCTCGGTCACACCGGCGGCAGGCGACTCGGCGCGCACCAGGCTGGTGGCCTGCGCCGCGGTCAGGCGCATGAAGGCGCCCGTGGCCTTCTGGCCCGGCACGCTGGCACGGGCCCAGGCGCCGTCGACGGCCACCGGGGCGGCGGACTGGGCATGGGCCGCGCCGGTCAACAGGGCAGCAGCGAGGAACAGGGGGGTAGCGATACGGGGCAGGGACATGGTTTTCTCCAAGGGAAACAACGGAAAGAGGACGACGCCGCCAGTGCGGCGCGCAGGGCAGAATACCCATCAAAACAGGCTGCAGCGCTTTACCATCAAGCGCTGATAGCTATGATTTCAGGAGCCTATGCGCGATCTGGCGGGCCACGGGCGGGCGGGGGTGCCGCCGTGCGCACGGCCGCCGATGCCAGCATCCGGGGCGCCGCAGCATGCGTGGGGAGTGCCAGCGGCGGCAACGCCGCCGCCACAGGCGGCGGAGGCGCCACGGCAGGGCTGCACAGGGGGCAGTCGAGCGCATGGCCCAGGGCAGGCAGCGCAGGTCCGCCCGCCAGTACGAACTGGGCTTGGCCCGTGCCAGAACAGATGCGCTCCAGCGACGCCGTGGCCACGAAGGGCGACACCGTGGCCGCCCCGGCGGACAGGACAAACCATGCCAGCAGAAGACAGGCCAGCCAGCGGGAGCGGCGCAGGGATTGCATGCGCCCATTGTAGAAGGCCGCGATCCGCCCGCTGCCATCGCCCCGCAAGGCGGTCAGCATCCGCCGTCAGCGGTCGGCCCCGGCTCCAGCCGCTCACGCAGCCCGCTGGCGCGCTGGGTGCGGGCCTGCACGGCCTGGGCCAGCAGGCCCGGCTGCGCCGCCACCAGGGTGAACGCCTGGCGTGCGCGGGTGATGCCGGTGTAGACCAGCTCGCGCCCCAGCACCGCACCCGCGCGCGGCGGCAGCACCAGCACGGTGTGTTCAAACTCCGAGCCCTGGCTTTTGTGCACCGTCATGGCGAACGCGGTTTCCACATGCGCCAGGCGCGCCACGCCCACCGAGCGCAGTTGCGGACCATCGGCAAAGTACACGCGCAGACCCGCCTGCGCGCTGGCGCCGGGCAGCGCAATGCCGATGTCGCCGTTGAAGACGCCCAGCGCCGCATCGTTGCGCGTGACCATCACGGGCCGCCCGGCATACCACTCGCCATGCCCTCCCAGCAGGCCCGCAGCGCGCAGCGCGGCTTCGGCAGCGCGGTTGAGCCCGGCGGCGCCCCACTCGCCCTCGCGCACGGCACACAGCAGGCGAAAGCGTTCGAACGCAGTGAGCACGCGGCGCACCCAGTCCTCGTGCGCAAGGCCGTCTGGCACGTCCGCGGGCGGCTGCGCCATGCAGGTGAGGTAATCGCGGTAGCAGGCCGATGCGCCGGGACGGCCCTGCAGCGCCAGCCGCACCACGGCGGCCGGGTCGGAGCCCTCCAGCGCCAGCACGGCCTGGGTGGCATCGTGCGCCAGCACCTGGCGGGCCGCAGCGCCGTCGCCCTGGTTCACCGCCAGGGCAAGCTGGCCGATCGGGCCGCCAAAACGGCGGCTCTCGCGCAGCATGACGGTGTGTTGGGCCAGCGCGGGCGGCGCGCCCTGGACTTGCAGGAACTGCGCCGGAATGCGCTCACCCGCCGCCCGCAGCACATAGCGCGCGGTGTCGTCGCTGTAGCGCCCGGCCTGCGCATCGCGGCACAGGTCGCCCAGCACGGCGCCGGCCTCCACCGAGGCGAGCTGGTCCTTGTCGCCCAGAAACACCACGCGCGCACCGGCGGGCAGTGCGTCCAGCAGGGCAGCCATCATTTCCAGGTGCACCATGGAGGCCTCGTCCACGATGAGCACGTCCACATCCAGCGGGTAGGCCGCATGGTGGCGAAAGTGCCGCGTATCGGGCCGCGCCCCCAGCAGGCCATGCAGGGTGCGCGCCGCGCCCATGCGCCGGGCGAAAGCGTGCAGGTCCAGGGCATCGCCCAGGCGCTGCTGCAGTTCCTCCAGGGCCGCATCGATCGATTGTTTGAGCCGCGCAGCCGCCTTGCCGGTGGGCGCGGCCAGGGCCACGCGCAGGCGCTCGGGCTGCGGATCGACCGCGGCCAGCAGCGCCAGCAGGCGTGCGGCGGTATAGGTCTTGCCCGTGCCCGGCCCGCCGGTGATGACGCTCAGGCGCGAACGCAGCGCGATCGCGCAGGCCACCTTCTGCCAGTCCACGCCACGCTCGGGCACCACGGCATCGGAGGCAAAGAGGCGGTCCAGCCACTGGCGGGCCAGCGCCTCCTCCACCGGCTGCGGTGTGGCGGTGCGCGCCACCAGGGCCTGCACCACCCGTGTTTCGTCGCTCCAGTAGCGGCGCAGGTACAGCAGCGGCGCCGCAGGGCTGCCGCCCAGCACCAGGGGCTGGCCTGCATCGGCCTGCAGCCCGGCCTGGCGCACCACAGGGCTGGCCTGCAGTGCGGCGATCCAGGCCTGCGGCCCATCGGGCAGGGTCTGCCAGAAGTCCTGCAGGGCCGCTTGCGCATCGGTCGGCCAGCCCAGCAATGCGCCGGGGTCGCGCACCAGGGGCTCCAGGGGCAGGCAGGTGTGGCCGCGCCCCTCCATGTGGGCGAGCAGGGCCGTGGCCACCAGCAGTGCGGGTGGCGCCTGCGGGTCCAGTTCCAGCACAAACGCAGCCAGTGCGCTGTCGAGCCGCCGCAGCCAGCCGGCATCGCTCCACTGGCGCAGGGTGGTCAGGGTGGTATTCATGCGCCGTCCTCCGCACCGAGCAGCGCGTCGAGCGCCGCCAGCAGCGCCAGGGGCGGCGGCACATGGTGCACGCCCTGCACAGGGCCGTCGATGCCGCGCAAGAAGAAATACAGCGCGCCGCCCAGGTGCTGGGCAGGCTCGTAGGCGCCCCCCAGGCGCGCACGCAGCAGGCGGTGCAGCGCCAGCAGGTAGAGCGCCGCCTGCACGTCGTAGCGGTGCGCGGCCATGGCGGCGTCCAGCGCCTGCGGGGTGTAGGCCCCGCCCTGCGCGCCCAGGTGGTTGGACTTGTAGTCCAGCACCCAGTAGCGCCCGCCGTGTTCGAACACTAGGTCGGCAAACCCCATGAGCATGCCGCGCAGCTCGCGCTCGGGCAGCGCGGGGCGCTCCAGGCCGGGCAGCAGATGGGCGCGGCACAGCGCGTCGACCTCGGCCGCGCGCAGGCGCTGCGCGGGCAGCCAGAACTCCATCTCGGGCAGCAGGCATTCGAGCGCCTGCAAAGGCACGCCCACCTCGGGCAGGGGCGTCTGCACCACGGCGCCCAGCCACTGCAGCACATCGTCGGCACGCTCGCCATGGCCCGCGCGCTCGCAGCGGCGGCGCAGTCGCTCGGCCAGCGCGGGCGTGCCCTGCAGGGCAAAGCCTTCGCCCGCCAGCCATTCGAGCTGGTCGTGCAGGAAATTGCCCGCCAGCGCGCCCCGGGGGAAGCGGTGCCAGGCGGCGTCAGGCGCCGGTGCAGGCGGGGCGAACAGGTCATCCATCCAGCCCGGGGGGCGTTCCGGCTGCGGCGCGGCCACTGGTACAGGCACGCGGACGGCTTCCGGCGTCGGTGCGGCCCAGCCCTGTTCATCATCGGCCGGACGCAGGGCCTGCGTGGCGGCCAGCGCCGTGCCCGCCGCTGTCGCCGGGCGCACCAGTTGCGAGAAACTGCCAATGCCCCAGCGGCGCTCGAACACGGCGGCATAGGGCGCCTGCGCCTGTAGCGGAGCAGGCTGCGCGCGCGCCGCCAGGCGGCTGCGCGGCACCTCGGGCGCAGCGGCATGCAGCACGATCCCGCTCTGCCCCTGTGCCAACTGCTGCAGCGGGACGAGCCATTCACCCGCCTCCAGCGCCGCGCCGCCACTGAGCAGATAGCCCATGGCGCTTTGGTGCGTGCAGCACTGCGCCCCCCGGCCCGCCTTCAGTGCGGCAAAGCCCAGCCACAGCGCATGGCGCGCGCGCGTCAGCGCCACATACAGCAGGCGCAGGTCTTCGCGCTGGCGTTCATGGTCGGCCTGGGCGAGTGCCGCATCATCGAGCTGCAAGTGCAGCGTGCGCTGGCCCCGGGCATCGGCCAGGTAGACAAAGCCTGTCGACTGGCGCGTGACTTCCCGAAAGCTGCAGGCAAACGGCAGGCAGACCACGGGGTATTCCAGCCCCTTGCTCTTGTGCACGGTGACCACTTTCACCAGGTCGGCATCGCTTTCCAGGCGCACGATCTGTTCGTCGCCGGTAGGCCGCCCCGCCTGCATTTGTTCGTGCAGCCAGCGGATGAGCGCGTGCTCGCCATCGAGCTGCGCGCTGGCGTCCTGCAGCAGTTCGGCCAGGTGCAGAAAGTTGGTCAGGCGCCGCTCGCCCCCGCTCTCCTGCAGCCAACGGGCCGGCAGAGCGCACTGGTGCAGCGTCTGGCGCAGCATGGTCAGCACGCCCTGGGTCTGCCACACGCTGTGCAGCCCGCGCAGCTGCAGGCTGCGCGCGTCCAGGGCCTCGTCACTGGTGGCCAGCGCGGCCAGTTCGTCCAGCGCCAGGCCCAGGGTGCGCGTGGCCAGGCCTGCGCGCAGCTTGCGTGCGTCAAGCGGTTCGGCCACGGCCTGCAGCCAGTACCACAGGTCATGCGCCTCGTCGCTGTCGAACACCGAATCCTTGTCGGACAGGTAGACCGAGGCCACGCCGCGCCGGTGCAGTTCGCGCCGGATGGCCTCGGCCTCGCGCCCGGTACGCACCAGCACGGCGATATCGGCCGGGCGCAAGCGCTGCAAGGGCTGGCCGGGCGGCGCAAAACCGGCCTGTGCATCGCCCAGCCAGCCCACAATCTGCTCGGCGCACCGTGCGGCAAAGCGCCGTTGGTGGTCGCCCGCGCTGAGCAGCTCCAGGTCGTGGTGGATGGCCAGGGTCGGCACAGGGCCTTCGGCGGTCCGGAACTGCTCTGCGCGACCCCGCGCCTGCACGGCGACAAAGGGCAGGGGGTTGTACGGCGCGCCAGGCGTGCGAAAGCGGAAAGCCCCCTCGCCCGGGCGTTCTTCGGCGCGCACAAAGGCGTGGTTGACGGCCGCCACCAGCGCGGCCGTGGAGCGGTGGTTGGTGCCCAGCACATAGTGCCGCCCTGCAGTGGCGCGGCGCGCAGCCAGGTAGCTGTGGATGTCGGCGCCGCGAAAACCATAGATGGATTGCTTGGGGTCGCCAATGAACAGCAGCGCGGTGTGCCGGTGGTTTTCCTGCGTGCGGTAGAGCTGGTCGAACAAACGGTACTGCAGCGGCGAGGTGTCCTGGAATTCGTCGATCAGCGCCACCGGGTACTGCGCGGTGATGCGTTCGCGCAGGCGCTCGCCATTCGGCCCGGCCAGGGCCCGGTCGAGCCGCTGCGGCATGTCGGCAAAGCCGAAACTCCCCGTCTGGCGCTTGAGCTGCGCCATGCGCTGCTGCACGCGGGCAGCGGCATGCAGGCGCAGTGCCACGGCCGGGTCGGGCAGCGCCTGCTGGGCGGCCCGCAGATCGGCCAGGGCCTGGAAGTGTTCGGGCAATGCGATGGGCGGCGCGCCGTCCTTGCGCGCATCCAGCAGCCCCTCGGGAGTCAGACGGTTCCATGCGGCGGCGGTCAGCTCCAGCAACGCCGGCTCGGGGCTGTCGGCCCACGCCACGATCTGATCCAGCCATGTGCCGTAGCTGGCCGGTTTGAGTCGGGTGCGGTTCCAGTCGCATTCCTTGGGCGCGGTCTGGCCGTCCAGCCACCGGCGCATGTTCTGCGCACGTCCGGCCCAGCCGTGTTTCAGCGCGGCCACGGCATCGCAGCGCGCCTGCTGGGCCTGCTGCACGCAGTCGGCCAACGTGCCTGCGCCGGTGCCGGGCGGCAGGTCCTGCGCGGCCAGGCCGCGCATGTCGTCGACCAGCGCCTGCACGCTGGCCCACACGGCCAGTACGGCGTCCAGGGCGGCGCCGTCCAGCGGGTAGCACTGCTGGCGCCAGTAGTCCTGCGCGGCCTCGGTCTGCACGGCGGATTCGTCGGCGCACAGTTCCTCGTCAAACAGGCTGCCGCTGTCAAAGGCGTGTTCGCGCAGCATGCGCTGGCACCAGGCGTCGATGGTGTGCACGGCCGCGTCGTCCATGCCTTCGGCGGCCAGGGCCAGGCGCCAGGCGGCCTGGGTGCGCGCCGCGCCGCCGGGGTAGGCGGCCAGCAGCTCGGCCAGGAAGGCATCGTGCGCGGGCACGGCCGCCTCGCCCCGAAAGCACTGCACCGCCTCGATCAGGCGGGCACGGATGCGGTCCGACAGTTCGCGCGTGGCGGCGCGGGTGAAGGTCATCACCAGAATATCGGCCGGGCGCAGCGGGCTGGCGAAGGCCTGGCTGCCCCCGTGGCCGAGCACCAGGCGCAGGTAGAGCGCAGCAATGGTCCAGGTTTTGCCGGTGCCCGCGCTGGCCTCGATGAGGCGGCTGCCCCACAGCGGGAAATCGATGGCGTGCAACGCCGTGCTGTCGACGCCGGTATCCAGGGGCGGGGTCATGCGGTGTCTCCGGTGGCGGGAGCGGAGCTGCCCGCCTCGGGGTGGATGCGGACCTGCACCTGCTCTCGGGCCCAGTCGGCCAGCGGCCCGCCGATGGACGCGGCCAGGGCCTCGAAGCGGCCGTCCTCGGTCAGCGTCTCGTAGTCGGGGTAGAGCCGCGCCAGGCAGGGCTCGGTGCCTTCGCCTTCCAGGTGAAATCCCCCTTCGTAGGTACTGGCCGCGTCGCCCCCGCCCACCCAGGCCAGTGCGCTGCGCAGTGCAAAAGGCAGCGGCGCCTGCATGCCCTCGCGCCACACCTGCAGCAGGTGCACCAGCGTGGCGCGTGCGCTGTCGGGCGCGGGGGGCGTGCAGTGCAGCGTGGCATCGCGCCCCACCAGCAGGCCGTGCACCGGGGCACCGCTGGCGGCGGCGGCCAGGCTGCGCACCCAGGGCACGAGCAGCGCATCGGCGCGCACCGTGCCCTTGCGGGCGTCCTGCAGCAGGCGGGACGGCGTCACATCGAGCCACACGGGCAGGCCGTCCGGGCCGCGCCGCAGGGGCTCCAGCCAGTCTTCGAGCACGATCGGCACCGGTTCAGAATTTGAATAAAAAGTGCCTTCAGCGCTCTCTGGCATTGCGCTATCAGCTATCATTTCAATAGCATTTGATGAATGGGTGGTGCAATACAACGGCAGGCGCTCGGTGGCGCTGGGGTGGTCGGCCTGCGCCTGCTGCCAGGCGTGCAGCAGAGGCAAAAGGCGCTCGGCCAGCCGGGCCTGGGTGCGGTCTGCCAGGCCGCCCAGCGGCAGGCGGCCTGTGCGGCGCAGGCGCTGCAGGCGGCGCTCCAGCAAGGCATCGACCGGCGCACCGCCGGGGGCGCTCTGCAGATCGGCCAGCACACCGTCCAGCAGATCGCGCACGGTGCTGTATTCCTCCAGCCCGGCCAGGCCAAAGGATTCGTCGTCACCGCCCTCGTCCTGCGCCGGGTCGAACACCACGCCCAGCCGTTCGCGCAGGAAGGCGCGCGCCGGGTTGCGCAAAAACGCGGCCAGCGAGGCCACGCCCAGCGGCACGCGCGGGTCGGGCGCAAACGCGGGCAGCGGTGGCGCGGGCGGCTGTGCAGGCGGCTCGGCGCTGTGCGCTGCGCGCCATTCGCGGGCATGGGTGAACAGGGCGGCATCGCCCTCGAAATAGCGGCGGCTGAAGGGCTGCAGCGGGTGCTCGGTGGTGCGCTGGGCCAGCACCTCGCCGCTCCAGCCCGCGGCCAGGTAGTCGCGCAGCTGCGACACCAGCACCGAAGGCGGCTGCAGGCTGTTGTCGCGCACGCTGCGCCCGGTCCAGCCCACGTAGAGCACGCGCCGCGCCGACAGCAGGGCTTCGAGCATGAGCTGGCGGTCGTCGCTCTGGCGCGAGCGGTCGCCGGGGCGCGCCTGGCCGCCCAGGGCCATCAGGTCGAAGTCGCTGCGCGGCGCGCGGCGCGGGTAGTCGCCGTCGTTCATGCCCAGCAGACAGACCACCTCGAACGGAATGGCACGCAGCGGCATGAGCGTGCAGAAGGTGACGCCGCCCGCCCGGAAACGCTGGTTCAGCGAGGGCTGCTGCAAGGCATCGAGCCAGGCCTGGCGCGCCACGGGCAGCGGCAGTGCGTCCGCAAAACCGGCCTGCGCGCAGGTCTCCTGCCAGGTGGTGAGCGCAGCGTCGAGCGCCTGCAGCACCTGGCGGTCGTCCTCGCTGGTGGCCTGGGCGATGCCTGCCAGCAGCACACGGCAGCGCACGGCCCAGCCCTCGGGCGTGGCCGGGATGAGCGACGCGCGCCACCAGTGCTCCAGCTGTTCGAGCAGACCGGCAAGCGCGCCCGCCAGTTCGGCGTCGAGCCCGCCGACTTCGGTGTAGGGCTCGATCCCGGCAAACGCCGCATCGCCCCCGGCATAGCCCAGCAGCATGCGGCGCAGGCCGAAAGCACCGGTGTTCTGGTCGCCGCAGGCGCCCAGGCCCAGGTGCTCGCGCTGCGCCGCATTCAGCCCCCAGCGGATGCCCGCGCCAGCCATCCACTGCGCCAGCCGCGCCATGGAGTCCGGGTCCACGCCAAAACGCGCCGCAATGGCCGGCACATCGAGCAGGTCGCGCAGCTCGCTCAAGGTGCAGCGCTGCTGCGGCAGGCGCAGCAGCCATTCGAGCGCGCCCACCAGCGGGTGGCTGGCGCGGGCGCTCAGGTCGGCAATGTCGAACGGGATATGGCGTGCGTCGCTGCGCGGGTACTGGCCAAACACGGCCCGGATGGCGGGTGCCATGGTGTCGATGTCGGGCACCATGACCACGATGTCGCGCGGCTGCAGCGGCGCACCGCCGGGCGGGTCGGCCAGCAGCTGCAACAGCTGGTCGTGCAGCACCTCGACCTCGCGCAGCGCACTGTGCGCCACATGAAAAACAATGGAGCGGTCGGCTGCACGTGCCGCGCGCCGGTCATGCTCGGCCAGCGGTACCAGGTCGCGGATACGGTTCTGCGCCTGTACCAGCAGGGGCGCATCGGCGCTTTCCTCCTCATCGAACAGGTCCACGCGCGGCAGGCCGAAGCGGGCCTGGGCCTGCTGTGCGTCGTCAAAGGCGTCGAGCTGGCGCACGAAGTCGCGCGCCTGGCGGCCCCAGGCCGCCAGCAGCGGGTGGGCATGGGCGTGCATGGCCTCCAGCGGCAGCGCAGCCAGGTCGCGCCCGGCCCGCAGCGGCTGGCGGCGCTGCGCCATGCGCAGCAGCTCGCGGCCGTCGATGGTGTCGGCCCAGTGGAAGCGGCAGGGGTTGGGAATGGCCAGCAGCACCTGGCTGTGCCGGGCCAGCGCCGCCAGCAACTGCAGCACCGGCAGGGGCACCTGCGCCATGCCGAACAACACGATACGGCGCGCCACCGGGCGGGCCAGCGGAGCGCCGCTGTGCAGCGCGTCCAGCACGCGCTGGTGGATGCGCGGGCGGGTGCACTGGCGCTCACGCTCGTCCAGCGTGGCCAGCACGGCACGCCACAACAAAGGCTGCCAGCGCTGGTCTGCGGGCAGCTCCAGCGGGGGACGGCCGGGCGCGGCCAGGCGGTCCTGCCCGTCGGCCCAGTCGCCCAGCCAGTCGGGCCGGTAGACCTGGTACTGGTCAAACAGGTCGGCCAGGCGCGTGGCAAGCTGGAACAGCCGGTCGGCGTCGTCGCCCGCAGCCAGGAAACCGGCCACGGGTTCGTAGCCGGGCTCGTGCAGCAAGCCCGGCAGCAGGCGCACCAGCCGCCAGGCCAGGACATCCTTGTCGACCGGCGAGCGCGCAGGCACCTGGGCACGGCCCAGCACCTGGCGGTAGGTGCGCCACAAAAACCGCGACGGCAGCTCCACCCGCATGGCTGCGCACACGCCGCTGCGGGCGGCCGCCTCCATCTTGAACCACTCGGCCATGCCGTTGCTTTGCACCAGCACCACCTCGTCCTCCAGCGGCGCCAGCGGGTTCTGGCGCAGCCAGGCCAGGACGGCCTCGGCCAACGCTTCGGTGCGGTTGCTGTGCAGCGCGATCAGGCCGGTTTGCAGGGGAAGAGGGTCAAGCGGGTGCGGGAGCATTGCGTGGTGCGAGAACTGTGCCGGAGACTGTAGTCCATCGGCGCGCCATTACAGTGCGGTCATGCCTGACTTCCTCACCCTCACTCCCAACCCCGCACTCGACCTGGCCACCACCACCGCCCGGGTAGAGCCCACGCACAAGCTGCGCTGCGGCAGCCTGCAGCGCTACCCGGGCGGCGGCGGCATCAACGTGGCACGGGTGCTGCACCGCCTGGGCCACGCGGTGCAGGCCTGGCATCTGTCGGGCGGCCTGGCGGGCGCGCAACTGGCCCAGCGGCTGGCCGCCGAAGGGGTGCCGGAACGCTGTCTGCCGATTGCGGGCGAAACGCGGGAGAACCTGTCGGTGGTGGAGCAAGGCACCGGACAGGAATACCGCTTCGTGATGCCCGGCCCCCCACTGGCCGCCGCCGAATGGCAGGCCTGCCTGGACGCGGTGGCGCAGCACGCCAGTCCAGCGCGCTGGATCGTGGCCAGCGGCAGCCTGCCGCCCGGCGTGCCCGATGACTTTTATGCGCGCCTGGCGCGCATCGCCCGCCAGCAGGGCAGCCGCATGGTGCTCGACAGTTCGGGCCCGGCGCTGGCCGCTGCGCTGGAGGAAGGCGTGTACCTGGTCAAACCCAGCCTGCGCGAAATGCGCGGGCTCACCGGCCTGCCCCTGGCCGATGCGCCGCAATGGCAGGCGGCCGCGCAAGACCTGGTGCGCCAGCACAAGGCACAGGTCGTGGCGCTGTCGGTGGGCGCGCAGGGCGCGGTGCTGGCAACCTCCGGCGGGATATGGCAGGCCCCCGCCCTGCCCGTGCAGGCCACCACGGGCACCACCGGCGCAGGCGACTGCTTTCTGGCCGCGCTGCTGTCGGCGCTGGACCGGGGCGAACCCGCGCCCACGGCGCTGCGCTGGGGTTTGGCCGGAGGTGCCGCCGCCCTGCTGGCACCGGGCACGGCGCTGGCCGATGCTGCCGAGGTGCAGCGCCAGTTCGACCGCCGCTGACACGCTCAGTGCGGCGCCAGCACCCAGCGGTTGCGCCCGGTGGCCTTGGCTTCGTACAGGGCGGCGTCGGCCTCCTGCACCAGCGCCGCGCCGCCATCGCGCGACAGCGGCACCTGCGCCGCCACGCCCACACTCACCGTCACCTGCGGCGCCGTGGGAGAGTCGCCATGCGGCAGGGCCAGGGCGGCCACCTGTTCGACCACCCGGGCGGCCACCACCGCAGCCCCTGCGGCGTCGGTATCGGGCAGGATGACGGCCAGCTCCTCGCCGCCATAGCGCGCCACGATGTCGGTGCTGCGCACCATGCTTTGCTCCACGGCCCGGGCCACGGCCTGCAGGCACATATCGCCCTGCGGGCGGCCATGGCGGTCGTTGAACTGCTTGAAGTGGTCCACATCGATCATCAGCACCCCCACCGGGTGCTCGCGCCGGAACGCTCCCGCGCACGCCTGCGCCAGGCGTTCTTCAAAATAAGCCCGGTTGGCGATGCGCAGCAACCCATCGGTACGCGAATAGACCGCGAGCTGCTGGTTGGCATCGCGCAGCACGTCGTTGGTGCGTGCCAGGGTTTCGGTGCGTTCGGCCACCCGCTGCTCCAGGTCCTGGTTGGCGGCGATGAGCACGGCGTTCTGCTGCGCCAGCGCGTGGTAAAGCCGCACGATCACCTTGAGCAGCGCCTGGGTGCTGTTGCTGGCAGCGAAGTGGGCCTCGCTGTCCCAGGCCTGCGCTGGCGTCGCCCCGGCGGCAATGGCCACGATCTGCCGCGCCAGCGACTGGTCGGTGCCCAGGATGTGCAGGCCCAGCCACGAAGTCAAAAAACCCACGATGGATTCGGCCGCATTGGGCAGGGTCTCGCGCACCTGCCAGATGGCCTTGATCTGCTCGACAAACTGCGTGTGCTGCGCCTTGTGCAATGCGATATGGCGCGGATCGATACCCACCCCCAGCATCAAGGATTCTTCGTCACGAAAGTGGTATTCGGTGTACGCCACCAGCCGCGCAAAAGTACCCCCCAGAATCTCTTCGCGGTTGCGCTCGGTGCTGTAGAACGTCTGGCTCAGCTCGTTGAACAGATCGACCAGCGCATGGTGCTGGTCATCCATGCCCTCCACGCCTGTGATGAAGTTCTGGTCCCATACGAAAGCATCCATTGGCGCCGTCCTCGCAAGTCGGTGTGTACAGGCGCAAGCTTACGCGCATACAGGGCAGCAATGCCACAATGCCGCCTTTTCTTCCCCCTTGGAACGGGCCCGTCCGGCCCTCAAGCACCATGACCGAGAACCCCGCAAACGCGCCCCGCACCTTCACCCTCAGCGATTTTGACTTCGCCCTGCCCCCGGAGCGCATCGCCCAGCACCCCACCGCCGAGCGCAGCGCCTCGCGCCTGCTCGATGGCCGCAGCCTGCCTGCGGCGGACCGCATCTTCCACACCCTGCCCAGCCTGCTGCGAGCGGGCGACCTGCTGGTCTTCAACGACACCCGTGTCGTCAAGGCGCGCCTCTTTGGCGAGAAAGCCAGCGGCGGCAAGCTGGAACTGCTGATCGAGCGCGTGCTCACCGGCAACGAGGTGGTGGCCCACATGAAGGTCAGCAAGAAGCCCTTGCCCGGCAGCACCGTGCACCTGGCCGGAGGGCTCGGCGCCGGTGGCTTTGACGGCACGCTGCTGGGCCGCTGGCCCGATGCGCAGGGGCCGCTGTTCCGCTTCGCCCTGCGCGGCCCGGCCCACGAGAGCCCCTGGGATCTGATGGAACGCCACGGCCACCTGCCCCTGCCCCCGTATATCGAACGCCAGCAGCACACCGGCAACGATCCCGATGCCGTCGAGGACAGCCAGCGTTACCAGACTGTTTTTGCCCGCGCGCCCGGCGCCGTGGCCGCCCCCACCGCCGCACTGCATTTTGACGAAGCAGTGCTGGCCGACCTGGCGCGGCGCGGCATCGAGCGTGCCAGCGTGACGCTGCATGTCGGCGCCGGCACCTTCCAGCCCGTCAAGACCGAAAACCTGGCCGAGCACCAGATGCACAGCGAGTGGTACGAGGTGCCCCTGGCCACCCTGGCAGCCCTGGAGCGCTGCCGCCAGCGCGGCGGCCGCGTGGTGGCCGTGGGCACGACGACGGTGCGCACGCTCGAATCCTGGGCGCGCTCGGGGTTGGCCACGGGCGACACCAATATCTTCATCACGCCGGGATTCGCGTTCCAGGTCGTGGACCTGCTGGTCACCAACTTCCATCTGCCCAAAAGCACGCTGATGATGCTGGTGAGCGCCTTTGCGGGGTACGACCGGGTGATGGCGCTGTACCGCCATGCGATTGCACAGGAGTACCGGTTTTTCAGCTACGGCGATGCGATGCTGCTGGAGCGCGCCGCGCCCACGGCCCGCCTGTAGCGGCATTGCGCGCTCAGCGATTGACCCCGAATGGACGCTCAGGGCCGCATTTTTACTATCAAAAAAATAGCTGCCAGCGCTTATTTATAAAGCGCCAGCAGCCTTTTTTGCCTAAAGTCTACAACCCCAGGTGCTGCGCCACGAAATCGGCGTCCTTGTCGCCCCGGCCTGAGAGGTTGACCAGAATGTTCTTCTCTGGGGGCAGAGTCTTCGCCAGCTTCATGGCGTAGGCCAGCGCATGCGCGCTCTCCAGCGCCGGGATGATCCCTTCGGTGCGCGAGAGCGTCATGAAGGCATCGAGGCACTCGTCGTCCGTCACCGACTCATACTGCACGCGGCCTACGTCCTTGAGGTAGCAGTGCTGCGGGCCGACGCCAGGGTAGTCCAGGCCCGAGGCAATCGAGTACACCGGCAGCGGCTCGCCCTTGTCATCCTGCAGGTTGTAGCAAATGAAGCCGTGGATGGCGCCCTTGACGCCGAGCGTCATGGTGGCGGCGTGGTCGGGGGTATCGAGGCCGCGACCGGCAGGCTCGACACCCACGAGCTGCACATCGGCATCGGGCAGGAATTCCGTGAAGATGCCCATGGCGTTCGAGCCGCCGCCCACGCAGGCCGTCACCACATCGGGCAGGCGCTGGTGCTCTGCCAGAAACTGCGCCCGCGCCTCGCGCCCGACGATGCTCTGGAAGTCGCGCACCATCTTGGGGAACGGGTGCGGGCCCACCACCGAGCCGATGGCATAGAAGAAATGCACCGGATCTTTCAGGTACTCTTCAAACGCGCTGTCCACCGCGTCCTTGAGGGTGCGCGTGCCGCGCGTCACAGGCACCAGCTTGCAGCCCAGGATTTTCATCTTGGTGACGTTGGGGTGCTCCTTGGCAATGTCGATCTCGCCCATGTGGATTTCGCACTCGATGCCCACCAGCGCGCAGGCCGACGCCAGCGCCACGCCGTGCTGGCCCGCCCCCGTTTCGGCCAGCACCTTGGTCTTGCCCATGTGCTTGGCCAGCAGCGCTTCGCCCAGGCAGTGGTTGATCTTGTGCGCGCCGGTGTGGTTCAGGTCTTCGCGCTTGAGATGAATGTGCGCGCCGCCCTGGCGCTCCGAAAGGCGCCGGGCGTAGAAGATCGGACTGGGCCGACCGACGTAATGGGCGTACAGCTCCGCCAGCTCGTCCTGGAACGCTGCCGTCTTGCGGACCTCCTCGTAGGCGTCATTGATGCCGTCCATCACGGCCTTGAGTTCAGGCGGGAGGATCTGCCCTCCGTATTCGCCAAAGTAGCCCTGACTGTCGGGCATTTCCAGAAACTGCTGTGCCATGCGCTGTCCCTCCTTGTGATGAAAAACCGCCAAATCTTATCCGCCGTGCAAACGCCGAAACGCCCGCGCCTGCCCAAAATGCCCGCAGCCGATGAAAGGCACGGGCGGGCGCAGCGCCGACAAGGGCGACGGGTGGTTGGCGCTGAGCACCAGATGCCGCGGGCCGTCGACGAGCGCGCGCTTCGATTGTGCGTGCGCGCCCCAGAGCAGGAACACCACCGGTTGGGGCTGCGTCGCGACGTGGGCGATCAGCGCGTCGGTCAGCAGCTCCCAGCCGCGCTTGGCGTGGCTGCCTGGCTGGCCCTCCTCCACCGTGAGCACGGTGTTGAGCAGCAGGGCGCCTTGCTCGGCCCAATGCACCAGACTGCCGCCGGGCACAGGAAACGCAGGTGGCGGCGTACCCAAGTCGCGCTCGATTTCCTTGAAGATGTTGCGCAACGAAGGCGGGATTGGAACGCCCGGCGCGACGGAAAACGCCAGACCCTGCGCCTGCCCGCGGCCGTGGTAGGGGTCCTGCCCCAGGATGACGACGCGCACTTTCTCAGGCGGTGTGAGTTCGAGCGCGCGCAGCGGCTGCGGCGGGAAGATGCTGGCTCCGGCCGCCAGGCGCTCGCGCAAGAACGCCAGCAGTTGCACGCCTGACGGCGATTGGAAAAATTGCTCGACCAAGGGCTGCCAGCCCGGCGCCACCGGCCAGTCGCGGGGGTCGGCCGTCTGGAGCTGATCGGGGGGCGACAGGGCGGCGGATTTCATATGAAAATGGCCTCTAGCGCTTATTCCATATGCGCAAAAAGCTACATTCTCGATAGCAAATGCGGTTTGTACCCGCTGAACAGGGCTTCACGCAAACAGTTCCGCCAGCGCCAGCCCAGGCTCCTCGGCACGCATAAAGGCTTCGCCTACCAAAAACGCCTGCACACCAGCGGCGCGCAGCAGCGTGACATCGGCGCGCGTGGCCACCCCCGATTCGGTCACCAGCAGGCGCTCCGGCGGCACGTGCTTTTGCAGATCCAACGTGGTCTGCAAGCTGACCTCGAACGTCTTCAAATTGCGGTTGTTCACGCCGACGAGCGGGGTCTGCAAGCGCAGCGCACGCTCCATCTCGGCGGCGTCGTGCACCTCAACCAGCACCGCCATATCAAGGCCGCGCGCAATCGCTTCGAAATCGCGCATCTGGGCGTCGTCAAGGCAGGCGGCAATCAGCAGCACGGCATCTGCGCCAATGGCGCGCGACTCGTAAATCTGCCATTCGTCAACCATGAAATCCTTGCGCAGCACCGGCAGCATGCAGCTCGCGCGGGCCTGCTTCAAATAGTCGATGCGGCCCTGGAAATACTGCACATCGGTCAGCACCGAAAGACACGCGGCGCTGACCTCGCCGTCGCCCTCGGAATAGCTCTGGGCGATGTCGGCGGGTTCGAAATCGGCGCGCAGCACGCCCTTGCTGGGGCTGGCCTTCTTGATCTCGGCAATCACCGCCGCTTGCCCGCGCAAGATTTTGGCGCGCAGCGCGGCTTCAAAATCGCGCGTCAGCACGCGGCTCTCGGCGTCCTGGCGGATGCTGGCGAGCGGCGTACGGTGCTTGGCCGCAGCGACTTCTTGCTGTTTGGTGGCAACGATCTGGCTGAGGATGTCGGACATGGCTTATCCCTTCTGCGCTTGCGTGAAGGCGACCAGCTGGCGCAGCCGCTCGCGGGCGGCGCCCGAGGCGAGGGCGGCGCGGGCACGCTCCAGGCCGCCCCCAATCGAACCGGCCACGCCGGCCACGTACAGCGCGGCGCCGGCGTTCAGACACACGATGTCGGCGGCGGGCCCCGCTGCGCCGTCGAGCACCGAGAGCAGCATGTCGCGCGACGCTTCGGGCGTCTCCACCTTGAAGGCCCGGTTGCTGGCCATGGGCAGCCCAAAGTCCTCGGGGTGAATTTCGTATTCGCGCACCTGGCCGTCCTTGAGCTCGCCCACCAGCGTGGCCGCACCCAGGCTGATTTCGTCCATGCCATCGCGGCCATAGACCACGAGCGCATGCTCGGCGCCCAGGCGCTGCAGGGCGCGCACCTGGATACCGACGAGGTCGGGGTGGAACACACCCATCAAAATGTTTGGTGCCCCGGCGGGGTTGGTCAGCGGGCCGAGGATGTTGAAGATGGTACGCACGCCCAGTTCGCGCCGCACCGGGGCCACGTTTTTCATCGCCGGGTGGTGGTTGGGCGCGAACATGAAGCCAATGCCCACCTGGGCAATGCTCTCGGCGATGGCGGCAGGCGGCAGGTCGATGTGCACGCCGAGCTGCTCCATCACATCGGCGCTGCCACTCTTGCTGGAGACGCTGCGTCCGCCATGCTTGGCTGCACGCGCGCCCGCAGCAGCCGCGACAAACATGGCACAGGTAGAGATATTGAAACTGCCGGCACCGTCGCCCCCGGTGCCCACGATGTCGACCAGGTGCGTGGTGTCTGCCACTGGCACCTTGTTGGAGAACTCGCGCATCACCTGCGCGGCCGCAGTGATCTCGCCAATGGTTTCCTTTTTGACGCGCAGGCCGGTGATGATGGCGGCGGTCATGACAGGGGACAGCTCGCCCCGCATGACCATGCGCATCAGGTGCAGCATCTCGTCGTGAAAGATCTCGCGGTGTTCGACGGTGCGCTGCAGCGCTTCTTGCGGGGTGATGAGCATGGCAGAGGTTCCCAATGAATGACGAGAGGACAGAGCGGTGTCAAAGTCTGGCGGGCGCATCGGTCAGCGCCAGCTTCACGCCGAAGCCGATGAAGAGCGATCCCGCCACGCCATCGAGCCAGCGCATGGCGCGCTGCATGGCGCCCGCGCGGCGCGCCGCCCAGGCGGCGGCACAGGCCCAGCCGGTGTTGACCAGCGTGCTGTTGAACGTAAACAAAAGGCCCAGCGCCAAAAACATGGCGGGCGCATGCGCGCTGCCCGGCGCAATGAACTGCGGCACGAAGGCGAGGAAGAACAGCGCCACCTTGGGGTTGAGCACGTTGGTCAGAAAGCCCCGGCGAAAAACCGTGGTCAGCGCCACCTGTGTGTCGGCAGCGCCCCGCGCGCCCGACGAGCCAGAACCACCCAGCCCGGCGATCAGCATGCGAACGCCCACGTATACCAGGTAGATCGCGCCCAACCACTTGAGCACACCAAACGCCGTGGCCGACGCTGCCACCAGGGCGCTCACGCCCACGGCAGCGGCCAGCACGTGCACGCAGCAGCCCGCAGAAATGCCCAGCGCCGCCACCACCCCAGCACGCACGCCGCGCCGCGCCGCATGGGCGATGATGAAGAACACATCCGGCCCCGGCGTGAGGTTGAGCAAGACGCCGGCGGCGACGAACAGAATCCACTGGTGGGTGGGCATGGGGTCGGTAGAAAATTGATTGAAATTGGCCTCTAGCGCTTATTCATAAAGCGCTAACAGCTATCTATTCAATAGCATTCAATGCGGTCGGATGCAAGAAATTGCGCAGCAGTGCGTGTCCATGTTCCGAGAGGATGCTTTCCGGGTGGAACTGCACGCCCTCAATGGACAGTTGCTTGTGACGCACGCCCATGATTTCGCCGTCCTCCGTCCAGGCGGTGATTTGCAGCACCTCGGGGCAGCTGGCGCGCTCGATGGAGAGCGAGTGGTAGCGGTTGACCGTGAACTGGCGCGGCAGGCCGGCGAACACGCCCGTCTGCGTGGTCGTGATGACGCTGGTCTTGCCGTGCATCAGCTCCTGCGCGCGCACGATGGTGCCGCCGAAGGCTGCGCCGATGGCCTGGTGCCCCAGGCACACACCCAAAATCGGCAGGCGGCCAGCGAAATGCTGGATGGCGGGCACAGAGATTCCGGCCTCGGCCGGCGAGCAGGGGCCGGGCGAGACCACCAGCCGGTCCATTGCGCCCGATGCCAGCCGCGCGTCCAGATCGGCCAGCGTGACCTCGTCGTTGCGCACCACTTCGACCTCGGCGCCCAGCTCGCCGAAGTACTGGACGATGTTCCAGGTGAAGCTGTCGTAGTTGTCGATCATCAATAGCTTCATGCGCCTTCTCCCTGATTGGAGGTCTCGCGCAGCCGCACGAACTCGCGCTCTTCAAAGGCAATGCAAGCCTCCATCATGCTGCGGTAGATCTGCTCGATGACATCGCTGTCGCCACCCTCTCTCAAAGCGGCCTGGCGCACCCGGCGCACGATGTCTTCGATGCGCGCTTCGTCGCGCACCTGACTGGCGCGCTGCTTGATGCGCGCAGCCTGCGTCATGTACGCCACGCGCTCCACCAGCAGCGGCACCAGCACGTCATCAAGCGCGTTGATGGCGCCGCGCACATCCTGCATGTCCTGGCAGGGCTTCACTTTTTCGATCGCGCGCGTCATTCCAGCCCCTCTTCCACCAGTTCAGCGGCGCGCAGCAGGGCACGCGCCTTGTGTTCCGTTTCGCGCCATTCCAGCTCGGGCACCGAATCGGCCACCACGCCGGCCGCAGCCTGCACGTAAAGCTCGCCGTCCTTGACGATGGCGGTGCGAATGGCAATCGCCACATCCATGTCGCCGGCGTAGCTCAGGTAGCCGCAAGCACCACCGTAGAGGCCGCGTTTGGTGGGCTCCAGCTGATCAATGATTTCCATGGCGTGCACCTTGGGCGCGCCCGTCAGGGTGCCGGCGGGGAAGGTGGCGCGCAGCACGTCCATGTTGCTCATGCCGGGCTTCAAGATGCCTTCGACGTTGCTCACGATGTGCATGACGTGGCTGTAGCGCTCTACCGCAAAGGCTTCGGTGACCTTGACCGTACCGGTCTGCGCAATGCGGCCAATGTCGTTGCGCGCCAGGTCGATCAGCATGACATGCTCTGCGCGCTCCTTGGGATCGTTGATGAGTTCCTGCTCGGTCAGCTTGTCCAGCTCGGGCGTGGCGCCGCGCGGACGGGTGCCGGCCAGCGGGCGGATCGTCACCTTCTCGCCGGCCTCTGTTTTTTCCTGCCGCACCAGAATCTCCGGGCTGGCGCCCACCACGTGGCTGTCGCCAAAGTGGTAGTAGTACATGTAGGGGCTGGGGTTGAGCGAGCGCAGCGCGCGGTAGAGCGAGAGCGGACTGGCATCAAAGCGCTTGTGAATGCGCTGGCCCACCTGCACCTGCATGAAGTCTCCCCCGGCAATCAGCTCCTTGGCGCGCACCACGGCGGCCAGGTAGTCCGCCTTGGCGAAGTCGCGCTGCGCCGGGTGACCCAGGCTGGCTTGCACCTGCGGGGCGCTGACCGAATAGCGCAGTTGTTCGCGCAGGCTGCGCAAGCGCTTCTTGGCGTTGCTGAAGGCCTCAGGACGCGCCGGGTCGGCATAGACGATCAGGTAGAGCTTGCCCGAGAGGTTGTCGATGACCGCCAATTCCTCGCATTGCAGCAACAGGATATCGGGCATGCCCAGGGTGTCGGGCGGACAGCTCTTCTCCAGCTTCTTCTCGATGTGGCGCACCACGTCGTAGCCAAAATAGCCTGCAAGGCCCCCGCAAAAGCGCGGCAGGCCAGGGCGCAGCGCCACCTTGAAGCGCTTCTGGTAGGCCTCGACGAAATCGAGTGGATTGCCGGAGGCGGTTTCAACCACCTGGCCGTCGGTCACCACTTCGGTCACGGCGTCGGCGCCGAAGCCGCGCGAACGCAAGAGCGTGCGCGCCGGCAGGCCGATGAAGCTGTAACGACCAAAGCGCTCGCCACCCACCACGGATTCGAGCAGGAAGCTGTGCGCTCCACCGCCTTGGCTGTGGGCCAATTTGAGGTACAGCGACAGAGGGGTTTCAAGATCCGCGAAGGCTTCGGCCATCAGCGGAATGCGGTTGTAGCCTTCGCGCGCGAGGCTCTGGAATTCAAGTTCAGTGATCACGGGAGTTTCCTGCCAGGGCGGCAGGCGGGCCAGCAGACTGGCGCGCCGGGTTCATCGGAAAGGCCGCAGAGGGCCGCATGTCAGGCGCAGCAGGAACGCCAGGGCCAGGCCCCCCGGTCGCTGCGACCTGCGATGAACGCGCGGTGTGTGAACATGGCGCAAAGTGTAGCAAATGCCCCTGGGTCACCGAGCGCGGGTCGCCGAGCGCGGCTGGCGTGTGCGTGGGCCCGCAGGCAGGGGAAATCCCCAATAGGCCAGGGGCCTGACTGACATACACTTTGTTTCAGTATTACGAACGATCGTTCTTTTTTTATGGGGTTGGACATGTGGAACACATTGCGCACTCTGCTGGTGGCTTTCGGTCTGTGCTGGAGCGTGGCCGCGTTTGCCATGGTCGAACTTGCTGGTGTCAAGGTCGAAGACTCGGTGACGGTCGCCGGCACCAAGCTGCAGCTCAACGGCGCCGGCATCCGCTACAAAGGCCCTTTCAAGGTCTATGTGGGCGATCTGTACACCACCCAGCCGGTCAAGTCGCTTGACGAGCTGATCGCAGCGCCCGGCCCCAAGCGCCTGGGAATGACCTTCTTGCGCGAAATCAACTCCGCCGACTTCGGCAAGCTTCTCACGCGCGGCATCGAGGACAACGTCAGCCGCAGCGAGCTGTCCAAGATCATCCCCGGGATGATCAAGATGGGTGAGATTTTTGCGGCCAACAAGGCCTTCGTGCCCGGCGACGTCTGCGCCCTCGAGTGGGATCCGGCGACAGGGTTGAGCATTTGGGCCAAGGGCAAGCTGCAGGCCGAGCCCTTCAAGGACCCCGCGTTCTTCCGCGCGCTGATGTCCATCTGGTTCGGCAACTCCCCCGCCGACTGGAAGCTTAAGGACCAGATGCTGGGAATCAAGTAAGCGCCTGTCGCCACACAGACAGCGCCCGGCCAACGCAACCCGTAGTCTTTGGCGTCTCCTTCACGGTTCTACGATTATGTTGCGCACGCTTCGCATCGGTCCACGCTTGGGCCTGGGCTTTGGTCTCATTCTGATCATTACGGCATTGATGGCGGCCCTGGGCATCTGGCGAATCCAGACCTTGGCAGCCGACAGCGAGCGCGTCTCCACCGTGGAAATGGAGCGCCAGGCCCAGGTGGAGCGCTGGGCCGCGCTCCTGCGCCTCAACTGGGTTCGCACCGAGGCCTTTCTCAAGGCCATCGACCGCGAATACATGGACCAGCTGCAGGCCAGCACCGAGGCAACGACGCGCGACATGGAACAGAGCGTGCAGCGTGTCCATGCCCTGGTGTCCGGCGAATCGGCCAAGGTCCTGCTGGCCGACGTGGACGCCGCGCAGGGCGCGTATCTGCAGCGCCTGGCAGAGATTCGTGAACTGCACCGCGGCGGCGAACCCAGCGTACCGAACCTGGTCGACAAGGACTTGCGTCCGCTGGCGGACAAAACCCTTGCCGCGCTGGATGCCTTGCGCCAGCACATGGGCCAGCTGCTCGTCGCCAGCCAGCAGCGCAGCGCCTCGGTGGCGCAATCGAGCGAATGGATTCTGGGCGGGGCTGCGCTGCTGGCGATTGCGCTCGGCCTGGCGCTGGCCGCCCTGGTCACCCGTTCCATCGTCGGGCCGGTCCAGCGCAGCCGTCAGTGGGCGCAGGCCATCGCCCAGGGCGACCTGACGCGTGCGAGCGAGGGCCATGCCCAGGACGAGCCGGGCCAGTTGTTGCAGGCATTGGGGACCATGCAGCAGCGTTTGGCCGGCATCGTCGGCGAAGTGCGCCGCGGCGCCGAAGGCGTGGCCAGCGCGAGCGCCGAGATCGCCCACGGCAACAGTGATCTTTCGGCGCGCACGGAGCAGCAGGCCAGCGCACTGGAAGAAACCTCCGCATCCATGGAAGAACTCAATTCCACCGTGCGCCAGAACGCCGACAACGCGCGCGCGGCCAACCAGCTGGCACGCAATGCGCAGACCGTGGCGACGCAGGGCGGCGAGGTCGTCGCCGAAGTGGTTCGCACCATGAAGGGCATTAACGACAGCAGCCGCAAGATTGCCGACATCATTGGCGTGATTGACGGGATTGCGTTTCAGACCAACATCCTCGCGCTCAATGCCGCCGTGGAGGCGGCGCGCGCTGGCGAGCAAGGTCGCGGCTTTGCCGTGGTCGCCAGCGAAGTGCGCAGCCTGGCCGGGCGCAGCGCAGACGCGGCCAAGGAAATCAAGGCCTTGATTGGCGCCAGTGTGGAGCGGGTGGAAGCGGGCTCGGCTCTGGTGGACCGCGCCGGCCACACCATGAGCGAGGTGGTGCAGGCCATTGGCCGCGTGACCGACATCGTGAGCGAAATCAGCGCGGCCAGCCAGGAGCAAAGCCAGGGCGTGGCCCAGGTGGGCGAAGCCATCACGCAAATGGACCAGGCGACGCAGCAGAACGCGGCCCTGGTCGAGCAAAGCGCCGCTGCGGCCGACGGCCTCAAGAGCCAGGCGGCGCAGCTGGTCCAGGCGGTGGCGGTGTTCCGCCTGGACGGCAACGGGCCGACGTTGCAGGCCGCAGGCTCTCCGCTGCGCATTGCGCAGCGCTGAGGAGGCCGCGCGCGTTCCCCGTCCATTTCGTCCGGCTCAAGGCGGCACGGCCAACTCGGCGAGGGAATCCACCCAGGCGTCGGCGTCGACCGAGCGCGCGCTCTGACCGTGGTTGTAGCCGTAGGTCACCAGCAGCACCGGGCAGCCGGCCGCACGTGCGGCCTGCGCGTCGTTGGCCGAGTCGCCGATCATCAGGCAGCGCGCCGGCGCGACTTCGAGCGCGGCGCAGCAGCGCAGCAACGGCAGCGGATCGGGCTTCCTGCGCTCGAAGGCGTCGCCGCCGAACACCAGGGAAAAGCAGTCCAATCCCAGCGAGCGCAGCAGCGCTTTGGCAAAGGCGGTCGGTTTGTTGGTGACGCAGGCCAGGGGCAGACCGGCTGCGCTCAGGACCTGCAGCGCCTGCCTCACCCCGGGATAGACTTGCGCGTGGCGGCCGTTGATGGCCGCGTAGTGGCGCTGGTAGCTGGGCCAGGCCTGGCGATAGAGTGCTTCTAATTCAATAGCAGACAACGCTTTACCATCTTGCCCTAGCACGTGTTTTAACACCGAAACCAGCAAATGCTCCGAGCCCTTTCCGACCATGGTGGCGATGGGCTCCAGTGCGATGGGCGCAAGCCCAAGATCGGCCAGCATGCGGCTGAGCGCTTCACCAAAGTCGCCCAAGGTATCGACCAGCGTGCCGTCGAGGTCGAGAATGACGGCATCGACCTCGAATGTCTTGTCGGAAAGCGTGAGTCTGGTCATGTGCGAATGGTGAGGCCATGGGCAAAAGCCGGGAGTGTAGGGGGGCAAGGCTTTCCGCGGTGCCCGCCCTCTTGCACTGCCGACCCTGTCCGACAACCAGGCGCCCGCCCTGGACCTAGGCTGTCCCTGCGCGCGGGAAGCACTGCGCCCGTTCTTCCAATCCAGCCACAAGGACTCTGTCATGAACATCCCCCCTCCCACCCTGCGCGCCTTCTTCGGCACCCTCCTTTGGATCGGCGTCGCCGCGCATGCGGCCAGCGAAAGCGATGCCCAAGCGCGCTATGAAAGGGACCGCGCTGCCTGCCTGAGCGGCCAGACGCAGCAGGCGCGCGACGTCTGCCTGCGCGAGGCGGGGGCAGCGCGCGACGCAGCGCGCAAGGGGGCGCTGACGGGCAGCGGGGCGCACGAGACGGCAGCAAATGCGCTCGAGCGCTGCAAGGTATTCACCAAGACCGACGAGCATGCCGCCTGCGTAGACCGCATCCGCGGCGCCGGCAACAGCAGCGGATCAGCCCTGGAAGGCGGCATCCTGCGCGAGAGCGTGACGACGACCACCACCGTCCTCCCCGCAAAGCGCTAGCCAGGCCGCCTGCGGCCGGCGCGTTCAGACCCGACCCGGTGGCTTGGCGCATCGGGTCGGCAAGACCACTAGGTAGTTGCCAGCTTGCCCGCCGTCCAGGCGCACCCATTCGCCCGCCTGCAATGGCGCTGCCCCCGATTCGGCTGCCTGCGAGAGCAACGCCAGGGCGTTGGCAAAGCAGATCGTGAACCTGTGCCTGGCGCCGGCGCGCTCCAGGCTCAGCACCACATGGGGCCAGTGGCTGGGCAGGCAGGGGCGCAGGCAGACGCGATCGGCCCGCACTTGCAGACCCAGCATGGACTCAATGGCGGCGCGGTGCATCCAGGCGGCCGAACCGGTGTACCAGCTCCAGCCGCCGCGGCCCACGTACGGCGCTTCGGTGTACACGTCCCCTGCCATCACATAAGGCTCGAGCGCATAGGCCGCCCGCCGCGCGGGATGGGCGCTGCGGTGCGCCGGACTCAGCTGCGTGAAAGTGCGGTAGGCACCATCTCCGTCGCCCAGCTGCGCTTGCGCCATCAATTTCCATACGCCGGCATGCGAGTACTGGCCGCCGTTTTCGCGCACGCCCGGCGGGTAGGCCTGGATGTAGCCCGCGCTGGGCACCATGTGCTGCAGTGGAGGCGTGAGCAAACGGTTGAGGCCCGCATCGTCGTCCACTAGCCACTTGGCCACCGCGGCCATCGCCGAGCGCTGGCGCTGCGGCGTGGCGGCACCGGACAGGACGCTCCAGGCCTGCGCGATCAGGTCGATGCGGCACTCTGCTGCAGTGTGGGTGCCCAGCGGCGTCCCGTCGTCAAAAAATGCGCGCTTGTACCAGGCGCCGTCCCAGGCCGGTCCGGCGAGCGCCTGGCGCCAACCCTTGGCCGCCTGGCGCCAGCGCTCGACGCGCAGGGTATCTCCGCGTGCCTGTGCCAGGGGACCGAAGCCGTCGCTCACGGCGCACAGAAACCACGCCAGCCAGACCGATTCGCCACGGCCCTGGTCGCCTACTTGGTTCATGCCGTCGTTCCAGTCGCCATTGCCCATCAGCGGAAGCCCGTGCGCGCCCACTTGCAGGCTGCGGTCCAGGGCCCGTGCGCAGTGCTCGTACAGACTGGCCGATGCGCTGCTGACCGTGGGCACGAAGTAGGCGTCGTGCGTGCCTTCGGGGATGGTCGGGCCGTCCAGGAAGGGCACGCATTCGTCAAGCACGGCGGCGTCGCCCGTGATGTCTACGTAGCGCGCCGCGGCCTCAGGCAGCCAGAGCAGGTCGTCCGAACAATGGGTGCGCACGCCGGCACCCGTAGGCGGATGCCACCAGTGCTGCACGTCACCTTCCTCAAACTGGCGCGACGCCGACAGCAGCAATTGCTGGCGCAGCGCCTGCGGATGAGAAATGGCCAGGGCCATCGCGTCTTGCAACTGGTCGCGAAAGCCGAAGGCACCCCCCGCCTGGTAGAAGCCGGCCCGCGCCCACATGCGGCAAGCGACCGTCTGGTACAGCAGCCAATGGTTGACCAGGGCATCGAACAAGGGGTCGGGCGTTTGCACCTGGACGGGCGCAAGCCATTGCGCCCACCGGGCGCGCGCCACCTCGTCCCACGGAGGATGGTCCGCCGCAGCGCACTCGGCCAGGCACTGGCGCGCCAGTGCCAGCGCCTCCGCCTTGCTGGCACCGTGGCCCAGAAGAAAGAGGCAGTCACGGCTTGCCCGGGGCGCAATGTCCAGCGGGCACGACAGCGCCGCGCAGGGGTCCAAACCCAGTCCGGCCCGCTCAGCCAGGTGGTCTGGCACGACGAGGCGGCCGCGTGCGTCAAAAAACTCGCGCCGGTCGCAGGTCCAGTCAACGGGGGGCGCGTCGCCTTCACGCGGCGCGCAGACGGCAAAGAACGCCGTGCTGCCGCCATGGCCGGACAGGGCGTCGCGCTGGATCGCCAGCAGCACGGGAGCGGCATCGCCCGGCGGTTGGCCGCCCGCCTCGCTCGCTTCGCACGCGGTGGCGACGCTCTGGCGGTCCAGGCGCCGGCTGCCCAGCACCCATTCCATCAACCCGACGGCACGCAGACGAACGGCTTGCTGGCGATGGTTGGTCACGCTCAGGCGCACCTGCTTGACGGGGCGCTCCCCGTCGACGCACCAGATGCTGCGCAGGGTCAGCCCGTCGTGGTTTTGCTCGATCACCGTATTGCCCTGGCCGTGCGCCACCTTGCGCACGCCGTCCAAGCCCTTGCCGATGCCAAACACGACTTTGCTCTGCAGGTCTTGCAGCCAGAACGTCTCTCCGCCGGGGTCGGACACCGGATCGTTGGTCCAGACGGTGAGCTTGTTCTGCTGGCTGTTGCCAGCCCAGCTGTATCCGGCTCCGGCCTCGGACACTTGCGTGCCGAAGCCGGGGTTGGCCAGCACGTTGATCCAGGGGCGCGCGACCTGCTGCTGCGCAGAAATCTCGAACCGGAAGACGCCGCTATCCGCGTCGAAGGCGCCTTGCGCAGCTGCCTCGGGCCGTGCGGCGGCGGGCACGGGCGCGACAGCGTGCGATTGGTTGATGCGCGCGTCCAGCGCAGCGTCGTGCCACTGCGTCAGCTCGGCCAGGTGCAGCGCCAATGGGCGGCCGTCCGCAGCGAACCGCACGCGCGCCAACATGCGCAGCGTGGTGTGCTCCTCGCCCGATAGCTCGGGCAGGCGCAGCAGGTGCAGACCGCAGACACGGGCCGCGTCCACGCTGGCGCTTTGCACCTGGTACGCCTCCCTGAGCCCTTGCAGAGCCCTTTGCAGCGGCATCTGGTACGACGGCGGTTCGCCATTGAGCACCACCAGATCGCACGGCAATCCTCCCCAGCTCCACAGATGCAGTGCCTTGACCAGCGAGCGCACCAGACGAATGCCATGCTCCGCGCTGATTTCCACCAGCAGTTGTGGCCGGTCGCCCGAAATGCCAAAGCGCCACAGCGCACGTCGGTCGCCCAGATACTGCACGCCTGTCGGCAGCGTTGGCGGGCCGGGCCGGGCATGCAGCTGCGCTATGAGCGTCGAAAGCGTTTGGATGGCAGCGCGGTCCTCTCGCAAAATGCCCATCTCGCGCATGCGCACGCCGGCAAAGGTGGAGGACATGAGGATGGATCGCTCGATCACCGCTGGCTGGCGGTAACGGTCCACCAAGGTCTCCAGGGCCTCGCGCTCCGTAGCTGCCGCGGTTCCCAGGGTGAACTGCATATGTGAATGGGCGGGCACCTCGATGCGCAGCGACAGCACGGCCACAGGGTCCAGCCCCGTCGCAAGACTGGCAGCGTGTTGCGGGGCATCGACGCAATGCGCAAGCGGGGACGTGGCATCGCGGTTGCGCCCCAGCCAAAGCGCTCGGTCGGTCTGCAGTCGCACGGCCATCGGCTTGCGCTCGCTTTGGGCCAGAAAATGCGCGGCGTGTACGCCCTTCTGGACGCTGGTGTGGGGATGGCGGGCGAAGTACAGACACTGCTCGCTGGGCGCCCAGTCTGCCTTGACGAACAGGTTGGCAAAGGCAGGATGCGCCTCGTCCGCGCGGGCTTCGAGCAAGGAGACTTCCCATGCGGAGAACAGATCCAGCAGCAACGGCTCGGAGCTGAGATTCCACAGCTCGACGCGCCGCAGCTCCACGTCGTCTTCCGGGCTGACCCAGACCGTGCAACAACTGCGCAGATCGGGCCACTGGGCGTGCAGGCAGGCGCGGTCGCCTTGCAGACTGGCGCGGTACGCAGCATTCGGATCGGCCGCAGGATGCTGGGTGAGCGAGACCAAAGCCGATGCCTGCCCGTCGAGCGCGGCGGCCGAAGGCGATCGCCGCAGGTAGATGAAATGCCCATAGGCATCGCGCAGAGCGTCGTCCCGCCAGCGCGAGAGATCGGCACCTGCGAAGCGGCTCCAACCCGCGCCATGGGCACGCAGCGACACGCTGTAGCGGCCGTTGGAAAGCAGCAAGGTCGGCTCGATGCCGCTGGCGCCCGGCGTGAGTTCGCGCGAACCCGTGTCGGGTGCCTGGACGCGAGCCGTGCGGCGCGGCTGGGCGAGCGGCTCGAGCAGACGCGGAAGCTCGCGCGGAACCGCTTCCTGGAGCAGGATGGAAACTGCCCGCAGCCGCGCGTTGGCCATCGCCCAGCGACGGGGTGCGCCGTCCAGGAGCACGTTCGCCAGCGCCACCAGGATCATGCCCTGGTGGTGGGCCATGAAGGTGGAAACCGGCTGAAACCAGCTCCCGCCTTGCTGGCGCTCGGCGCTGAAGTCCAGAGCCTCGATGAATCCCCAGTCGGTGCGTGCCTGCAGCGATTCCAGCCGGAGAAAATTGCGCTCCGCGGCAGACCGATCGAACATTGTCGCCAGGCCGGTGGCGTACGGAGCGACCACCAATTCGTCGGTGGGCGTGCGGCGCAGAGCCAGGCGCGGCACGCCCTGGGGTGCGTACTGGTAGGCCAGCGATTGGTCTCCAACCGCGTACGCGCACTCCGACACGCCCCAGGGCACACCGTGGCCTTGACCATGGCGCTGCTGCTCCAGCAGGGCAGATTGCGCTGCGGCATGGAGCGCACTGCCCACGGGTTCGTCGAGCACCAACGCGGGCATCAGATACTCGAACATGGAGCCCGACCAGGAACGCAGCGCGGCATGCCGTCCCAGGCCATAGAAGGGACGACCGAGCGCACCCCAGTGCTCCGGCGGCAGGTCGCCCTTGGCAATCGCCCACAGGCTGGCCAACCGTGCCTCGGAAGCCAGAAGATCGTAGAAGCTGTGGTCCAGCGCGCCTTCGGCCACTCGGTAGCCGATGTGGAGAAGGCGCTTGCGCGGGTGGTACAAAAACCCGAACTGTGGCTCCGCTGCCCATTCCCGGCAGCTGGTGGCAAGCGCCCGCAGCCGCGCCCGCACGTCGGGAGCAAGTGCGTCTTGCGCCTCCAGTAGCGCGTCGCATGCGCCGGCAAGGGCCAGCAGATGGCCGCACAGGTTCCCGCTGTCGACCGTGGAGACGTAGGCCGGTTGCAGCACCTGCAGGCTGCGCGTGTCGTACCAGTTGAGAAAGTGCCCGTTGTGGCGCGCCAGCCGGCCCAGGGTAGCGAAGGTGGCTTCGCAGCGCGCCAGAAACTGCGCAGTGTCGATCCAGCCGAAGGCGCGCGCGCAGGCCAGCGCCAGCAGGTACAGACCGATGTTGGTGGGCGACGTCCGCTCGGCAACCATGGTGTTGGGCACCGTCTGCACGTTGTCCGGCGGCAGATGATGGGTCGATTCACCGACGTGCATTTCAAAAAAACGCCAGGTATCCCGCGCAATCCCCTGCAGATAGGCTTGCTCCTGCACCGTGGCGGGCTGGGCTTTCTGCCAGTGCCGAGGTCGGCTCACCAGCCAAACCCAAAGAGGCGTCAGCGCCCAGGCAGCGCAAAGCAGTGCGCTGAGCAGCGGCCAGGCCGTGTTCCCTTGCCACAGCGCGAGCCATAGCAGAGCCGCCGCCACCGTCACCGGGGAATGCGCAGCGAGCAGTCCGGACAAGCTCGTCTGCGCTGCCGCCTGCGCACTGGCGGCCGTGGTCCACTGCAGCAGACCCCGGCGGCTGACGAAGGTGCGCCAGAGCGCGCAGCCGGCGGCGTGCAGCAACACCAGAGCCTGCTGCAGCAAGGTGGCCAGATTCCACAACGCCACTCCAAGCGCCCGCGCGAGCTCCTTCAAACCATGCAGGTAGAAATAAGCCGGTGCGACCCTGTTGCGGCTCGGCACCAGGCCCGCGAGTGCACCGATCAGCGGGCCCGCACCGGAGGCCAGCATCACCCAGGCCAAAGCCGACCAGGGAGACAATGGTGCACCCGCCAGCGCCAGGACCAGCAGGACCACACACGCGGGCGGCACCAATGAGCGGCGCAGGTTATCCACCAGCTTCCAGCGCGCGATGCCCGGCAAGGCGTAGCGGCGCCATTGCAGCATCAGCGGCAGCAGCTGCCAGTCGCCACGGGTCCAGCGATGAATGCGCGCTGCTGCCACGTCGGCATGCAGGGGGGCGTCTTCCATCAGCGTGATGTCGCTCACCGTGGCGCAGCGCGCCAACGAGCCTTCCAGAAGGTCGTGGCTCAGAACCTGTCCCTCGGGCAGCCGCTGTCCCAGCACGGCGTGCATGGCGCGAACGTTCAGCAAGCCCTTCCCAACGAAGCTACCTTCCGAAAAAAGGTCCTGGTAGACCTCGGAGGTGGCCGCGCTGTAGGGATCGACCCCGCAGCGTCCGGAAAACAACCAGTGGAAGGGCGTGGCCGTCGCGGGCTCGGGCAGCGGCGTGATCAACCGGGGCTGCAGAATCCCGAATCCGGAGGTAACGCGACGAAGCCGGGCGTCGACATGCGGTCGATTGAGTGGGTGCGCCGCAACGCCTACCAAGGCGCGCAGCGTGCCCGGCGGCAAGCCGGTGTCGCTGTCCAGAGTCAGGACGTAGGGCGTTTGCGGCACGGGTTGGGACATGGGCCCGAGGTCCAGAAACGGCGAGGGACCCTCTTGCGCCAGCCACTGGAGCAATTGCTCCAGCTTGCCCCGCTTGCGCTCCCATCCGATCCAGCAGCGCTCGGTGCGGGCCCAGCTGCGCTCACGGTGCAGCAGCAGGAAACGGCGGCTGGCACCGTCCAGGGGGGCGTGGCAGTAGCGCGCCTCCAGCGCTTCGATTTCGGCGCGGGCCTGCTTCAGCAATGCGGTGTCACTTGGATGCGTGAGCGCGCCCGCGTCGGAAAAATCGGTCAGCAAAGCAAACTGGGCACAAGCCTCGCCATTCGCAAGGTAATGCTGTTCCAGCTGCAGCACCAGGGCGCGGACCGTGCCGGCCGAAGTCAGCATCGACGGCAGGACGACCAAGACCCGGTGCTCGGGGACGATTCCCCCGGTCAACGCATAGCGGGGCATGCGCCGCGGCGGCAGGGATTCGCTGAGCATGCGGTGCACCACGGCAAGCGCGGCCTCTCCCGCCGGAAACAGCGCCAGGAATCCCAGACCCCACAGCGCCGGGTCGGCCGCAGCCAGCCATGCCCAATCGCTGCGCACCAGCCAGGCGGCAGCGCCCACGCTGGCCGCCAAAAGGACCATGACGTACAGCGGCAGGACCGCCCGACGCAGCCACTTTCTGGCCTCCCAGTAGCGCTGCGCCCGCAGTCCAAGTGCACGGTGCAAGCGCGCGCGTCCCGGGCCGCGCAGCCAGAAGCCCGGGGTTTGCGGCGCGCTGTCCGGAAGTGCGTCGCCGCCTCTGGCCACTGGCGAGGCGTCTGCGGCGCGCGCTCCGGGCAGTGCGTCCTTGCCCTCGACCTGCATCAGACGCAGCAACACGTCGGCAATGTCGGACTCGCTGCGCATGCTGCGCCGCGCCAGGCGCTGGACGGCCCGCAGGCTGGCGTCCTGCGTGTCTTCGCGCTCGGCGCAGAAGGCGGGCGAGGCGTGAAGCGCGCGCACCAGGACGCTGGTGCGGTCGATCACCTCGCGCCAGTCGGCCTCCTCCAGCGTGCGCAGCGCCAAGATCGCGTTGCGCATGCTCAGACTGTCCGCGGCCTTGTCGGCGTGCTGCTGGACCTGCGCCGAAGAAGGGTCGGGAAGAAAACGCACCAAGGCGACACGCGCCTCATCGAGCGCCGCGCGCGACGCGGCCTGTCTTGCGCCGGCGAGTTCGGCCACCTCGGCGCCCAACCTTTCGTTCACCTGCAAGGCAAACGCCCGGCCAACGCCGCGCAATTGCATCGCAGCCAGGCGCTGACCGAACGCGGGGACGCGTGCATCCGGGTGCGCGATCAGCGCGTCACACCATGCGTCTGCGGCATTGCGTGCTGCCATGGATGCAGCCACCTGTTCGGCCAGACGGCGCAGATTTTCCACGAGCAGAACGCGCAGCGTGGGCGCAAGCGCCCAGATTTCGCCAATGGCCAGCGGGACCACGGTCTGGTAGGCGTTCAGGAAGCTCGCCAGCAAGTCGCTCTCGAGGGCACTGTCGGTATGCGCCATGAAAGCCCATGCGACCGCGTAGATGCGGGGCATGCCCGACAGGTGCTGGCCGCCGAGCACCGCAAGCCGAGCGAAATAGCGTCTGGGCAGCGAGTGCGCGATGTCGTCGGTCTGCGCCATCAGCATCTGGAAATTGTCCAGCAACCATTCGCCTGCCGGGCTGACATGGTGTCCGCTGCGCTCCTGTTCCGCGATATAGGCATGCGAAAGGCGCAAGACACGCAGGTTTTGCTGCAACCGCGGGAAGAACGGACGCGCGCGGGCCGGGACCGTCCCGCATTCGAGATGCGCCTGCGCCAAGCTGCGACCGTGCTGCTCCAGACGCGCGAGACCGAAGAGTTCGGCGCGAATGGGGGGCTCCCGCTCACCCAGGGCCGGGGCGAGCAGTCGCTCAAAGCCGATGCCGTCGGCCTGGGGCCGCCTGCTGTGCACGATGGTCGGGAAAGATTTGCCGGTCAGCAGGACGCGCCGATGGCCAGCAGACCCGCCGCTGCCACCACGGTGCTGACGACGCGCCCGCTGAGCACGGAGCGCAGCCACTCGGCCTGGCAGCGCACGCCGTGCCATGCGCCTCTGGCCCGGTAGCAATCCTGCACATGCCGCGCAAGGCTCTGTCCGTCCCCAGAAGGGGCGGGCGCCAAGCTGCTGCGACGCTCAGCCTGCGGGAGAGGAAAGACGTGGGTATCGGGCATACAACCTCTCGACTGGGGCTCGCCGAGGCCCGGCGGGCAAAGGCGTCGACGCAAACGTCCATCCTACGGTGTCGCCCTCCCCGGCGCTGTCAGCCAAAGGGCCGAGAAGCGGAGGATCGCGCTGTAGGTAGCCGCCTTGGCGCCACCCGATCGCTTGCGCGAAACTCAGTCTCTCGCCAGCTCCACGCGCATGGCGTCAATCACCGCCCGGTAGTCGCGCTGGCCAAAAATGGCGCTGCCCGCGACAAAGGTATCCGCCCCGGCGTCGGCGACGCGGCGGATGTTGTCCTGCTTGATCCCGCCATCCACTTCCAGGCGGATGTCCTTGCCGCAGGCGTCGATGCGCCGGCGCACGGCCTCAATCTTGCGCAAAGCCGAGTCGATGAAGCTCTGCCCGCCAAATCCCGGGTTGACGCTCATGATCAGGATGAGGTCGATGTCCTCGATGACCCAGTCGAGTACGTCCAGCGAGGCCGCCGGGTTGAACACCAGGCCGGGACGCACGCCCTGGGCGCGAATCGCCTGGATGCTGCGATGCACATGCTGCACCGCATCGGGATGAAAGCTGATGCTGTCAGCCCCAGCTGCAGCAAATGCCGCAGCCAGCGCATCCACCGGCTGGACCATCAGATGCACGTCGATGGGCACCGCTTCGCCCGCGGACGTCCTGGCGTGCGGCTTGAGCGCCTCGCACACCATGGGCCCGAACGTCAGGTTCGGCACATAGTGGTTGTCCATGACGTCAAAGTGGATCCAGTCCGCTCCGCCTGCGATGACGCTCGCGACTTCCTGTCCCAGGCAGGCAAAGTCGGCGGACAGGATCGACGGGGCAATGCGGTAGGTGCGGCTCATGCTCGGATTGTCGCAGTTACCATCCTGCCCATGCAATCGTCCGCTTTCGACATTCAGGTCCAGTCCGCCTACCTGGAAGACCAATCCGCGCCCGAGCGCGAGGTGTTCACCTTCAGCTACACCATCACCATTGCCAACCGGGGCGACGCGCCGGCCCAGCTGATTGCCCGGCACTGGCACATCGAGGACGAACGCGGCCCGCAGGACGAGGTGCGCGGTCTGGGCGTCGTCGGTCAGCAGCCTTTGCTGCGGCCCGGCGAGCGTTTCGAGTACACCAGCGGCTGCCGTCTGCGCAGCGACACCGGCAGCATGCAGGGGAGCTACCGCTTCGTCACCGAAGCCGGCGAATTCTTCGACGTGGCCATTCCCCGCTTCGTCCTGCACGCCGCCCAGGACGGCGGCCAGCGCGTTCTTCATTGACGCACGGCACCAGCGCTCCCGCCCCATGGAATTTCTGCCCGCATGGCCGTTTTCGGTCAACACCCTGTTCTTTTTTGGTTTTCTGCTGTTTTCCGGCGCATTGGGCGGCTACTTTGCGCACCGCTGGCGCTGGCTGCCCAGTATCACCGGCTTCATGGTGGTGGGCTTCGTCGCCGGGCCCAACGTGCTGGGGGTCATCGGTGAGGCCGCCCTGGCGCAGTCGCGCATCGTGGTCGACGTGGCCCTGGCCCTGATTTTGTACCGGCTGGGGCTGTCGATCGACACCAAGCGCATCAAGCAGGACCGGCAGGTCCTGCTGGTGTCTCTTGCGGAGAGCGCGCTCACCTTCGCTGCGGTGTATTTCGGGCTGGCTCTGGTGGGCGTCTCTGGCCTGACGGCGGCAGTGATCAGCACCATTGCCATCTCCTCCTCGCCGGCCGTGCTGATTCACGTGGCGCACGAACTGGACGCCTCGGGCCCCGTCACCGAGCGCGCCATGCTGCTGGTGGCCCTGAACAACGTGATTGCCTTCATTGCCTTTGCCGCCGTCTTGCCTGCGCTCTACGGCGAAGCCAAGGCGCCGCTGGCGGTGATGGTGGGCGCGCCGCTCTACCAGGTGGTCGGCTCGGGCGCACTCGGATTGGCCATGGGCGGCCTGTTGCATCTGGCGGCGCGCAAAACCAAGGTGGCCGAGCAGTACCAGCTGGCGCTGGTGATCGGCGCGGTCATGATGACCGTGGGCGCCGCGTTGGCGTTCAAGCTGTCGGCCCTGTTCGCGCCACTGGTGCTGGGCATGGTGGTGCGCAGCATGGAGCGCGCCAAGCTGATTGCCAGCATCCATTTCGGCCCTGCGTTCGAGTTGTTCTTCATCGTGCTGTTCGTGTATGCGGGCGCCAACCTGCACGTCGCGGAGATCGTCGACTACTGGCCCGCCGTGCTGATGTTTCTCGGCGCCCGCGCCGCGGCCAAGTGGCTGGGCGTGGGCGGTTCGGCTCTGCTGCTGGGCGCCACGCCGCGCCAGGCGGGCAGTACCGGCCTTCTGCTGCTGCCCATGGCCGGGCTCGCGATTGGTCTGGTCAACACCACGCTGAGTCTGTTTCCGGAGAAAGGCGCGGCCATCGGCTCCATCGTTCTGGCTGCCGTGGCGCTGCTGGAGACGATTGGGCCACCGATTGCCGTGCGCGCGCTGCGCTGGTCGGGCGACCAGCTCAACGACCAGGCTGCCGAACGCGCCAGCCGCACAGCACCCACCGCCCCGAGCAATCAGGCGCCGACGGCGGCCCCGCCCCGGCTGCAGCCGCCCGCAGCGCCCGAGGCCTGAGCAAGGCCGTTGGGCCGAACCAGCCGCTGGGTCGGGGCGCTCTGCAGGCGAGTCGGGCCCGCCCTGTATATTTGGCTTGGCCCTCTGCCTGCACCCTCCATGGGCCCACGGCGCATGCAGCGGGCGAAGGAATCACGAATGAACGAACTCTTGAGCTTTTGGGCGCAGTGGCTTCGCCCTTCGGCCGGTCTGCCCACCGTGCAGTGGTCTTTGCTGCTTGCCGTGGCGGCCATGGCTGGGCATTTGCTGCAGCGCCACGTCGGTCTGCCCAAGGTGGTCGGCTATACCCTGGTCGGCACCCTGGCAGGTCTCGCCGGATTCAGCGGCGCACCCTGGCCCCTGCAGGGCATCAGCCTGTTCCTGCTGGAACTGGGCTTGGCCGTGGTGCTGTTTGAAGCGGGGGGGCGGATTCCGCTGCGCTGGTTCCGGCACAACCCCATGGTGCTGGTGCAAAGCATTGTCGAGTCGGCCCTGACGTATTTTGCGGTGTACTGGACGCTCGCCTGGCTGGGGCTGGAGCTGCAGGTCGCGGGCCCGCTGGCGCTGGTGGCGCTGGCGGCGTCGCCCTCGGTGCTCACGCGCGTCGTGGCGGACAACCGCGCTGCCGGCCCGGTGACCGAGCGCGCCATCGTGCTCTCCACCCTCTCGACGTTGTACGCGCTGACGCTGGCCAGTGCCCGGGCAGAGCTGATGATCCGCCCGCCAGTCACCTTCAGCGACACCATCTACCCGGTGATGGTCGTGCTCGGCGTCTCCATCGTGGTCGCTGCGGCGCTGGCGCTGGCGCTGCGCACGGCGCTGCGCTTCATGACACCCACCAGCGAGAACACCTCCATCCTGCTGCTGACGCTGGTGGCCGCGGCCACCGCCGTGGCGGCGCATATGGGCGGCTCTGCGCCGCTGGCGGCGCTGCTCGGCGCCATGCTGCTCAAGCAGCTCAACCCGCGGCCCTGGGCCTGGCCGCGCCAGTTGGGCAATGCGTCGGCGCTGTTGACCATGCTGATGTTCGTGCTGGTGTCGACGGTGGCGGCGCAGGCCGACTGGAGCGGGCGGGTGGCCGGCGTCGTGCTTGCCTTGATCGCGGTGCGCCTGGTGGCCAAGGGCGTGGGCGTGGGCCTTGGCAACGTCGGCAGCGGCGCGAGCTGGCGCCAGGCTTTGCTGGTGGCCAGCGCGATGACGCCGATGTCGTCCATTGCCCTGCTGATAGCCTCGCAGTTTGTCGTGGCGTCGCCCCAGACGGGGCAGTTGATTGCGCAGATCGCCCTGCCCGCGATCCTGCTGATGGAAGTGGCCGGTGCCGTGATTGCCACGGTCGCCATTTACCGCGCGGGCGAAAGCTCCAAGCCCTGGGCGCCTCTGACTACCCGCGAGAGCATCGGAGAGCACCATGGGTCTTGAATCCTTCAACCATTCCGAACCGCTCACCCTGGGCGTGGAGCTGGAGCTGCAACTGGTCAACACGCACGACTACGACCTGGCGCCCTACGCCGAGGACATGCTGCGCCTGATGGAAAAGCACCCGCTGCCAGGCAGCGTGGTGCCCGAGATGACCAACGGAATGATCGAGGTCTCGACCGGCATCTGCCACTCGAGCAGCGAGGTGCTGGGGCAGCTGACGCAGATCCGCGACGCCCTGGTCAAATGCGCCGACAAGCTCAACATCGCGGTGGTGGGCGGCGGCACGCACCCGTTCCAGGAATGGTATGAGCGGCGCATCTACGACAAGCCACGCTTTCGCGAACTCTCGGCGCTGTATGGCTACCTGTCCAAGCAGTTCACCATTTTTGGCCAGCATGTGCACATTGGCTGCCCGGACGCCGATTCCGCCCTGCTCATGCTGCACCGCATGTCGCGCTTCATTCCGCACTTCATCGCGTTGTCGGCATCCAGCCCCTACATCCAGGGGCACGACACGGCCTTTGATTCGGCGCGGCTCAATTCGGTCTTTGCGTTTCCGCTGTCTGGCCGCGCGCCCATGGCGCTGACCTGGAAGGATTTCGAGGTCTATTTCGACAAGATGACGCACACCGGCGTGGTGCGCAGCATGAAGGATTTCTACTGGGACATCCGCCCGAAGCCCGAGTTCGGCACCATCGAAATCCGCGTCTTCGACACCCCGCTGACCATCGAGCGCGCGGCGGCGCTGTCGGGCTTTGTGCAGTCGCTCGGGGCCTGGTTTCTGGCCGACCAGCCTTTCATGCCGCAGGAAGACGACTACCTGGTCTACACCTACAACCGTTTTCAGGCCTGCCGCTTTGGCATGGACGCGGTCTACGTCGACCCGGCCACTGGCGAGCACATGCCTTTGCGCGAGCACATCATGCGCACCATCGACCGCATTGCCGGCCACGCCGCCGCGCACGGCGCCACCGGCGCGCTGCACCTGCTGCGCAGCGAGGCGGCGGCCGCGCAAAACGACGCCCGCTGGTTTCGCGAGCGCCAGCGCGAGGAGCAGCTGCTGGCCGAAGTCACGCGCCAGGCCGCGCAGCGGTTCAGGGGGAGGAATTGATTCCGCCCGAGCCGCTTCACATCTTCCGCCTGAGGGGGCGCCTCCAGCACACTGGCTACCTCCGATGCGCCGTGGCAATGGGAGCCCGCTGTCAAGCTCTGCGGCACGGCGATCGGCGAGCGTCCCAGCTTGCGCCCCCCTTGCTTGACTCGATGATCGAACCCGAAAACCTCCATGGGTGAATTCGACTTGATCGCCAGGCATTTCAAGCGCCCGGTGCGCCGCTCACCCCTGGGCGTGGGGGACGACTGCGCCCTCCTGGCGCCGCGCCCCGGGATGCAGTTGGCGGTGTCGTCGGACATGCTGATCGAAGGGCGCCACTTCTTTGCCGACGTCGCGCCGCAGGCGCTGGGCCACAAGGCCTTGGCGGTCAACCTCTCCGACCTGGCCGCGTGCGGCGCCGAACCGCTGGCGTTCACGCTGGCGCTGGCGCTGCCGCAGGCCGACGACGCCTGGCTGGCGGCTTTCGCCAGCGGCCTGTGGGCCCTGGCCGATGCCCATGGTTGCGAGCTGGTGGGCGGCGACACGACGCGCGGCCCGCTCACCCTGTGCATCACCGCCTTGGGCGAGGTGCCGGCCGGCCAGGCCCTGCTGCGCAGTGGCGCGCAGGCCGGCGACGACCTCTACGTCAGCGGAACGCTGGGGGATGCGCGCCTGGCGCTCGAAGCCTTGCAGCACCGCGTCGTACTTCCGGACGAGGTGCTCGCCGCTGCGCGCGCGCGGTTCGAGCGCCCGGCGCCCCGGGTGGCGCTGGGACTGGCGCTGCGCGGCCTGGCCACCAGCGCGATCGACCTGAGCGACGGGCTCTGTGGCGACCTGGGCCACATTCTGGAAGCCTCGGGCGTCGGAGCCAGTCTCGACCTGGACGTTACTATGTCTTTGATAGCATCAAACATATACAGGACGAGCGCTGGAGTTCAATTTGGCTTGGATTTTTGGCAACAATGCGTGCTCGCCGGGGGCGACGATTACGAACTTTTGTTCACCGCCCCGCCGCAGCGTCGGGCCGCAGTGCAGGCGGCAGCCCAAGCCAGCCAGACGCCGGTCGCACGCATTGGCCACATTGATTCGGCCCCCGGTCTGCGCATACTGGACGGCTCCGGTCGGCCGGTGGACGCGCGCTTTGCCTCGTTCGACCATTTCGGCTGAGCCAAGCACGGCTCTTTCGTATCTCTGGAAGGTCCGTTCAGAGCGAAACGCTACACCAGCTTCGACACCAGCGGGTGAGCCAGCTTGCGCTCGGTACTGATGGCGTAGTAGTTTTCCTGCACCCCATCGCACGCGCCGACCAGCTTCACCTGGCAGCGCTGCAGCAGTTCGGCCTGCGCGGCCACTGCACCTGGAAACACGCCCAGGCCCGTACCGCCAAAGGCTTCCATCAGCGCGTTGTCCTCAAACTCCCCGGCGACCTGCGGGTGCAGGCCCTTTTGCGCCAGCCAGTGGTCGATGAGATGGCGAACGATGGAGTGCGTCGTCGGCAGCAGCACCGGCAGGCCTTGCAGCGATGCCGGAAAACCCTCGACCGCCCGAGCCCACCATTGCGGCGCGGCGTACCAGCCCATGGCCGAGCTGCCCAGCGGATGGTTGTGCACCTTGAACCGCGGCTGAAAAGGTGCCGGATGATCGGACAAGACCACGTCGAGTTTGTGCAGCGCCAGCTGCGCCAACAGATCGGGCATCTCGCCCTCCAGGCACACCAGGCGCAAGCCGGGCACGCCAAGCACCGGGCGCAGCAGCCGCTGCACCTCCAGCTTGGGCAGGCCATCGGCGATGCCCACCACCAGCCGCACTGAGGGGCTCTGCGCCGCGGCCCGCACCAGTTCGGGCAAAGCCTCGCCGAGCTGGAAGATCGATTCCGCCTGCCGCAGGGCCACCACGCCGGCCTCGGTCAGCGCCAGGCCGCGGCCCGCAGGACGCAGCAACTGGCAACCGAGGTCGCGCTCGAGCTCGCGCACCTGCGTGCTCACGGTCTGCACTGCCATGTCCAGCCGCGCGGCGGCGTTGGACATGCTGCCCTCCTTGGCCACCATCCAGAAATAGTAGAGGTGGCGGTAGTTGAAGGGCGTGCTCATTGGCAGATTTTACGGAACAGAGCGTCAGTTTTAATCTTCTTTTTCAGAATTCATCCGGCAGGTATCTTGCGTGCTCCTCTTCATTCTGGAACGCACATGAACCAACTTGCCACCCACCCCAAGGGCACCGTCCCAAGCGCTCTGGGCAGCACCCTGGCCACGCATCGGGTGCTGCGCAACACCTACGCGCTGCTTTCGATGACGCTGTTGTTCAGCGCCGCCGTGGCGTCGGTCGCGGTCGCGCTGCGCCTGCCCGCGCCCGGCCTGATCCTGACACTGGCCGGCTATTTCGGTCTGCTCTATCTGGTCCACAAGGTGCAGGCCAGTGGCTGGGCGATCGGCGCGGTGTTTGCGCTCACCGGCTTCATGGGCTACACGCTCGGGCCGGTGCTCTCGGCGCATTTGGCCTTGCCCGGTGGCGGGCAGACCATTGCCCTGGCTCTGGGCGCCACTGGCACCACCTTCCTGGCGCTGTCGCTCTGGGTTCTGGCGACGCGGCGCGACTTCAGCTTCATGGGCGGCTTTCTCTTTGCCGGCATGGTCATTGCCATTCTCGGCGCGCTGGCGGCCATGTTTTTCCAGATCCCGGCCCTGGGCCTGGCGGTTTCGGCGATGGTGGCGCTGCTGTCGGCCGGGCTGATCCTGTTTGAAACCAGCCGCATCGTCAGCGGCGGCGAAACCAATTACGTGCTGGCCACGGTGGGCCTGTTCGTCGCGCTGTTCAACCTGTTCACCAGCCTGCTGAGCCTGTTTGGCTTTGGCAGCAACGATTGACCTTCCACACGCCACCCATGAACCACACATCCCGCACCAGCGCCCTCGTCATCGCCTTGGCCATCGCCGCCTTGGCTTCGCCCACCCTCGCCCACGCCAAGCGCCTGGGAGGCGGCAAGGCCCGCTCGATTCCCCCCGCAAGCATCGGCAAGGCACCCGCGGCGCCGGCCGCACCCAAGGCGCCGGCCCCGCCTGTGGCGCCTGCGGCCGCGGCCCCTGCTGCCGCAGCACCCGCCGCACGCGGGCCGGGCATGATGGGCACCATGGGAGCCGCCGCGGTCGGCGCCGTGGCCGGCACGCTGGCGGGCAACGCGCTGGCCAGCCCCGGCACTGCAGAGAAAGACGCCAAAGCCGCCAAGGCGGCCGAAGCCGAGGCCGCAGAGAAGCAGGCGCAGGAACTGCAGCGCAAGGCCGACGAGGCCAAGGCCAAAGCCGCTGCCGCGCGGGCTGCCAGCCTGTAGCCCAGCATCGCCGCTGCGGGCCGGCTGGAGCCGACGGGTATTCCCGCCGGGGGTTGTAGTTGCGGCTGCGCTAGCATGCGCCATCTGCCATGCCCCAGGAGGCTGCTCTTGCGCACTGACCACCCCCCCGCAGGCCCCCGCCACACCGGACCGGCGCGACGCGTGCGGCCGCTCCTGGCCGCCAGCTTGTGCGTGGCCAGTGCCTGGGCCGCACTGTGCGGCGCAGTGCTGGCCCAAACCCCTCTGCAGCCAGGCCCCGCCTCCCGTATCGACAAGGTCACGCTTTACCAAGGCAGCGCCACCGTGGAGCGAACGCTGCGCGTGCCCGCCGGCGCGCGCGAGGCGCAGTTCCTCTGCCTGCCAGCAGCGCTCGACGCGCAAAGCCTGCAGGTGAGCGGGGAGGCCGGACTGCGCATCGGCGAGCTGCGCGTGCAAACCACCGAGCGCGCCTTGGCCAGCGCCTGCGCGAGCCCGCTGGACGCCCAGATCCGCAGCTTGCAGGACGAGCTCGCCCATGTCGCCGCCGCCGCCAGCGCGCTCCAACTCGTCGACAAATACCTGCACACCGTGGCTGGCGGCGCACCAGCCGAGGGCGGCAAGGCCGTACCCGCCAGCCCGGCCCAGATCCATGCCACGGCCGACGCTTTGCGCCGCAGCGCCGAAGATGGACAGAAACGCGCCCACCAGCTGCAGCGCGACAAGGAAGCGCTGGAGCTGCGCCTCCAACCCCTGCTGGCAGAGCGCGAGCGCACAGCGGGCCAGCGCTCGCGCGTGGTCTCCGTGCAGGTGCAGCTGGCCAGCGAGCGCGACGCCACCCTGCGTCTGGCCTACCAGGTGCGCGGCCCGAACTGGCAAAGCAGCTACCGCGCCGCGCTGGACGTTGACACGTCCACACTTCGCCTGGAGCGCCAGGCCATCGTGGCCCAGGCCAGCGGCGAGGACTGGAGCGGCGTACAACTGCGCCTCTCGACCGGAGCGCCCGCGCGCAGCACCCAGGCACGCCTGCCGCGCCCGTGGACGCTGGACATCGCCCCGCCCGCGCCGCCGCCCGCACCCGCACCCGCGCGCGCGATGTCGATGGCCAAGGGCGCAGCCGCTCCCAACGCCGCCGTGGAAACCGACATCGCTGAAGCGCCGCTGCCCGACTTCGAGGTGCAGACCGAGGAGGGCGCCTACGCTACCGAATTCGCCGTGCCCGGCCGCACCAGCGTGCCCAGCAGCGGCGAGCGCGTGACATTGGCGCTGGGCACGGTCGATGCCCCCGTGCGCTTGCTCACCCGCACCGCACCCGGCGTGGAGCAGGCTGCCTACCTGGTCGCCGAACTGGCGCGCCCCAGTGGCGTCTGGCCGGCGGGGCCGGTGGCGCTGCTGCAGGGCACGCGTTTTGTCGGCAACGGCCGGCTCGATTTCGCCGCATCCGCAACCGCCACCGCCACCACCGAACTGGCCTTTGGCCGCGACGACCAGATCACGGTACGCGCCGAGCCGGTGCAAGAGCAGCGCGGCAGCGCCGGCCTGACGGGATCGCGCACCGAGCGCACGGTCCAAAGCCGCTACCGGGTAGACAACCGCCACACGGGCGCCATCGAGCTGCAGGTACTGCACGCCGCGCCGATTTCGCGCGACGAGACAATCGAAGTGTCTTCGCGCTACACGCCCGAGCCTGCCAGCCTCGCCTTCGCGGGCCAGCCCGGCACCGTGCTCTGGCAGCAAAGCCTGGCCGGCGGCGCCAGCGCCACGTTGGCCGCAGAGCATGTGCTGCGCTACCCCAAGGACGCGCCGCTGCGCGAACGCCGATGAGCCCGGCCCCGCTTCCGATGGTGGCACAGGTGCAGCAGACGCCGCCGCCCTCTGCGCGCCGCGCCACCGCCCGCTTTCTGCTGGCGCACCCGGCGCACTTCATTGCGCTGGGCTTTGGCTCGGGCCTCTCGCCCTGGGCGCCGGGCACGGTAGGCACGCTGTGGGCGTGGGTGGCGTGGCTGGTGCTGCAGCGCTGGTTCAACCTTGCCGAGTTGGGCCTGCTGATCGCGGGCGGCACGCTGGTCGGCTGGTGGGCCTGCGCCGTGGCGGCCCGCAATCTGGGCGTGGCCGACCCAGGCTGCATCGTCTGGGACGAGGTGCTTGCCTTCTGGCTCATCCTCTGGCTGGCCATGCCCATGGGGCTGCTCGGCCAAGCGGTGGCCTTTGCGCTGTTTCGGTATTTCGACGCCGCCAAACCCGGGCCGGTGAAATGGGCCGACGCGCAATTCAAGGGCTTTGGCGCACGCGGCGCCTTCGGCATTCTGTTCGACGACTTCGTCGCCGCCTTTTGCACCCTGCTGGTGATCGCGCTGTGGAGGTTTGCATGAGCCTGGAATCGCTCTTAAATCAGGAGCTGCAAGCGCAGTCGCCATCTGCGCTGGAGGCCGATTTGACCCATGTTTCAACCCAGTTGCTGGCGCGCGGTGAAATGCTGGCCACGGCCGAGAGCTGCACCGGTGGCCTGATTGCCGCCGCCTGCACTGCGCTGGCGGGTTCGAGCCAATGGTTCGAGCGCGGCTTCGTCAGCTATTCGAATGCCGCCAAGAGCGAGCTGCTGGGCGTGGACGCAGCGTTGATCGCCGCCCAGGGCGCCGTCAGCGAGGCCGTGGTCCGCGCCATGGCCGAGGGCGCACTGGCCCATTCGGCCGCGCAGGCCAGCCTGGCCGTCACCGGCATCGCCGGCCCCACGGGCGCCGCTGCCGGCAAGCCCGTGGGCACCGTGTGGTTCGGGTGGTGCGTGGCCGGCCGAACGCACAGCGAAGTTCAGCACTTCCCCGGGGACCGCGCCGCGGTGCGCGCGGCCACGGTGGCACATGCGCTGGCGCGGCTGAAGTCGCTGCTGCAATGAAACGGAAAAATTCGGAGAAATGGGCCTCTAGCGCTTATTCATCGGGGATTGACAGCTATTTTTTCAGGAGCGATCAGGCGCCGTGGCATTTCTTGAACTTCTTGCCGCTGCCGCACCAGCAGGGGTCATTGCGGCCGGGTTCTGGCGCCTTGCGCAGCGTCTCCACGCGCGGGCCCAGGCTCTTCCATAGCTGGCGCAGGTCGTACACCGCCCAGATCGCCTCGCCAAACTGCTCCACGCGGGTTTCGCTCACCGAAGGCGGGCCGTCTTCCGTGTACATGTTGACGGCCGGCTTGCCGGTGTCGTCCTCGGTCAGCGCGACGATGGAGTCCAGCGCGTCGTCCAGCCACTGGGCCTGCTCACGATCGCGCGGCGGCGCCCAATCCTCGGGCCAGTTTTCCACTGCGAACATGAAGCCCAGCGCCCAGACCTGGGCAAACGAGGGCACTTCGCCGTCTTGCATGGCCGGGCGCTCGGCCTCGGGCAAGGCGAGCAGCGCGCCGCGCACATCCATGACTTCGGGCTCCAGCGTGCGCGGGTCGTCCAGCGCCTCGACGGGGGTGTCCAGCGCCAGCGCCACTTCGTCAAAGCGGCGCTGCCACAGCGCAAGAAAACGCTCCTGCTGCGCCATGTCGGCAAACATGGGCAGGCGGCGCAGCGGGGCATCGGCGGGCCACTGAATGGGCTCGCCATCGCCCAGCAGCATGGGCAGGTACTCGGTTGGCGCAATAGCGCGGCGGCTGCAGACCAGTGCGGTGAGAAAACCGTCGCAGAACTCCCACTGCGGGGTTTCGTCCAGGCGCGCCCGCATCTCGTCGAGGATGTCGTCCAGCGCCTCCAGGTCCTGCGGCGAGAGCGCGCGGGCCGGGTCGGCACCCTCTTGTGCGGACGAATCTTGCGTGGCTTCGGTCATGTCGGTCGGTCCTATGATTGGCCGGCGGCTGTGCTCAAAAATGCCATGCCGCGCGTGGCGGCCAGTGTAGCGCCGGCCCTTCTTTCTTCCGACGACTTCGACCCGACCACTCCCAGCCTGTGACCGCCCCGATCGACTACCCCGGCTTTCTGCGCACCCAGGCTGCCGCCCAGGCACGCAGCATCGCCAGCTACCTGCCGAGCGGCGAGCAGCTCTGGCTCAAAAAGGCCGGGCCGCGCAACCCCGCAAGCCGCTACCGGGCCATGGGCGCGCTCGCTGCGCTGTTGCGATTGCCGCTGCTCACCCCCGTGCCGAACCGCGGCGGGCACCAAGCCATTGCCACCGAGGCGCGCAGGCTGCGCGAACTGGCTGCGATCGGCATCCACGTGCCCGTCTTGCTCGCCGTGCAGCCCGATGCCCTGCTGCTGCGCCACCTGGGCGTGCCCGGTCAACCCACGCCGTCGCTGGCCAACGAGATGCGCGACGCCGTACCCGCAGGCGCTGGCGCCGTGCTGACCCTGTGGCAACAAGGCCTGGCCGCGATCGGCGAAGTGCACGCCCGCGGCAGCTACCTGAGCCAGGCCTTTGCGCGCAACCTGGTGCGCTGCGCTGATGGCCAGGTCGGTTTCATCGATTTCGAGGACGACCCTGGCGCCGTACTGCCGCTGGCGTTGTGCCAGGCGCGCGATGCCCTGTGCTTCGCGCATTCCAGCGCACTGTCCCTGCACGAAGCGGATGCCATGTCCATGGCGCGACCGATATGGCACGCCTGGTTGGCACGGGGTTCGCCCCCGATGCAGGCCGCCCTGGTCGCCAGCGCCGCGCGCCTCGCCTGGCTGCGCCACCTGCCTGCCAGCCGACGCCTCGGCCGCGATCTGCAGCGCGCGCGCGCCGCGCACGATTTGCTGGCGCAATGAGTTCTTCGCTGCGGCACACTGGCAGCATTCGCCATGTACAGGAGCCAACATGAAACTCACCGCCGCCGTCGCCCAGTGCGCCACCGTGTTGTTCGACACCGCCGCCACCGTCGCCAAGGCACAAAGGCTGATGCAGCAGGCTGCAGCACAAGGCGCGCAGGTGCTGGTCTTTCCCGAAGCCTATCTGGGCGGCTATCCGAAAGGTGCAGACTTTCACATCTTTGTCGGCGCACGCACACCCGAGGGGCGCGAGGACTTCAAAAAATACTACGACGCCGCCGTCGCCCTGGACGGCCCGGAGCTTGCGCAGCTTGCCCAGACCGCTGCCGAATGCCGGCTCACGGTGTGCATCGGCATCATCGAGCGCGATGGCGGCACGCTGTACTGCACTGCCGTCTACCTGGGCCCCGATGCCCAGGGCGAAGGCCGGGTGCTGGGCCACCACCGCAAGCTGATGCCGACCGCACTCGAGCGCCTGGTCTGGGGCTATGGCGACGGCTCGACGCTGAAAGCCATCGACACACCCTACGGCAAGCTCGGCGCAGTGATTTGCTGGGAGAACTACATGCCGGCCCTGCGCATGGCCATGTACCAGCAGCGCGTGGCCCTGTACTGCGCCCCCACGGCAGACGACCGCGACAGCTGGATTGCCAGCATGCAGCACATCGCCATGGAAGGCCGCTGCTTTGTGCTCTCCAGCTGCCAGCACCTGCGCCGAAAAGACTTCCCCATGGACGCCATGCACAACCGCCTGCCCGAAGCCCAGGACACCCTCCTGATGCGCGGCGGAAGCTGCATCGTCGGCCCGCTGGGCCAGGTGCTTGCGGGGCCGGTATACGGCGAGGATGTGCTGTTGACCGCAGAGATCGACACCGGCGACATCACGCGCGCGCAGATGGACTTTGACCCGGTGGGCCACTACGCACGGCCCGACGTGTTCCAGCTGGCGGTGAACACCGCGCCGCAGCGCGCAGTGCATCTGGCGCCCGGCGCCAGCACCTCGGCGGACTGCCCATGAAGGTTTCCGAAGCCATTGCAAAGCGGATGTCGGTGCGCGCCTTCACCCAGGAAGTGCCGCCTGCCACCACGGTGCGCAGCATCCTCGAAGCCGCAGCGCGGGCCCCCTCGGGAGGCAACCTGCAGCCGTGGCAGGTGCATGCACTGACGGGGACGCCGCTGGCTGAGTTGCTGGCCCGTGTTGCGGCCAGTCCGCCGCAGCCCGAACCCGAGTACGCCGTTTACCCGCCGAGCTTGTGGGAACCCTACCGCACGCGCCGCTTTGAGAACGGCGAGCAGCTCTACAGCACCTTGGAAATTGCGCGCGAAGACAAGGCCGCACGCCTGCGCCAGATGGCAAAAAATGCGCGGTTCTTTGGTGCGCCCGTAGGCATCTTTTTGACCATCGACCGGCGCATGGGGCCGCCGCAATGGGCCGATCTGGGCTGCTATTTGCAAAACGTGCTGCTGCTGGCGGTCGAAGCAGGTCTGGCCGCCTGCCCGCAGGAATACTGGGCGTTTTGCTCCGAACCGGTGAAGGCGTTTTTGCGCCTGAGCCCGGAGCAGCTCCTGTTCGCCGGGATTGCGCTGGGCTATGCGGACGAACAGGCCCCCGTCAACCAGATGCGCACGCAGCGGGCACCGTTCTGTGAAGTTGCCCACATGTGGGGCTTCCCTCCCGATCAGTCGCTCTGAGTCTCCCCAACCGGCATGTAAAATCTGCGGCTTTTCAAGACCCGGATGACTGGCCTGCTGGCGTCGCAGGTCGCTTGCTTTCCATGCAAAGCGAGCACGGCGCGCGTTCCAAGAAAAACAACCCTGATGTCTGCTGCCGCCCACGCCCTATCGCATCCGAAATACCGACCTGACATTGACGGCCTGCGGGCGGTCGCCGTTGTATCGGTCGTCGCGTTCCACGCTGCTCCCGACTGGATTGCCGGTGGCTTCATCGGCGTCGACATTTTTTTCGTGATTTCCGGTTTTTTGATTTCGACGATTCTGTTCAATAACCTGGAAAGGGACACGTTCAGCCTGCGCGAGTTTTACGCACGTCGCATTCAACGCATCTTCCCATCCTTGGTCGTCGTGCTTACGGCGACTTACGCCATGGGCTGGTGGGTGCTGCTGGCCAACGAATTCGCACAACTTGGCAAGCACATCGTTGCGGGCGCGCTGTTTGTCTCCAACCTCGCGCTCTGGGGCGAATCGGGCTATTTCGACGCCGCTGCGGAAACCAAGCCGCTTCTCCATTTGTGGAGTTTGGGAATTGAAGAGCAGTTCTACATCGTTTGGCCGCTCCTGTTGCTGGTGGGGTGGAACCGCAGGTACAACTTGTTGACCCTTACGCTCGTGTTGGGCGGCCTTTCCATGTGGCTGAACCTCAAGGGGATGGCCAAAAACCCGACCGCCACTTTCTATGCGCCCCAAACGCGGTTCTGGGAACTGCTGGCGGGAAGCTTTCTGGCATGGGCTTGGCTGCATCCCCACGCTAAAACACGGAGTCTGAGCAATGCTGTGGATCGTTGGATCCACCGCATGCTGTACCGCGACATGCCTTCTGGCGACGGCAAGGCACTCGCCAATGCACTGTCCGTGATCGGGGTGATCCTGCTTGCCTTCGGTGTTTTCAGGATCAAGGCCGCATTCGGATTTCCTGGCAAATGGGCGATCGTGCCGGTGCTCGGCGCTGTCTGCATCATCTCGGCGGGACCTACGGCATGGTTCAACAGAATCGTTTTGTCCAGCCGGCCCGCCGTATGGCTTGGTCTGATCAGCTTTCCACTGTACTTATGGCATTGGCCGTTGCTGGCGTTTGCCCGGGTCATGGAAGAGGGTCTTCCCAGTGCGCAAATCCGCATCGCAGCCGTCGTGCTGGCCGTTGTGCTGGCGTGGCTGACCTACCGACTCGTGGAACGGCCCTTGCGGTTCGGTGCCCGCAAACGCTTGAAGATTCTTGTTTTGTGTGGCTTGATGGCTTGCATCGGCGCCGTGGGCTATTACACCTTCAGCAAGGCCGGCCTGGTCTTTGGCGCGCAATCGCGAATCACCAACGCACTGTTGGAGCAAATTGTGGAGCCGCCGAATACGCGCCTTTCCGATGGATCCTGCGAGAAATACCTTCAATTCTCCTTGGGACCGGGCGCCGTCTGTCTCACCAATTCCTCGGCTCCGCAGGTGCTTTTCGTGGGCGACAGCCACGCCATGTCTCTGAACAGCGCAGCCGTGCTCGGCAAAGTGGCCATCCAATCGATGCTGATTGGGAACCATGGTTGTGCTCCGCTCATGAGCCACTCCATCATGGAAGGCAAAGTGAACAAGGGCTGCAATGCCTTGCCCGACGAGGCGCTGAAGGTACTCTCTCGGTTCCCCACGATCCAGACGGTCGTCCTCGACTCGCGGGGGCCCCTGTATTTTTCAGGACAAGGCTATGGCGTTGAGGGCGCAAGCAACTATTCGATTTTTGCCTTGGATGGCTCTTCCGGCGCAACCCAGGCCGAAATGTTCCGAAAGGGCTATTCCGAATTCGCGGCCGCCCTGTTGGCGCTGCACAAGCAAGTGGTTGTTGTCATCGACCCGCCCGAACTGGGAGAGGATCCCCGGGCCTGCGTGGTTGTGCGACCCGTGTCCCTCTCCCCAAAAACCCTCTCCAGTTGCACGCAGAGCCGATCCAAAGTCGATGAAAGGCAGGCGGTGTACCGGCAGCTGGTCGCGCAAATCCAGGCGGACAACCCTGGGCTGGCGGTGTACGACCCGATAGATCTGTTTTGCGATGATGCGCAGTGCTACGGCTTGCGCAATGGAAACTTGCTCTATTGGGACGACGATCACATATCGACCTGGGCCAGCGAACTGGTTCTGACGGACATGCAAAAGCGCAAGCTTCTCCCCTAGGCGCACTTTCCGCCCAACGGCGCCGGGCCGATGTCCCTGCCACGCTCAGGCGGAAGCTGCCAGCGCTGGGCCGACTTCAGCCCCCAATGCCTGAAGGCGCTTTCGCAACCGCAGCACTGCGCGGTCTTTGCTCAGCAGAATCGCGCTGTGCTGCACCGCCAGGTCGACGAACGGCTGATCGTCCGGGTCCTTGCAGATGGCGCTGGTGCGAGGGGCAGGTTCCACCGTCTGCACGCCAGCGTCATAACGGGCGAGCACTTCCTCCGGCGTCAGCCGGTAGAACGCAACACGGGGCGCGATTTGCGGATAGCCCAGCACGCGCGCCAGTTCGCTGCGCATGCCCGCTGTGGCGACCCAGCGCAGTGCCCCCGAAGCCAGCAGGCCAGGCAGCGCGGCGACGGCAGGGTCGGCAAATACCAGCAGGTCGAGCACCACATTGGTGTCCAGCACCAGGGCGCGGCTGCCTGCAGCGGGCGGCCGGGCCTTGGATTCAGGCGCCATGGGCAGGGGCGGCAGCGTCCCCTGGGCGCTGGCGCAGGCTGCCGCGAATCAGGTCGAAGCGAAACAGCCGGCATTCGATGGGACCGTTCCACATCGGGACCCGGCGCGACTCCTTCAGGCGCATCTTGCCGGGGAGCTTCAAGTCGGGCGTGAGCATCCAGGCCTGCCAGCCGGTGTAGTTTTTCTTCCAGTGGCTGGCAAGCTGCTGGAAGAATTCGCTGCCGTCTCCCCCAGCCCCCTCCGCGCCCGGTACTTCTGCCGCTTCCCGGCCCACCACCGCGCCCTGCGCGCGCTGCTGGGCGCGCTCGCGCGCGTTCTGGCCCGCGCTGCCTGCGGCGGCGATGCGCTCGCCATACGGTGGATTGAGCAGCATGATCCCCGACTCCTCGCAGGGCGGCATGCGCTGCAGGGCGTCGCCGCCGCGCAGTTGCAGCGCGCCCGCGACGCCAGCGCGCTGGGCGTTGTGCTCGGCAAAATCGACCATGCGGTGTGAAATATCACTGCCAAATATGCCCGTAGCGCAGGCAGTGATTGCGCTATTAGCTTCTTCTTTGATAGCACCCCAGACATGCGCCTGAAACGGCAGCAATTTTTCAAAGGCAAAGCGCCGTTGCAAGCCCGGCGCGATGCGGCAGGCCATTTGGGCGGCTTCGATCAGCACCGTGCCGCTGCCGCAGCAGGGGTCGTAGAGCGGCAGGGGCGCCTCGCCGTGCGGATCCCAGCCGGTGGCGGCGATCATGGCGGCGGCGAGCGTCTCTTTGAGCGGGGCGTCGCCTTTGGCCCCGCCGTCGCGCACGTTGCGCCAGCCGCGCTTGAACAGCGGCTCGCCCGAGGTGTCGATGTAAACCGTGGCTTCGTCGGTGGTCAGGTGCAGGTGCACGCGCACGTCGGGCCACTGCGTGTCCACGTCGGGGCGCACGCCGGCCTTGGCACGAAAGCGGTCGGCCACGGCGTCCTTGGTGCGCAGCGCGGCAAAGTTCAGGCTGGTCAGCGGGCTGTGCTGGGCCGTGACCTCCACCTTGAAGCTCTGGCGCGGCGTGAACCAGATTTCCCAGGCAATGCTGGACGCCAGGGCGTAAATATCGTTCTCACTGCGGTACAAGCCCTGGGCCAGCTGGACCAGCACGCGCTGCGCCAGACGGCTGTTCAGGTTGAGAAAGAGCGCATCGCGCCAAGAAGCCTTGAGCAGCACGCCGCCGCGTCCCACCAGCAGATCGTTGCCGGTGAGCCCAGTGATCTGGTGCACCTCGTCGGCCAGAAAACCCTCGACGCCGGCGGCGCAGGGCAAGAAAAGTTGTAGCTGATTCATAGTGTCTTGCGCAGCGTGGTGATGGGTATCTTCAGCGCTTCGCGGTACTTGGCCACGGTGCGGCGCGCGCATTCAATGCCTTGCTCTTTGAGCATGTCGGCGATCTGGTTGTCCGACAAGGGCTTGGCCGGGTTCTCGGCGGCGACAAACTGCTTGATGAGCGCCCGCACCGCCGTGCTCGACGCATTGCCCCCAGTGTCCGTCCCCAGGCCCGAGCCAAAGAAGAACTTGAGTTCGTAGGTGCCCTGGGGTGTCGCCATGTACTTGGCGGTGGTGACGCGGGAGATGGTCGATTCGTGCAGGCCCAGCTCGTCGGCAATGTCGCGCAGCACCAGCGGGCGCATGGCGAGTTCACCGTGCACAAAGAAGTTTTTCTGCCGCTCGACAATCGCCTTGGAGACGCGCAGGATGGTGTCAAAGCGCTGTTGAATGTTCTTGATGAACCAGCGCGCTTCCTGCAGGCGCTGCTGCAGTGCCTGGTGGCCGTCGCTGCCGCGGTGGCCGCGCAGGGCGCCTGCGTAGATGTCGTGCACGCGCAGGCGCGGCATCACATCGGGGTTGAGTTGCACGACGAACTGTGCCGAGCCCGTGCCCACGCGGCGCACCAGGACGTCGGGCACGATGGCGTTGCGCTCCACATTGGAAAAGCGCCGCCCAGGCCGGGGTTCGAGCTGCGCAATCAAGGCCATGGCTGCGCGCGTGACTTCTTCGCTGGCACCGCAAAGCGGCGCCAGACGCCGCAGATCGCGCCGTGCCAACAGGTCGAGTGGCTGCTGGCAGATGCACAGCGCCGTGGCCACCAGAACTGCATCGTGCACGCCGTCCGCCTGCAGTTCGCGCAGCTGCAGGCTCAGGCATTCGCCCAGATGGCGCGCGCCCACGCCCGTGGGCTCCAGGCTCTGCAACAAACGCAGCGCCACGGTAAAGCGGTGCACCAGTTCTTCGGCTTCCTCGGCGTCCCCCTGCGCCAAGCCTGCGGCCAGCGCCTCGATGGGATCTTCCAGGTAGCCGTTGTCGCTGAGCGACTCGATCAGGAAGGAGAGCGCCGCGCGGTCGATGTCCCCGAGCCGCAGCGCCAGCGCCTGGCGGTGCAGGAAGTCGGTGAGCGAGCCGTGCTCGTGCGCGCGGTCGAGCGCATCGCCCGTGCCTTCGCCGGAATCGCTGGACACTCGCGCGGGGGCGTCGCCGCCCCACTCGGCGTCGTCCGGCGCCATCTCATGCGTTCCGTCACCGGACCAATCCAGCAGGTCGTCGGCCGGGAAATCTGAGTCATTTTGGCTCTCAGCGCTTGCTGTGCTTGTGTTGTCAGCTCCTGAATACGTAGCAAACTCCATGCTTGCGTCTGTGCTCTCTGCCGGGATATCGGCATGCGCCAGGCCAAATTCTTCCCGCGGCGCCTCTTCGTTTTCGCGTTCCAGAAACGGGTTTTCGTCCAGCATCTGCTCGACTTCCTGGGCGATTTCCAGCGTCGAGAGCTGCAGCAAACGGATGGATTGCTGCAGCTGCGGCGTCAAGGCCAGGTGCTGCGAGACGCGCAGCGACAGGCCCGGCTTCATGCGACCCAACCACTACCGCGCGCAGGCAAAGAAAGGAATGCGCCCATCACGCTACATCCGGAAGTGCTCGCCCAGGTACACCCGGCGCACTTCCGCGTTGTCGACGATTTCTGTCGGTGTGCCCTCGGCCAGCACCTCGCCTTCGCTGATGATGAAGGCGTGATCGCAGATGCCCAGCGTTTCGCGCACGTTGTGGTCGGTGATCAATACGCCGATGCCGCGCGCCTTCAGAAAACCGATGATGCGCTGGATCTCGATCACGGCGATCGGGTCGATGCCGGCAAAAGGCTCGTCAAGCAGGATAAAACGCGGCTGCGTCGCCAGCGCCCGGGCAATCTCGACGCGCCGCCGTTCACCCCCCGAGAGCGAGAGCGCCGACGAGTCGCGCAGGTGCTCCACACGCAGCTCCTGCAAAAGCGAGGTGAGACGCTCCTCGATCACTTCCTTGGACAGGGGCTTGCCATCTTCGCCATGCTGCAGCTCCAGCACGGCGCGCACATTTTGCTGCACCGTGAGCTTGCGGAAGATCGAGGCCTCCTGCGGCAGATAAGACATGCCAAGCCGCGAGCGCCGGTGAATCGGCATGTTGCCCACCGAGCGGCCATCGATGAAGATGTCGCCCGCGTCGCTGCGCACCAGGCCAACGATCATGTAGAACGAGGTGGTTTTGCCGGCACCATTGGGGCCGAGCAAGCCCACGACTTCACCCTTGCGCACGTTGAGCGAGACATCCTTGACGACCTTGCGTCCGCCGTAGGCCTTGGCCAGGTGGCGCACTTCCAGCAAGCTCGACGACGCAGCCGCCGGTTCGCTGCTTGCACCAGGCGCCGCCTCGCCAAGCGCTTCGCTGGCCTCGGTGGCGCTCATCGGCGCGGGCCTTCCAGGCGGCTGCTGGGCTTGAGGTCCGGGTTCGGACCGGGCGCAGGGGCGGCGGGCGACGCATCGCGCGGGGCCAGGATGGCGCGAACGCGCCCGCCCGCCTCTGCGCCATCGCCCGGCGACTTGCCGGACTTGCGGCCCTCAACGGTGAAGACGTCGGTGAGGTTGTTGTACACGATGACCTCGCCGGTGATCTCGTCGCTCAGTTCGCCGCCCCTATAGCGACGCAATTGGGCGCGCGCGACAAAACGAACCGTGTCGGCCTTGCCGCTGTACTCGATGGTTTCCCCTTCGCCTTCGATGAATTCTTCCGGTGCGCCCGCGGGGGTGTCGCGCTTCTGCCGGAAAAACGCGCGCTGACCGCCCCCACCCGTCACCACGGCCGACTGGTAGCCCTCATCATCCTGGCGCACTTCCAGGCGGGCCCCGCGCAGCACGATACTGCCTTTGGTGACGACGACGCGGCCGGTGAAAACGCTGGTCTGCTGCAAGGCGTCGTGGCGCAGCTGGTCGGCTTCGATGTTCATGGGCTGGTTGCGATCGGCTTTCTCCGCGAACGCAGGCAATGCAGCCAGGGCGCAGACGGCAGCGGCCAGGCCCAGCACGACAGCACAGGCGCGCCTGCGACGGCCGTGGGGGAGGAAGGGGGAAGTCAGGAGCATGCGTAGGTCCGAAGTGGGCGCGCAGAGCCGCCCTGCGGCGGCACGAATCTTGCAGTCATTGTGCCACGCACCCACGAAAAAAAGCCCGCGTCGGCGGGCTGCGGGAAGGCGGCGTTTGCGCGCTATGGGCTCTTGGCTGCCAGCGCCTCAACGACCTTGAGCATCGCTTTCAAGCTGCCTGCCATGGTTCCGTCGACGTAGTACCGCCCCGCCACACCCATGGAGGGAACGCCTTCGACCCCATAGGCATCCTGCAGCTGGGAAGCCTTGCGGACCTGGTTGGAGACGGTGAAGGAGTTGTACATCTCCTTGAACTTGGCCAGGTCCATGCCAGGCTGCTTGCCGATCCAGGCAAAAATTGCGTCGTCCTTGGAAAGATTTTGCTTCTCAACGTGGATCGCCCGAAACAACCTGGAATGCAGTTCATCGACCTTGCCCATGCCTTCCAGCGCGTAATACAGTTTTTGCTGCGGCGCAAAGCTGGCGTTGAAAGCGATTGGCACCCTGCGAAAGGCGATGTTTTTTGGCGCCGTCTTGAGCCAGGCTTCCAGCGTGGGCTCGAATTCATTGCAGTGCGGGCAGTTGTACCAAAAGAATTCGATGACCTCGACCTTGCCAGCAGGCGCGTCCGTGGCGACGGGTTTGGACAGCCGGGTGTACTCCTTGCCTTCCTTGGGCGCGGCGCTCTGGGCCCACACGGGCAGCGAAAAGCCCGAGACGAGCATTGCGCCAGCGGTAGCCGCGGTGGCGGTGGAAAAATCGCGTCGATTCATGCAAAAGACTCCTGTGGGGTTCGGCCTTGGGAGTGGGCCGGAATGGAAAAGTTCAGCGTTGCACGCGCACCAGGGCAGACTCCACCCCCGCGCCATCGAGCTTTTCCTTGAGCTGCTCGGCATCGATGCGCTTGACGAAGGGGCCGATGCGCACGCGAAACACGGTGCGGCCGCCCTGTTCGCGCTCGTTCAGGCGGGCCTCCCAGCCCAGCATCGCCAATTTGGCGCGCTGGGCGTCGGCGTCCTGCCTGGTACGAAACGCACCCGCCTGCACGAAGTAGTCAAAGGGATCGACGTCGGCCGCGGGCGCGGCCGCTGCCGGTGGCGTCGGCGCGGCGCTGCGCGCTTTGGCAAGATCGCCCAAGGGGTCTTCCGGCACGGCCGCCGGCGCTGGCGCCGACGCTGGCGCTGCCGCGACACCTGCTGCCGGCCCGGTGGCGCCGGACGCGGGCCGGGCGCCGCTTTTGCCGTACAGCGGGGAGTTCGGGTCCCAATTCTTGTTCTTTTGCGCTTCGACGTTGTCCTGCTCGGTGCCGCGTGTGGCGCCTTTGTTCAGAAAGGGCACGGGCAGCTTGGTGACATAGACGGCGACGCCCAGTGCCACGCCCAAGCCGACCAGCAGGCCGAGAATGAATCCAACGATGGTCCCGCCCGTTTGTTTCTTGTTCATATGCTTGCCGAGTTTCACATCCTGCGCGGCGCCGACACGCCCAGCACCGCCAGGCCATTGTGCAATACCTGCGCTGTGGCGGCGACGAGCGCCAGGCGCGCTGATTTGACGCGTTCGTCGTCCACCAGAATGCGCTCGGCGTCGTAGTAGCTGTGGTAGCTGGCGGCCAGGTCGCGCAGATAGAAGGTCACGTCGTGCGGTGCTTCGCCCTCGGTGGCTGCCGTCAGCATCTCGGGGTATTTGGCCAGTTGCAGCATCAGCGCCTGGGCTTGCGGCCCGTCCAGGGGCGAGAGATCCGCGCCCGCCAGGCCAGAAGCATCGCCGCCCCAGGCCGCGAGCACCGAATGAATGCGGGCATGGGCGTACTGCACGTAGTACACCGGGTTGTCGTTGTTCTGCGCCACGGCCAGGTCGACATCGAAGGTGTATTCGGTATCGGGCTTGCGGCTCAGGAGGAAGAAGCGCACGGCGTCCTTGCTGGTCCATTCGATCAGGTCGCGCAGCGTGACGTAGCTGCCGGCACGCTTGCTGATCTTGACCTCCTCGCCGCCCTTGACCACACGCACCATGGTGTGCAGCACGTAATCGGGGTAGCCCTGCGGAATGCCGACGTCGGCCGCCTGCAGGCCCGCGCGCACGCGGGCGATGGTGCCGTGGTGGTCCGTGCCCTGAACATTCACGACTTTGGTGAAGCCACGCTCCCACTTGGCGATGTGGTAGGCCACGTCGGGCACAAAGTAGGTGTAGCTGCCGTCCTGCTTGCGCATGACGCGGTCCTTGTCATCGCCGTAGTCGCTGGTCCTGAGCCACAGGGCGCCGTCCTGCTCGTAGGTCTTGCCGTTGGCAATCAGGCGCTCAACCGTGGCCTCGACGCGGCCGCTGGTGTACAGGCTCGATTCGAGGTAGTACGCGTCGAATTGGAGGTTGAAGGCCTGAAGGTCCTTGTCCTGCTCATGGCGCAGGTAGGCGACGGCAAAGTTGCGGACCGATTCGACATCGTCCACGTCGCCGCTGGCGGTGTAGCTGCGATCATCGGCCTGAACGGTTTTCCTGGCCAGAAAATCGTTGGCAATGTCTTGAATGTAGTCGCCGTTGTAGAACGCCTTGCTGGCCGGATCCTCGGGGTCGATGGGCCAGCAGGCATCGCCCGGCTTGAACCCCTTGGCGCGCAATTGCGTGCTGTGCGTCAGCGTCTGTATCTGGACCCCGGCGTCGTTGTAATAGAACTCGCGGTGCACGTCCCAACCTTGCGTGGCAAACAGGTTGCTCAACGCGTCGCCCAGCGCCGCCTGGCGACCGTGGCCCACGTGCAGTGGGCCGGTCGGGTTGGCCGATACGAATTCCACCAGCACCTTCTCGCCACGACGGGGCTGCAGGCCAAAGCGCGATCCGGTGTCCAGCACCTCTTGCACCACCTGCTGCTTGGCTGCGGCTCGGAGTCGGATGTTGAGAAAACCCGGCCCGGCAATGTCCATGGCCTGCACCCAGCGCTCAAACGCGGGCGCGGCCAGCAGCGCGGTGCGCAGGCGCTCGGCCAGTTCGCGCGGGTTGGCCTTGAGCGGTTTGGCCAGTTGCATCGCGGCGGTGCAAGCGAAGTCGCCATGCGCGGCCACCTTGGGCGACTCGAACGCGGCGCGGGCGCCAGCGCCGGGGGAAAAGCGCTCCAGCACGTCGGCGAGAGCCGCGAGCAGTTGTTTTTTTGCGGTAAGCATCGGCGGATTTTACGGGGCAGGCCACCGCGCCTGCTGCCGCCCCTGCTGCAGGCGTATATTGCGCTCGCGGGGTGGTTTGGCCCCGTGCCATTCCTCCAACGGAGCCCCCATGAAAAAGCTTCTTGCCCTGACCACCCTCGGAATTGCCTGCACTTTCGGCGCCGCCCATGCCGCCGACGCGCCCGCTGCGGCTGCAGCAGCGCCAGCAGCCACGGCTTCGGCCGCCGCCAAAGCGCCCAGCAAGCAGCAGTCGAAAATGACGACCTGCAATGCCCAAGCCAAAGACATGAAAGGTGAGGAGCGCAAGGCCTTCATGAAGACCTGTTTGAGCAACAAGCCCGAAGCCCCCGCCACCCAGCAAAGCAAGATGAAAACCTGCAATGCCGAAGCCGCCGGCAAAAAGGGCGCCGAGCGCAAGGCCTTCATGAGCGAATGCCTGAAAAAGTGAACCGACGCCCTTCCCGAAAAACCCCGCGACGCGGGGTTTTTTGCTGTCTGAAGACAGCGTATTTCAGCGCGTCAGCACGCCGCGCGCGAGCAGCGCCGCAGCCAGCAGCACCAGGCCAATCAAATGCGTTTCGATCATGATCCAGCGGCGCGTGGCGCGCACCTCGTCGGGCGGCGGCAGCGCGCCTGTCGCGACCAGGTTGCGGCGCCAGCGCAAGAAGGAAGCGGTAGACCTGAGCGACATCAGCACAATGACCAGAAACAGCCCGAGCTTGAGGTGCAGCAACGGCTGGCTCCAGTACCAGGCCACGCCCTTGACACCCCAGAACGTGCGCGCCAGCCCCGCCAGCAGCACGCTGAGCGCGAAGATGCCGTAGATCAGATCCAAGCGCACAAGGCGGTGCACCACTGCGGCATTCATCCATTCGGTGCGGCACAGCGCCGCTTCGCTTGCCATGAAGACCACCATGGTGAAGATGGCGACCAAATGGAAGAAGGCCAGAAACGATTCCAGGATCACGCGGGCACTCCGGTTTGCCAGAACTGCGGCTGGCCATAGTGGTGTTTGAGAAATTCGATCCACAAGCGCACCCGCAGTGGCAGGTGCTTGCGCTGGGGAAAGACGACGTAGATGCCGTTGGGCGGCGCGGCATAGTCTTCCAGCACCGCCACCAGCTGGCCCGAGGCGATCTCACGTTCGACTTCCCAGGTGCTGCGCCAGGCAATGCCGTGGCCGGCGAGGCACCAGTCGAACAAGACCTGGCCGTCCGAACAATCCAGCGGCCCACGCGGACGCAGATGCGTCACCTCGCTGCCGCCACCCGGCAAGGGCATGCAAAACGCCCAGCCGCGCGTTTGCGAGGCCTCGCTCGACAAGGTCAGGCAGGCATGCTGCGCCAGATCGGCCGGCTCGGCCGGCGTGCCGTGCTGGGCCAGGTACTGCGGCGTGGCCACGCAAAGCCGCCGGTTGTCGGCCACGCGCACGCTGACCAGCGAAGAATCGGGCAGATCGCCCACGCGCACGGCGCAGTCAAAGCCCTCGCCCGCCAGATCGACCACGCGGTCGCTCAGGTTGAGCGAGATCGTGACCTCGGGGTGCTGCGCGCGAAAACGGGGGACCAGCGGCGCCACATGGCGGCGGCCGAATCCGGCCGGCGCCGTGATGCGCAAATGCCCGCTGGCCTTGATGCCGCCGGCCGAGACGCTGGCCTCGGAATTGGCCACGTCGGCGAGCACGCGCTGGCAGTCTTCCAGAAAGGCGCTTCCTTCGTGCGTCAGGCTGATGCGGCGCGTGGTGCGTACCAGCAGCTTGACGCCCAGGTGCTCCTCCAGCGCATCGAGCCGCCGCCCCATGATGGCGGGCGCCACGCCCTCCGCCCGCGCCGCCGCAGTAAGGCTGCCACGCGTGGCGACCGATACGAAAGACTCGAAAGCCTTGAGTTTGTCCATGGGTGCCGATTATGGAGACAAGGGGTTTTCCTGGAGCGTGCGGTCGACAAGACCCAGGCCAAGACGGAAAATTTTGACTGAATTTGCCTCCAGCGCTTGTCTGGCGGGCGCTGACAGCTATTTATTTGATTGCGATGATGCCGTATTCACTTCCGTAGCGACCGGTGGACGCGCCTGATCTTTGCAAATAAGTCACTGGTTCTCAACTTTTCAGGCTGTTTATAGTTCAATTGATTTCGAATAAAGTCTCTGCCAGAGGCAGTGGCCGCCCTGGCCGGAATTTCCGCCAGCCGGGCGTCCTGCCATTTCCCGATTCCTACCGAGGCTCCCCCATGACCGATCGCACCACTCTCCACGGCCTGCAAGTGGCCACCACGCTCCAGCGCTTCGTTGACGAACAGGTGCTGCCTGGCACCGGCGTCGACACCGACGCCTTCTGGAGGGGGTTTGCGGACATCGTCAGCGATCTCGCCCCGCGCAATATCGCCCTGCTGGCCGAGCGCGAACGTTTGCAGGCGGAACTCGACACCTGGCACAAGGCCAACCCCGGCCCCATCACCAACATGCTCGCCTACCGCAGCTTCCTGGAGCAGATCGGCTACCTCGTGCCCCAGCCCGCCGAAGTCCAGGCCACCACCGCCAACGTGGACGACGAGCTGGCGCTGCAAGCCGGCCCGCAACTCGTGGTGCCCATTCTCAACGCCCGCTACGCGCTCAATGCCGCCAACGCCCGCTGGGGCAGCCTGTACGACGCGCTCTATGGCACCGACGCGATCCCCGAAGCAGATGGCTGCGAGAAAGGCCCTGGTTACAACGAGAAGCGCGGCGCCAAGGTGATCGCCTTCGCCCGCCGCGTGCTCGACGAATCGGCCCCGCTGGCCCAGGGCTCGCACGGGGATGCCAGCGCCTACCGCGTCGAGAACGGCGCGCTGGTCGTCGCACTGCAAGGCGGCGCCAGCACGGGCCTGAAAAACCCGGCCCAGTTCATGGGCTACCAGGGCGACGCGGCCAGCCCCTCGTCCGTGCTGCTGCAGCACAACGGCCTGCATCTGGACATTCGCATCGATCGCAGCACCCCCATTGGCAAGACCGATGCCGCCGGCGTGAGCGACCTGGTGCTCGAAGCCGCGCTTTCGACCATTCTCGATCTGGAAGACTCGGTGGCCGCGGTGGACGCCGACGACAAGGTGCTGGGCTACAGCAACTGGCTGGGCATCCTCAAAGCCACGCTGACCGAAGAAGTCGCCAAGGGCGGAAAGACCTTCACGCGCGGCTTGAATCCTGACCGCGTCTACACGGCGCCGGCCGGCAGCGGCGAAGTGCGCCTGCACGGCCGCTCACTGATGTTCCTGCGCAATGTTGGTCATCTGATGACGAATCCGGCCATCCTGTGGACCGACAAGCAAGGCCAGGTGCGTGAGATTCCCGAAGGCATCTTGGACGCTGTGGTCACCACCACCATCGCCCTGCACGATCTGCAGGGGCACGGAAAGGACGGCATTCGCAACTCGCGCAAGGGCAGCGTCTACATCGTCAAGCCCAAGATGCACGGCCCCGCCGAAGTCGCTTTTGCCAGCGAACTGTTCGGCCGCGTCGAGCAACTGCTGGGCCTGCCGGAGAACACCGTCAAGCTGGGCATCATGGACGAAGAGCGCCGCACCAGCGTCAACCTCAAGGCCTGCATCGCCGCAGCCGCCAGCCGGGTGGCCTTCATCAACACCGGCTTCCTGGACCGCACTGGCGACGAGATGCACAGCGCCATGTACGCCGGCCCCATGATCCGCAAGGGCGACATGAAGACCAGCGCCTGGATCCAGGCCTACGAGAAGAACAACGTGCTCGTCGGCCTCTCGTGCGGGCTGCGCGGCAAGGCGCAGATCGGCAAGGGCATGTGGGCCATGCCCGACCTGATGGCGGCCATGCTGGAGCAAAAGATCGCCCACCCCAGGGCCGGCGCCAACACCGCCTGGGTCCCCAGCCCCACGGGCGCCACGCTGCACGCCCTGCACTACCACCAGGTGCTGGTGAGCGACGTGCAAAAGGAAATGGAAAAGATCGACGCCAACGCCGAGCGCGACAACCTGCTCACCGGCCTCTTGACCATTCCCGTCAGCGCCAATCCGAACTGGAGCGACGAAGAAATCCAGCAGGAACTGGACAACAACGCACAGGGCATCCTGGGCTATGTGGTGCGCTGGGTGGACCAGGGCGTGGGCTGCTCCAAGGTGCCCGACATCCACAACGTGGGGCTGATGGAAGACCGTGCCACGCTGCGCATCAGCAGCCAGCACATGGCCAATTGGCTCTTGCATGGCGTGGTGAGCGAAGGCCGCATCCAGGCCACCTTCCAGCGCATGGCTGCGGTGGTCGACCAGCAGAACGGCAGCGACCCGCTGTACCAGCGCATGGCCGGCAACTTCGACACCAGCATGGCCTACCAGGCTGCCTGCGAGCTGGTCTTCAAGGGCAAGGAGCAGCCCAGCGGCTACACCGAGCCGCTGCTGCACGCCTGGCGGCTCAAGGTGAAGGCGGCGGCCTGATCGGTACAGCCCGCATCATCGACCGACAGATGCTATCAAATTGAGTGCTGCAAACGCTTACTGGATAAGCGCTAGAGGCCGATTTTCATAGAATTTTGGCGTGGTACTGACCGGGTGCCACGCCATTTTTTTGCAAAGCTCTACACTCGAACGCGGCACGCTAATTGCCGCCCCGCGGCATCACCGCCGCTGACCCACTCACCATGACAACACCGTTGCCCGAATCTGCCACCGCTGCTGCGCTGCGTTGCCCGCTGTGCGAGCAGGACAACGCGTGCAGCATGGCAGCTTGCGAGGACGCCGCGCAATGCTGGTGCATGGGCACGCGGGTGTCGCCGCTCGCTCTGGCGCGCGTTGCAAGCCAAGACCGGCAGCGGCGCTGTCTTTGCGCGGCTTGCGCGCAGGCGGCTGCCGCCGATATCTGATTGTTTTTTCAAAGGAATGCCATGCCCACCTACCACGTCGAAATGATGGAAGGCCGCACCGTCGAACAAAAGCGCCGCCTGGCAGAAGAGATCACACGCGTTTCCGTCGAAATCCTCGGCGGTGCGCCGGAATCGGTGGACATCCTGATCACGGACGTGAAGCGGGAGAACTGGGCCACCGGCGGCAAGCTCTGGTCCGATCGCAGCTGAGCGAGATGTGAGTGGCTGGCGCTTCGAGCAGTCTGCAGGCGCTGCGCGCACGCTACGGCGAGCGCTACCGCTGGCTGGTTTTGCTGTCGGTCATGGTCGGCACGATGGCGTCGATCATGTCGTCCACGGTGGTCAACGTCGCCATTCCGGACATGAGCCAGCATTTCTCGCTGGACCAGGGGCGGGCGCAGTGGGTGGCTTCGGGGTTCATGGTGGCAATGACCGCCTCGATGCTCACCACCCCCTGGTTGCTGGCGCGCTTTGGCTACCGAATGACCTATGTCGGCTCCATGCTGCTGCTGCTGGGGGGCGGAATTGCGGGTGGCACCGCTGGCAATTTCCCCATGGTTTTGGTGGGGCGGGTTGCTGAAGGTCTTGCGGCGGGCATCGTCCAGCCCATTCCGGCAGTCGTCATCCTCTATGCCTTCCAGCCAGACGAGCAGGGGCGCGCCAGCGGAGTCTTTGGCATGGGCGTAGTGCTCGCGCCGGCGCTGGGGCCCAGCATCGGCGGCCTGCTGGTGGACTGGTTTGGCTGGCGCTCGATTTTTTTCATGGTGGTGCCGTTTTGCCTGGCCTCGCTCTGGCTGGCGTTCAAATTCGTGCCCAGCACGGCGCCAGGCGGAGTTGCAGCGGGCGGCGAAGGCGAAACCCTGGACTGGCGGGGGCTGCTGCTGGGAAGCGTGGGCACGCTCTGCCTGCTCAATGGCCTGGTGGAACTGCACCAGGGCCCGCCGGAGCGGGCGCTCGCTCTGCTGGGCGGCGCGGCGGCTTGCACCGCACTTTTTATCTGGTGGCAGGCGCGACTGGCCCGCACCGGGCGCCGGCCGCTGATGGATTTGCGCCTGTTTGGCTACCGGCAGTTCACCATGGGCAGCATCGTCGCCTTTATCTACGGAACGGCCTTGTTCGGCTCCACCTACTTGTTGCCGGTTTTCATGCAGCTGGGGCTGCAGCTTTCGGCCTCGTTGGTGGGGACGATCTTGCTGCCGGCAGGGATTGTGCTTGCAGTGACCATTCCTGTTGTGGGCAGACTCGCGGACCGGCAACCGACGCATGTGCTGGTTTCGGTGGGGCTCTTTTTGCTGGCACTCTCATTCGCCTTGATGGTGCTGGTGCGGCTTGATTCGGGGCTGTGGCTGCTGGTCGCTTTTGCCATCTTGGGACGCATCGGGCTCGGGTTCATCCTGCCCTCGCTCAACCTTGGTGCCATGCGCCCGCTGGACAAGGCACTGATTGCTCAGGGCTCCAGTGCCATTGGCTTTCTGCGCATGCTGGGCGGTGCGGCCGGGGTGAGCCTGTGCGGCATCGTGCTTGAGTGGCGCCTTGCGGCGCATGGTGCTTCTCTGGCATCGCAAGGATCGAGCCCAGCACGCATTGCGGCATTTGGCGACACGTTTTTGATGCTCGCGATGCTCTGCACCGTCGCCATGCTGGCGGCCTGGCGCTTGCGCGCCGCTGCCCCCAGGCCATAGTCCTGCAACGAGCCCAAAGAATCATGTGCCAGCTCCTTGGAATGAACTGCAACACGCCCACCGACGTGCGCTTCAGCTTCTCCGGCTTCGCGCAGCGGGGCGGCCGCACGGGGGACCACAGCGATGGCTGGGGAATCGCCTTCTTTGAAGGCAGGGGCGTGCGCCACTTTGTCGACCACGAACGCGCTGTCGACTCACCGGTGGCCGAGCTGATTCGGCGCTACCCGATCAAGAGCAGCAACGTCATCGCGCACATCCGCAAAGCCACGCAGGGCGTGGTGAGTTTGCAAAACTGCCACCCCTTTGTGCGTGAGCTGTGGGGGCGCTACTGGGTGTTTGCACACAACGGGGATCTGAAAGACTTTCAGCCGCATCTGCACCGCAGCTTCCATCCGGTAGGAGACACCGACAGCGAGCGTGCTTTTTGCTGGCTCATGCAGGAGCTTTCCAAGTCGCACGCGCAGTTGCCCAGCGTGGCGGAGCTGACGCTGACCCTGCGCGAGCTATCGGCGGGAATCGCTCGGCATGGGACCTTCAATTTCCTGTTGTCCAATGGCTTGGCGTTGTGGGCGCACGCTTCGACAGACTTGCATTACATAGAGCGCCGTCACCCCTTTGCCGCAGCCCATCTATCAGACGAAGACCTGTCGGTGGACTTTGCACGCGAAACCCAGGCCACCGACCGGGTGGCCGTCATTGTCACTGCGCCGCTGACGCGCGATGAGTGCTGGCAAGCCTTTGCGCGCCATGAACTCAAGGTATTTGTCGACGGTTCGGCATTGACGCTTTAGCCGGTCGTGGCACGCGCGTCTGGCGCCATCGCGGCGCCGTTTCCTACTTGGCGAGCCCATTCGCGGGCCTATGGTGGAGCAAGTGCATTCATTTGTCTTCTGTCACCAACCCGTATAGGCACCCGCGATGAACATACTCTCCAAGACGGCATGGATGACCCTGCTATGGACCCTGGCCGTGCCGGTCAGCGCTCAAGTCACTTTCTTTCAAGAACAGGGCTTTGCGGGCCGTTCCTTCACCACCGAAAGCCGCATCGGCAATCTTGAGCGCTTTGGTTTCAACGACCGCGCCTCTTCTGCCATCGTCGAGAACCAGCGCTGGGAAGTGTGTGAACACGCGCGCTTTGGCGGGCGCTGCGTGGTGCTGCGTCCCGGCCAGTACCCCTCGTTGGCGGCGATGGGAATGAACGACCGGATTTCCTCTGCCCGCGCCATCGCCCGGGACGCACGCGTCGACGAGCGACGCTACGCGCCGGCGCCGCCGGCTGCGCAAATCACCTTTTACGAGGACAGGCGCTTTGGCGGTCGCTCATACACCACCCTGACGCGAGTCGAGGACTTGCGTCGCAAGGGCTTCAACGACCGGGTTTCGTCCCTGGTGGTGACCGGGCCGGACGACTGGGAGGCTTGCGAAGATGTTCGCTTCAATGGCCGCTGCATCATCCTTCGGCCGGGCGAATATCCCAACCTGCGGGGGACAGCCCTGAACGACCGGATTTCTTCGGTTCGCAGGGTTGCCAGAAAAGCACCTGAGCCTTCGCCGGAGACGGCGCAAATTGCGCTGTTCGGACAAGAGGGTTTTGCCGGCCGCGCATTCACCACAGACCGGTCCCTGGAAAACCTGCGCTCGGAGGGATTCAACGACCGGGCGTCGTCCGCCGTGGTGGTGGGCGAGCGCTACTGGGAAGTCTGCGACGACGCCCACTTCAATGGCAGATGCATGGTGTTGCGTCCGGGCCAGTACCCGTCGCTTTCTGCCATGGGGATGAACAACCGCATTTCCTCGGTACGGGAGATCCGCCGCGACGCGCACCTCGACGAAGCCCGCTATGCGCCCGCACCGATCGCCGCGCCCAATTACCGCCAGCGCAAGGACGAACGCCTGTTCGAGGCGGACGTTACTTCCGTTCGCGCCGTAGTGGGAACGCCCGAGAAACGCTGCTGGATCGAGCGTGAGCAAGCGCCCCAAAGCGAGGTGAACGCCCCCGGAGCAGTGCTTGGCGCCTTGCTCGGCGGCGTCCTTGGCCACCAGGTGGGCGGCGGTAGTGGCAAGGACATCGCTACTGCGGGCGGCGCCATCGCGGGTGCAGTGATCGGCTCCAAAATCGGCGGAACCAACGGAACCTCATCGGGCGCAGCGCAAGATGTGCAGCGCTGTGAAGATGTGCCCAGCCAGGCACACACCGCGTATTGGGACGTCACCTACAGTTTCCGAGGCGAGGAGCACCGAATCCAGATGGCGTCCCCACCCGGGCGCACCATTACCGTCAACGCCCAAGGCGAGCCACGTACCTGAAGGATCTAAGGCGTCGAAGGAGAGAGCTTTCGCAACGTAAGCCCTGAAAGCCATTCAACTGCAAGCCGCACCCGTCGCTCCGCGCGTAGGGAAGCGCCAATTCCTTTTCCGCCTGGGCGTGGGAAAGCGGCAGAAAAAAGCGACCACTTCCAGGTCGCCTGTGTTGTCAATGCCTTGCTTACCTGTTGACTAGAAAGGCAATTTTTTGGTGGTGTAGTTCCCCACTAGAGGAAACTTCCCTGCCACACGGACGTAGCCACCGTAGGCGTGATTGTACACAACGGGCGCATCCGAGGGCGACGCGGTCGCCCCCGCGCACTTGCTCGCCGTCGTGGGGAGCGCGGTCTGCGATTCGGTCCTGAGCGCGGAGTTGCAGATCACCTGCAGGCGTTTCTTCGGGGGCATCTGGCAGCGATGCCGAATGCCCATGTGAGGTTGTCGGTCTGAGGCGCGTGAGTGGTGAAAACATCACGATCAGTCTTTATTGCCAAAAATTCCCGCAGCATGGCACCAAGATGGTGCGGACTTGAAAATTTTGTACTATCCTGAACACGTTTTTCACGATTGGTTGCAACCATGACATCCAGTGCTGACGAGGGGGAGATCCTCACCCTCAAGCAGGTCGCTGACTTCCTGAAGGTCACGGAGAGGACGATCTATCGGTTGGCAGCAGCCAAGCAGATTCCTGCGTTCAAAGTTGGTGGAACGTGGCGATTCTCCAGGGTCGACATCAACCAATGGATTCAACGACAGCAACAAAGCGGAAAAGCCGACAAGGCGTAACTTACAGGGAGGGGCTTGATGACTCAGCAGACCGAAGGCACTGAACAGATGGAGCAATCGCTGATCGACATCGCAGTCGAGAGTTGGCGCTTCTCGCGTCTATTCGGAAAGGTGGTCGGCAAGCTCGATGCGGGCGAATCAGGCCGCTATATCAACCAGATCCGCTACTTCCAGAAGAAGGTCGAGGAAAGCCTCGAGTCGAACGGCCTGAAGCTGGTCAACGTCGAGGGGCAACCTTTCGACCCAGGCATGGCGGCTTCCGCCTTGAACGTGGGCGACTTCGGCCCTGACGACGTGCTCCTCGTCGATCAGATGGTGGAACCGATCATCATGGGGCCGAACGGCCTGCGCAAACAAGGCACGGTAATGCTGAGGAAGGTGGGGGCATGAAATACGTCGGAATCGATCTCGGCACGACCAACAGTGCCATCTCCTCTTTCGACGGAGAAAAGATTCAGCTCTTCAAGAGTCCGGAGCAG